>JARKQH010000398.1 GCA_029974925.1 Verrucomicrobiota bacterium
CCGTGAGGTCCGGCCTGGCGTTTGGGGTTGACACTCGAGCCGGCATGCTGAATCACGCTGCCGGGGGGGCCAAGGCGTCCATCGGCTTGGATGGGCAGCGCGGCGACACTGCCCCCGCCGTAGTTGGCAACCAGCACACAGCGGCCGGTTTTGTCCAACGCGACATGGCAAGGGCCGGCGCCGCCGGACGACTCCTGGTTGAGCAGGGTCAATTTGCCGGTGGCCGAATCCATTTGAAAGGCGCTGACCGCTCCGGTGCGTTTGCCCTCGAAGTCGCTGATTTCCCCGACGGCGTACAGCCACCGGCCATTGGGATGAGCGGCGAGGAAGGTCGGGTTCCTGGTCTCCGCCGCCAATTCAGGGGCGCTCAAGCGGCCGGTATTGGAATCGAAGCGGGCCAGGTAGATGCCCTGACTGCCCGAGCCCGTGTAGGTGCCGATATAGACGCGCAGGTCCTTGCCCATGGCCGGGGCGGCCAGCGCCAACAAACCCGCCGCCAGCCAGGTGGTGGAATGGCGCGCGCGCCGCTGTTCGAGTCGGAGTGATTTCATGGCTCCAGTAACCACGAACCGATGGCTGCATTCAAGCCCGAGTTTCAAATCCAGCCTCAAATCCAAATCCCGGTTGCCCGATGCGGGGGAATTGTCTATGTTAAAACTCTGTTTAAATTGGAGTCAGGTCGCAGGTTATCCATGAAGAAGACAGACGCAGAAAATACGGCAAGAAAATCGCCCGGAACAGCCCCGGTGGACGGGGCGCCGCCGGCGTCCGCGCCTGTTGAAGCCGCACCGGAGGCGGAGGCAGCGGAGCCGCTGGCGCCGATCGAGGTGGCGACGATCAGTCCCGAACAACTTGAGGAGTTGAAGCAGCGCGCGGCGAAAGCCGACGAGCATTGGGACCGCCTGCTGCGCACGACGGCGGATTTTGACAACTTTCGCAAGCGGGCGGCGCGGGAAAAAGTGGAGGCGGTCCGATTTGCCAACGAGGGCCTCATCGCGAAGCTGTTGCCGGTGTTGGACAGCTTTGAGATGGCGTTGTCCGCCGCGCAGAACGCGGGCGATGAAGCCGGGAAGTCGCTGCAGGCCGGCGTAACGATGATTTACCAGCAGCTTCGGGCGGTTCTGCAGGAGGCGGGCGTCGAGGAAGTGGACGCCACCGGCAAGATGTTCGATCCCAATTTGCACGAGGCGATTTCGCAACAGGAGAGCGCGGAGATTCCCGAGGGCCAGGTGATGCAGCAACTGCGCAAAGGTTACAAGCTGCGGGAGCGTTTGTTGCGTCCGGCCACGGTCATCGTCGCCAAAGCCCCCTCCGCTTGAGGCTGTTCCCATGGCCAAACGTGATTATTATGAAGTCTTGGGGGTCGCCCGCGGGGCGAGCGAGGAGGAAATCAAGAAGGCGTACCGGAAACTCGCGGTGAAGTACCACCCGGACAAAAACCCGGGCGACAAGGCCGCGGAGGAGAAGTTCAAGGAGCTGGGAGAGGCCTACGAGGTGCTTTCGGACCCCCAGAAGCGGGCCGCTTATGACGAGTACGGCCACGCCGCATTTGACCGCCGGGCGGGCGGCTTTGGCGGCGCGGGCGGGTTCCACGATCCCTTTGACGTGTTCCGCGAGGTGTTTGGCGGGGGAAGCATTTTTGACGACCTTTTTGGCACCGCGCGAAGTGACCCGAGCCAGCCGCAGCGCGGCGAGGATTTGCGCTATGATCTGGAGATCACCTTCGAGGAAGCGGCTCACGGTTGCGAAAAGGAGATCACGGTCACCAAACCCGAGCGTTGCAGCACGTGCCGGGGTTCCGGCGCGGAGGAAGGGTCGCGCATTCGGACGTGCGGCACCTGCGGCGGGCGGGGGCAGGTGATTACTTCCCGCGGCATTTTCAGCCTGGCGCAAACCTGTCCACATTGCCAGGGGGCGGGGCGGGTGATTGACCGGCCCTGCCGGAGTTGCCGCGGCACCGGCCGGCGCGAGCAAACCTCCAGGATCACGCTGCGCATTCCCGCCGGCGTGGATTCCGGCTCGCGCCTGCGGTCCTCGGGCAACGGGGAGGCGGGCTGGCGCGGGGGTCCGCCCGGCGATTTGTATGTGGTGCTCCATGTCAAGCCGCACGAGATTTTCCAGCGGGACGGCGACGACTTGCTTTGCGAGGTGCCGGTGAGCTTTGTCCAGGCCGCGTTGGGGGCGGAAATCCAGGTGCCCACGCTCGACGGGAGCGCGTCGGTGCGCATTCCGCCGGGCACCCAGCCGGGGACGGTGTTTCGGCTGAAGGGGAAGGGGGTCAGGAACATTCAGGGCTATGGCCAGGGCGACCTCCACGTGCGCATCAATGTCGAGGTGCCCAGTCGTCTGACCGCGGCGCAGAAGGCGAAGCTCGAGGAGTTTGCCGAGTTGTGCAACGGCCACGAGAACCCGATCAGCCAGAGTTTCCTCGAGAAGGCGAAGAAACTGTTCCGTTGAGGAGCGGTCAGGCGGGCCACGACAGCATGCATCGGTTCCATTTACCGCCCGCGGCCTGCGGCGGCTCCCGGCTCGAACTGGAGGGACCCGAAGCGCATCACGCCCTGCAGGTGCTCCGGATTCAAGCCGGGGAATGCGTTCAAGTGCTGGATGGCGCCGGCCATCGGCTGCGGTGCCGGGTTGAATCGGCTGGACGGCGGACGGTGTCGCTGGCCGTGCTTGAACGGGAGGAGGTTGCGGCGCCGCGGTTTGAAATCACGCTCATGCAGGCCTTGCCCAAAGGCAAAGCGGCCGAGACCATTGTGGAGAAGGCCACCGAGCTGGGGGTGAGTCGAATCGTTCCATTGATTTCGGAGCGGGTGGTCGTAAGGCTGGATGCGGATGAGGCCGGGCTGAAGGCGGCCAAGTGGCGGCTGGTGGCCATCGGCGCCATGAAACAGTGCGGTTTGCCGTGGCTGCCGCAAATTGAAGCGCCGGTCAGGTTGCAGGAGTACCTCGCGCGACCGCAGCGCTTCGAGCTGTCGCTGGTCGCCTCCTTGCAGCCCGGGGCGCGGCACCCGCGGGAATATCTGGCGGCTTACCAGGCGGAACACGGACGCCGGCCGGCGTCAGTGGGCGTGTGGATTGGGCCGGAGGGGGACTTCACGCCGGAAGAAGTGCAGGCAATCGAAACCGCGGGCGCCCGCCCCATCACGCTCGGGCCCAATGTGCTGCGAGCGGACACCGCGGCCATTTATTGTCTTTCAATTCTGAACTACGAGCTCCTGTCGCCCGCGTAACCCGGGTCAGGTTTCGCGCCGTTGCAGCAGAACCCGGAAGGCGCGTCCGAGGTGCTCCGGGTGGGTCAAGGTTTGAAATTGGCGCGTGTGCTCGGTCGTCCACGGTTCGAAAGCCAGTTGTCCCTCCCAGATGCGGCCGGCAATCCGGGTAAGAAAACCTTGCTGCGTTGAGAAGGTCTCAGTGGTCACCCCCGCCGCCAGGCCGGCGGCTTCAATCCGGCTGAAATTCACATCGGCGGTCAAATCCTGGCGGCCCGGGTTGCTAAGCAGATCGGGTTGCTGGCGGTGTCGGCGGAACGCGCGCAGGGTTCCAAAGGGGCGTTCGGGACGCCAGAAATCCTCCTCGCGGCCGCCGTAGTCGAAGGTGAGGAGCCGGCTGCCGGTCTGGAGCACGGTTGCGGCCCCACGCCACCACGCTTCCGCCGCCGGGCAACGCTCGAGAATGAACCCGTCCGGCAGGACACCCAGCAATTCGGGGGGCGCCTCCGGCGCGGGGTCGAAGGAAGGCGCCATTCGTGCCCAGACCAGCCGGTCGTCCTGGAGGGTCACACCCCACTCGAACCACACCCGCCGGGAGGCATCCCAGCCAAAACGGTGGACCGGCATTGCATCCAGCAGCTCGTTGGCAAACAACACCCCGCGCAAGCCGCCGTCGGCGGCTTGCCCGACGTGGCTGGCCCAGCGGACCCTGCCTTGAAAAGCCGCCAAAGCGCCCTCCTGCCACGTTCGTTTGCGCGCCGAGGGCTCGACAATCCAGTATTCCAAGCGGGAGAACAGCTTGGGCCGGTGGTGCTGGAGCCAGGACAGAATATCGCGCGCCAGGAGCGCGCGATGGGCGCCGGCCTCGACCAGGTGCAGGGGGGCCTCGGGCGGGCTGGCGGCGAGGGGGGGGGCTTCCAGCCACGCGGCAAATTGCGCGGCCAGCAACTGCCCAAATAATGGACCCACGCTGACGCTGGTGTAGAAATCGCCGTGGCGGCCGATGCTGTCCCCTTCCTTTTCATAATATCCACAAACAGGACAATCCAGCGCCAGGGCCATGAACTGGGCGAACGGGAGGGGCTTCCCGCCGGACGCGGCAGAGGCGATTTTCTCCGGGATTTCAGCCATGCGCGGCGGTTGGTGCGGATTTAGCTATCACGGGACCCGAGCGTACTGAATTTATGGCGAAAATCGACGCATTCTTTAACCTGATGTTCGAGCAGAAGGCCTCCGATTTGCACCTTTCCTCGGGCAACAACCCCATGCTCCGCATCAACGGCGAGCTGCACCGGGTGGATCATCCCCCGCTGGACAACGACGAGCTCAAGAAGATGCTCTACGAGATCGCCCCGGAGTATAAAATCAAACATTTCGAGGAAACGGGGGACGTGGATTTTGGTTACGAGATCCCGAACATCTCGAGGTTTCGCGCCAACTTTTTCAACCAGAAGTACGGCATCGCGGCGGTGTTCCGCCAGATTCCGAGCCGCGTGCTGGCGTTTGAGGATTTCGAAAAGCTGGACGCCCCGCTGCCGGCGGTGTTGAAGAAATTCGCCATGTTGCACCGGGGGCTGGTGGTGGTGACGGGACCGACCGGTTCGGGCAAGTCCACCACCCTGGCGGCCATGGTGGATTACGCCAACAAGAACCGGCGGGACCATATCATCACGATCGAGGACCCGATCGAGTTTGTGCACGAGAGCAAGAACTGCCTGGTCAACCATCGCGAAATCGGGGTGCACACGAAGTCGTTCGCATCCGCCCTGCGGGGCGCGCTGCGCGAGGACCCGGACATCATCCTGGTCGGCGAGTTGCGCGACCTGGAGACGATCGAGCTGGCGCTGGTGGCCGCCAGCACGGGCCACCTGGTCTTCGGCACGCTGCACACGCCGAGCGCGGCCAAGACGGTGGATCGCATCATTGACGTTTTCCCCGCCGAGCAGCAGAACAAGATTCGCGCAACGCTGTCCGAGGCGTTGAAGGGGGTGGTGGCGCAGAACCTGTTCAAGCGCATTGACCGCAAGGGGCGGGTGGCGGCGCTGGAGATTCTGGTGTTCACCACGGCGATCGCCAACCTGGTGCGCGAGGGCAAGACCCACCAGATTCCGGGCATGATCCAGGTGGGCAAGAAACTCGGCAACCAGCCCCTGGACGATGCGATCATGGAGCATCTGCGCATGAAGCGCATCTCGCCCGAGGAAGCCTATGACAAGGCCTTCGACAAGAAAAAATTCCGCGGGTTCCTGCCCAACCCCCCCGACGAGGAGGAAATGTAACTTATGCGACGTCCCGAACTTGATTACGTCCTGACCACCATGCTGGAGTCCCAGCCGGAGGTGTCCGACCTCCTGTTTACGGTGGACAAGCCGCTGCAGGTGGAGTCTTTCGGCGAGCTGAAGCCGGTGACGCTGGACCCCCCGATCGAGAGGCTCACGCCGTTCCAGACCGAGACGGTGGCCCTGAACCTGATTGGGGACAATCTCTGGCATCTGACGGACCTGATTCGGCGCGGCTCGTGCGACACGGCCTACACGCTGACCGACAAGGCCCGTTTCCGGATCAACATCTTCTCGCAGCGCGGGAATTATTCGATTGTGCTGCGCCGGCTGAACACCGTGATTCCGACCCTGGAATGGCTCAAGTTTCCCGACATCATTCGCGAGATTCCGCGGGAGAAGACGGGACTGGTGCTGGTGACCGGCGCGACGGGGTCGGGCAAATCCACCACGCTGGCGGCGGTGCTCAACGAAATCAATCACACGCGCCCGGTGCACATCGTCACGCTGGAGGATCCCGTCGAGTTTGTGCATACCCACGACCTGGCCACGTTCAATCAACGGGAGCTGGGCACCGATTTCGACACGTTTTCAAACGGCCTGCGCGCCGCCCTGCGCCAGGCGCCGAAGGTGATTCTGGTCGGGGAAATGCGCGACCGCGAAACGGTCAAGATCGCCCTGAGCGCGGCGGAGACGGGCCACCTGGTGTTGAGCACGCTGCATACGATTGACTCGGGCCAGACCATCAACCGCATCCTCGGCATGTTCGAGACCGACGAGCAGGAGCAGATTCGGGCGCGGCTGGCGGACACGCTCCGGTGGGTGATCAGCCAGCGGCTGGTGCCCAAGGTGGGGGGCGGACGCTACGCGCTGTTGGAAATCATGGGGTCCAATCTCCGCACTCAGGAGAGCATCCGGCTGGGGGAAAGCGAAGGCAAAAGCTTCTACGAAATCATCGAAGCCAGCCAGCCCTTCGGCTGGCGCACGTTCGACTTCTCGGCCCTCGAAGCCTACGAGCAGGGCAAGATCACCGAGGAAACCGCGCTGCTCTATTGCACCAAGCGCGGGCCGGTCACGCGCGGGATTGACAACATCAAGAAAGCGCGCGGCGAGTCCACCCTCGGCATCAGCTCGCTCCGCATGAAAAGCCCGCAGGACGGCGGCAAAGCCGCGCCCCCGCCCATTCCGATGGCGCTCAAACTCAAGTAACCCGCGCTTATGTCCAATAAATTCGATTTCATCAGTGCCACTGACAAGCCGGCCCTGCTGGCCTTCTCGACGCCGGAATGGCTGGATGCGGCCAAAACCGCCCTGACCGAGCTGGGCTACAAGGTGCATACGGCCGCCACCCACAGCGATTTCCTGATTCGCTTCAGCCAGATTCGCTACCAGGTGGTGATTGTTGAGGAACTCTTCGCGGCCAACGACCTCAGCGAGAACTCGACCCTGCTCACGCTCCAAACGATGCCAATGAGCCAGCGCCGCCATGCCACGATCATCCTGCTGGGCAACTCGTTCCAGACCTTTACCCCGATGCAGGCCTTCCAATACAGCGTCCACGCCGTCATCAACAGCTCGGAGCTGTTCCTGCTCAAGCAGCTCATCGAAAAAGCCGTCGCGGACAACACCCTCTTCCTTCACAGCTATCGCGAAGCCCAGACACGCGCCTTCGCCGCCACCCAGACGGAATAACCCGTACGGCGAGTGACTTCCCACCCGGTCCCCGCGCACCTCCGCGGGGAGCGGTGCAGCGCGCACAGCCGCCGCTTTCACGGATCCAGAGTGGAGAACCGGCCGCTCCCCGGGCCGGCCGCCGCAGGCCACGCCGCCGTCCGGCCGGCGCGGGGCGTTTTCAAATCCGCGCGCTAAAAGTTTGCCTGCTCGAGGCGGGCAATGCGCTCCTCCAGCGGGGGATGGCTCGAGAACAGCCTGGCCAGACCTACGCGGGCGCCGGAAATTTTCAGGGATTGGAAGGCCTGGCTCTGCCGGGCATCGGCCGCGGCGATTTCGGGGTTGTAGAGGCGGCGCAAGGCCTGCAGCGCCGCCAGCATGTTGTCCCGGCCCGCCAGCCGGGCGCCGCCCGCGTCGGCCCGGTACTCGCGAATCCGCGAGAACCAGAAGACGACGATCGAGCCGAGAATGGAGAAGAGGATGTAAAAGAGCTGGGCCAGGAGGAACTGAATCCAGCCCCCGCCGCGGTCATCCCGGGACCGGAGCGCCTGGCTGATGACGAACGCGAGAACCCGCGAAAGGAACAGCGCGAAAGCATTCACCACCCCCTGAATGAGGGTCATGGTAACCATGTCGCCGTTGGCGATATGGGCGACTTCATGGGCCAGGACGCCGGCGACCTCGTTTTGGCGCATCCGTCCCAACAGGCCGGTGGAAACGGCCACCAAGGCGCGCGAGCGGGTCGGGCCGGTGGCAAAAGCGTTCACGTCGGCGGAATCGTAGATGCCCACCTCGGGCATCCGGGGCAGGCCGGCCTGACGGGCGAGGTGATGCACCATCTGCACCAGCTCCTGCAGCCGGGGATCACGCGTGTCGGCGGGGATGACCTGCACGCCCATCATCCATTTGGCCATCAGGCGCGAAAGCCCCAGGGAAATGAAGGCGCCTGCAAAACCCCAGATCAAACAAAACACCGCCAAACCGGCCAGGCCGCCTTGCGGGAAATAGTTCCCGACCCGCAACAAGCCCAGGATCACGGTGATGGTGACCATGACCAGCAAGTTGACCGCCAGCAACAGAAAGATTCGTTTTGCCATACCTGCCTATACGATAACCGCAATTGAGTCCGATGCAATCCCCGGCGGCGGCCTCAGCGGGTCAGCGCGCCGCTTCGCACTCGGCGACTTTTTCCGCATGGAATTCGTCGGTCAGCAGACCCTCTTCGTACAGCAGCTTGAGCTGACGGAGCCGGCCGGCAACCTGTTGTTTGCTGAACTTGGGTTTTTCGGCCGAGGCATTGGCGGCGACCAGGACGGGTTTGGGTTCCGCCGGGGCTGGCGGCGGCGGCGGAACGCGTTTGGGCGGGGGCTGATAATTGGGGTCGTACACCAAAACCTTGAAATCCGCCGCGGGCACCAGGTGCCGCCACAAAAAGGCCTGCATCCGGTCCTCCGCCGGAACGGCCTCCCGGGTGACCTCGCGGCCTTGAATGCGCGCCGTGCCTGTCACGGTGAGGTTCACCGGCTTTTCTGTCTCCGGCAGCGTGGTGCGCAGGTTCAGCCGCGCCACGGTTTGAGTGCCGGTCAGGGAGACGGGGCTGGCGGAGAAACCGTCCGGCGGATCCTTCAGCGCGAGTTGGATCGGGCCGGTGAAACCGTCCTTGCGGATGACGTGGACGTTGACCGTGACGTTGCCCTTGCTGCGCAGACTGACGCTCGAGGGCACCACGCGCAGCGCAAAGTCCGGCCGCGGCGGACTCAGCCGCAAACGGTAGCCGAACTCCTCGCCCCCGTTTCGCGCCGTGTCACCGAGATGAACATAATAAGTGCCGTCCGCGGGCAAACGGAGTGTCAGGCAGGAATCCGCGTGGTGCGTAATGACCCCGGCTTCGAGGTCTTCGCAGTCATCGTTGAAGGCCACGAGGTTGCCGGCCGCGTCGGTGACCTTGACCACCGAGTCCAGCGGCGACTCCAGCCGGCGCGCCAGAACTTCAGCAACCACGGTGTCATTGGATTTGCCGGAAAACTGAAAGACATCCCAGTCGCCGGAACGACCGATCCGGCCATTGATGATGACCGGCAGCGACACACGCTGCGCCTGCCCGGTGGCGTTGTTCGGCTCCCGGTCGAAGGTTTCCGGCAGAATGTCGCGGTCGAACCAACGCGGATTGGAGATGAGCGAACCGGAGCTCGCGCAAAAGGAGTAACGCCCGGCCCCGCCCTCGAGGCCCGGCGCATCACTCTCTGCGGCGCCCAGGTTCCAGCCCTGCAACGAAACTTTGGCCGGCGCGTTCGTGCACGCGCCCAAGGGGAAGTGACTCGTCACAAAGGGAATTTCGCCCGCCGTAATTCGATACACAAAATCTTCCCGGCCGCGATAAATGGCATCGTAAATCGCCAGGACATACTCGCCGTCCTGGGGCACTTCGAAGAAAAGGGTGGGGTCGGGCCGGAACTGGTAGTCGTCGTCGTAAGCGACTTCCCGTCCCCGGGCATCATAGAGCGCCAGCACCGGCTGAAACCAGCCGGGGACCGCGTCGGCGATGTACGGGATCAACTGCCGCGCCTGACAGGTCATCACGAGCCGCTGCCCTTTGCGGGCGGTGAACCGGTAACGGTTACGTTCGCCGGAGGCGATCTGGCCGTTCAGGGTGCAAGGCAGGGTGATGCGCTCTTCCTCCTCCTCGGGCGGGCGTTTGCGCAAAGCCAGCTCCTCTTTGCCCAACACCTGCAAGGGGGCGGTCACCATCGGTTTGCGGCAGAGCTCGGGCAGTTGGCCGACATGGAACACCAGGGGGTTGGAAACACCCCGAGGGGTTCCCAGGCGCAGTTCCCGGGGACCGGCCGCCGCGTCGGGCGCGATGGTGATCTCCACCCAAACAATGTGGGCCAGAGCCGCACTGGCGGGGCGGTTGACATAACCTGCGAGCCGCCTTTCGATTTTGGCGATCAGTTGCTCCGCGGCCTGATCGGAACCTGCGGCCCCGTTTCCCCCCGAGCGGCCGGCGGCGGAAGACCTCATGGCATCCTCGGACATCATCATCATCGTCGGCTCGGGACTGGCTTGCGCGGCGGCGCCCCGGGTCCCCTCAGCCGGTTTTTGCGCCCGCTTCAGCTCGCGCAGTTGCTCGTTTAGTAACGTGATCTCCTGCGGATTCAGGGCCCGCTGATATTCAACCACCCGCCCGCTGACACCCGAGCCGGTCACAAACACCGCGTTGACGTCGTCCAGTCCCTGGCCGCCGAGCTTGACCTGAAACACGGTGCCTTGGCGGCCCCCCGCGGGATAGGCGTAGCCGATGTAAGGCCGGGGTTGGCCCAAGGTGGCGGGAGCCAGCGCCAGGAACCCGAGCGCCGCAATCACAAAACCGTTCGCCGCTCGCATGGTCACATGATTTCCTTCAACAAGCCGGCGGACTTGACCCCCTCAGACGGGTCCGGCAGAACCCGGGCCTCGAGGCCCATCGGGTGCGGTAATTTGGCCGTGTAGTCTATCCCGGCCAGGGTGTAAATGCTCCCCAACAGGTCCACCGGGTAAACCGGCCGGTCCTTGACCTCCTCCGCTTTGGCGTCGGAGGCGCCAACCACCTGCCCGCCCTTGAACCCGCCGCCGGCGACCAGCGCGGTGAACACGTTGCCATAGTGGTTTCGCCCCCCGTTCCACGGCGGCTGCCAGTCCACCTTGGGTCCGCGTCCAAACTCGCCGCAGCACCAGACAATCGTGCTCTCGAGCAGCCCGCGCTCGTGCAGGTCCAGAAGCAGCGCGGCCAGGCCCTGGTCCAGTTGCGGACATTGCCGCGCCATGGTCTGAAAGTGGTCTTTATGCGTGTCCCAACCGCCCGGGTAATTGATCACAATATAGGGGACCCCGGCCTCGACCATCCGCCGCGCCGCCAGGCAATCCTGACCGAAAGTGTGGCGGCCATAGCGGTCGCGGAGCTCCGGCTTTTCCCGGGACAAATCAAACACCTCTCTGCCTTCGCCCAGGATGAGCTCGTAGGCCTGCTTGCGCGTTTCCTCCGCCACCGCCAACTGCGGGCTTGCCTCCATCGCCCTGCCCAGGGTGTTGAGCCGCTCCAGCAGGTCCCGCCGCCGCTTCTGCCGCTCGTCGGTGATGCCCCGCGCGACCACCCCCTCGACTTCGAACCGGCTCGCGTTCGGGTCCCCGCCGGTCGCGAAGGGTTTCAATCGCGGCCCGAGGAACCCTTCCTCCGAGAACCGGCCCTGCGGACGGGTCAACACGACGTAGGGCGGAATCAAGCCTTTATATTCCGGGCCCTTGAAGAGGGCAAAAACCGCGCCAATGCTCGGGTACGCCAGGCGCTCGCCGGGCACATGCGCCGTCTGCATCAGGTAGGCCGCGGTCTCGTGCCCGTTGTTGCGATGGGTCACGCTCCGGATCAGCGCGTATTTGTCCGCCTGCTTGGCCAGTTGCGGAAACCATTCGCTCAATTGAATCCCATCCACATTGGTGGGCAGAAACTTCTTCACCGGCCCGTTGTAGTCGTAGCCGGCATCGGGCTTGGGGTCCCATGTATCGTTGTGCGACATTCCGCCCCAGAGGAAGATTTGAATGACCGACCGGGCCTTGACCTTCCCCGACGCCGGCGCGGGGGGGGCGGCGGGCGTGGCGGCCCTGGCGGCGTTCAACAGGGGATGGCTGGCCAGCAGCAGGCCGGCGGCGCTGAACAAGCCCACCCGCAGCGCTTCGCGCCGCGACAGGGACAGGCTGAGGGTCATGCCCAGCGATTCGATGCCGCCCGCACAGCGATAAGAACTGGATTCAGGGTTCATAACGATGCTCTCTCAATGATGCGGATGATGGCGGTTAGTGGCGGTAAAGAAACTCGGTGCTGTTGATCAAGGCCCAGGCGATGTCCACACAGTCCTCGCGCGATTTGGTCCGCCCCGTTCTCCCCGGCCGGCCCAACTCCTCCAGCGCCTTGACTTCCTCCACGGTGGGGAAACGGGACAGGATGGTCAGATACAATTCCTGCACCATCTCCTCCGGCTTGCGCCCGGAATCCACAATCGCGCGGAGCTTGGGCCCCTGTTCGAGCTTCCGCTGGATGTGACTGGAATTCAACAGATGCAGCCATTGGGCGGGGACCATCCGGTTCACCCGTTCGTTTTCCATGCCCGTGGCGCGGGCGGACCGGCCAAACAAGGCGAGGAACGGGCTGGTGATGCTGCCGTCGGCCAGGGCAATGGCGGGCATATCCGCGGGAATGTAGGTGAACGGCTCGGGGATCGCGCTGGTGTAAAGGTCGGAAGTGCCCGTCACCTTGTTGATGGCGTCAATCAGCACCTCCGCGTCCAGCCGCCGGAGCGCGTAGCTGCCGAAGTTGGCCTCCGCGGCCTCGACCGGCGGCCGGGGCACGGACGAAAACTGATAAGTCTGCGAGTTAAGGATCAGCCGCAATAGCCGCTTCACGTCATACCGGCCGGCAATCATCTCCTTCTCCAGGTAAGCCAGCAGCTCGGGATTGGTGGGCGGATTGTCCTCCCGGATATCGTCCGGCTCATGAATGATGCCGCGCCCCAGCAGCCAGGACCACAGGCGATTGACAATGCTGCGCGTGAACCAGGGGTTTTTCGGGCTGATCAGCCAGTCGGCGAACACTTCGCGCGGGTCGCGATCCGCCGGCAGCTCGATGCGGGTGCCGTCGGGGAAAACCCCCACCTGCGGCGGACGGCTCGCCGGCTGCTGCGGGGCCTCGCCCGCCGCCGGGCTGTTGGTGAGGGAAAGGCCGGCCAGCGGGTCCCAAAAGACGTTTTCCTCCTTCCACTCGCGCGTGGGCTTGTAGCCGACCTGGGAAAAGAAGACGGCCATGCCGGCCAGGCGGTTGGATGGCCAGGTGTCGGCGCGCGACCCCATAAACGCCAGCGCGACAGCCGCCGTGATGCCTTCCGGGGTTCGATTCTGAATCGCCCGATAGAAGTTCACCGGCCCGACGCGGAAATTGCTGCCGCTGGAGGTGAGCAGTTCCCGGGCGAATTGGTCGTAGGGCTTGTTCTGCGCCAGGGACGCGCGGACCCAACGGTGATAGGCTTGGGCGGCGTTGGGCCACAAGTTCACCGGAAACTCGGCCTTGATCCGCAAAACGTCGCCCCATTTCATGGACCAGTAGTCCGCAAACTCGTCCCGCTCCAGCAGCCGGTCAATCAATCGCCCGCGCTTGCCCTGGGTGTCCGGGTCTTCGATGAACTCGCGCGCTTCTTTGGCGGTGGGCAGCGTCCCGATGACATCCAGATAGGCTCGGCGGACAAACACCTCGTCGGAACACAGGGCGGGTTTAATCCCCAGCGGCGTCAGCCGCGCCAGAACCAACCGGTCAATCTCCCCCTGCGCCGTGACCGCCGCCGAACTTTCATACAACTCCGCCCCCGACTTCGGGGTCGCAGCTTGAGCCGCGGCCACCATGGCCAGGCTCAGGACTAACAATCGTCTCATCATGCGTGCGGTCCGCACTGGCGGACCTCTCATTTATAGCGGTTCCGCAAGCGGCTCTCAATTCAATTCAAGTCAATTCCGGCCGCGGCCTCCGCCCGAATTCCTGGCCTACGGCACAAAAAAGCCGGCTGCTTCTTGAAAAAGACGCCTCCACGCTGCTTTCGGTTACGGCTTCTGCTGCAGCCAGACGCGGGTGCGGAAGAAAGCGGGAGCGGCCCCGACGGGGGTGACGGTGCAGGTCACCAAGCCGGAACCGGAGGCAGGGGGGAGGTCTTCGAACCCCGGCACGGCCAGCCAAGCCGCTTGGGGTTCAAGCCCCGGCCGGGTCTCGAGGCGATAACGGCGCTCGGCATTTTGATAGCCGGGTCCTTCAACCGGCTGGGTGGGGAAGCAGATTTCGACGGCGCTGCCGGTCCAGCGCGCCTGCACGGTGAGGCGGGGATTGGGCTGCGTTGGATCAGTGCCGGCGACATACTCGTCATAGTCGCGCATGCCATCGCCATCGCTGTCGCTGTGGGTTCCGGCCGCAGTCATGTTCCCAAACCAGCGCCCTTCCCAACTGTCCGGCAGCAGATCCTCGTCCGTGTCGGGCTCATCCGGCGCGGTGGCGCCGGCGTGCACGGGGGGCAACAGGCTTTTGACGGCGCCAGGGCTCAGCTCGAAGGCGATGAACCCGCCGGTGCGGGCGGTGCGGGTGGCCTGGAGCTGGGCGAGGAAGGCGTCCGGCTCGAGCACGTAGGCGCCGATGCCGGGATACAGGGGGATGCGTCCCGCCGCAAATCCCAGTTGCTGCGCCACCAGGTTGGTGAATTGGCTCAAGCTGGTCGTGTAATCCATTGGGCACACAAAATCCAGAATCCCGTCTGCAATCCACTGCCGCCAATCCTGGCCCACCCCGTCGTAGGCGCTGGCCGCGTCCGGAAAAACCGCCGCGGATACCCGCACGCCGGGCTTGATCGCCTTGGTGCCGGCATAAACCGCCGCCACCAGCCGCGTGATTTGGGCGCGGCGCCAGTTCAGGAAGGCGGTGCGCAGAGGCCCGGCGGCCAGAACGTCCGCCGGCCAGTTGGCTGCCGTCTGGCCGGTCTGGCTTTGAAATCGCGCGCCGCAACCCGCGCAATAGCAGTAGTCTGAACCTGGATATCGGATGTAGTCGAAGTGAATGCCATCCACGGGGTAATTGCGCACCACCTCGAGCATCGAGTTGGTCTCCAGGGCCAGGTTGTCGGGATGCGAGGGGCAGAGCCAGTCGGTCGGCTGGCCGCTGCTTGATACCTGGGTCCGGCCTGCCGCCCGCAGCGCGTCAACGTAAGATTGCGGCGCGCCGCTCAACCGCCAGTTTACCTTCCAAACATGGACCTCGAGTCCGCGGGCGTGGGCGGCGTTGACGCACGCCTGAATCTGGTCGCCGTAATTCGTGTAATCCGCCGAGCGCGGCAGCACCGCGCTGTTGTAATGCGCCAGCCCGCCCCACAGCATGTTGGGAAAGACGGCCGTGAAGCCGTTGGTGGCCAGGGCGTCAATCGCCGCCGCCCAATTGCCGGGATAAGGTCCGGTGGCATGGTGCTCCCACATCGCCCGGAATTCCGGGGTCACCGGTTTCAACGACAGGTAATAGGCCTGCTTCAAGCGAGCCTGGGCCGAATGCGCCGCCTCGACCGCCTCCGCGTAGTTCGTCCGTGTCACCGCCAGCAAAGCGCGGCTCCGCTCCGCGGCGGCGGCCGCCAGTTCGGCCTCGACCCGCGCCGCGCGCAGCGTGGTTCGCGCGGCCTCGCGGATGCCGGCCTCGGCTTGGGCGTAACCCGGATACGGCCCCAGCCGCCCGATGGATTCAATCGCGCCGCTGGCGGCCGTGGGCCAGGCGTCCGGGAGGAACCAGCCCAACAAGCACAGCAACGCGTAGCTTTTGTTTTCCGCATCGTCGCCCAACAACACGTGCGACACGAAATACCCGTGGTCGCTCCGCACCCATGCCGCCCGGCCCGTGGACACGCCGCGGCTGTCCTCCCACGTGGCAATGACCCGCGAATTGAGCGTGCCGTTTGGAACCGCGAAGGTGATGTTCCAGGACGCCTGTTGCACGCGGCTCGGCAGCGCGGGAATCGCCGGGTCTGAAAACACCCACGTCGCGTAATCGCCCTGCGCCCAACCGGTCCGGCGGACTCCAAGGAGCGGCTCCATCCGCGACGGGAGCAGGTAATAAACCAGCAGCTTGCCTCCGGCGGCCACGAAGTTCTCCAAGGCGGTCCACTCATTGCTCGAGATGTTTTCATTGTAAGGCAGCACCACCAGGCGAGCCCCCGCGAGCAGGCCGCCTTCCACCTCCGCGCGCGACACCACGCCGCATTCCAACCCGTAACGGCCCAGCCAGTCCCGGTGCCGGTCAAGGGTCTGCTGCACGATGTCTGGATTGCTGGTCAGGGCGTCCCGCAGCAGCAGCACCTCGGGGGTGTAGGCCCGCAATTCCCGCAAGGCGAGATACGTGTTGCGGGATGCCCCTTTCCAGGGCGAAAGACGAATGCCATCCACCTTGTCCCAACCCGCCGGCGCGCCCTCCGGCGTGAATTCGCTCCGGGTGAACCGCAGCCGCTGCCAGCCGGCCTGGCTGAGGGAAACCGGCCGCCCGTACCAGCCGGCTCCGGAACGGAAATACAGGGTGAAATGCGAAATGGCGCCCGGGTCCGGCGCGAACAATTCGAGGGCGAAATCCGTACAAGCGGCCAGGTTCAAAGTCACCGACCGGTCCCAGTAGCAGCGTCCCTCGCGCGTGGCAAAATCGCACGGCAACGTCATCACGGTTTCCTCGCCCCACTCCCCCGACATGGCCATGGTCACCGGCGGCGCGCTGATGGCACTCCACGCCCAGCGCGCGGTCGTCGTGCTCGGGTAGGCGAAATCGTCAATCACCAGCGGCGCGCCGAGACTCAGGAGCTGGCTGGCCATCAACAAGCCGGCCACCCAAGCCCGCCTCAACCGCCCACCCCCGCCGCGGCCGTGGAATGCTGATGCCGGCCTGTTCAAACCTGCACGGGGCCGCGGTTTCATGGGCTCACTTCGGTTCAAAACATCCCAGCCTGGACCGCGGCCTCAGCGGGTTCGCTCAATCAATGCCACCCGGCCATCGAAATCGGTCGCCAGGACCCGGTCCGCGCCCAAGGGCACCAGCGTGTTGACAATCCCCACCCCCAGTTTGTGCTGCCACCGAATCTCCCCGCTCCGGCTGTCGAGGGCATAAACGACGCCGTTCTTGGTCCCGTAGAAGACGGTGCCGTCCTTCTCGGCCAGCATGGCCGAGTTGATGTCGTATCCGAAGCCGGCATTGTTCCGCCAGACCAGAACCGGCGTTTCGGCGTCGGTCGCAAACGCGTAAAAGTAATCGTTCATGGCGCGGACATGGACCCGGCGCCCGTCCTCGGACAATCCGATGCTTTCGCGAACCACATACTCACCCGTGCGCCAGACCTGCCGGCCGTTCCTGGCCTCGAGGGCGGTCATTTGACGGTCCGGTGCCACCACGAAAACTTTCCCCGCGGCGCCGACGGGCCAGCAAGCCGCCGGCGACAGCAAATCGCCAGCCTTGTCCCCTTTCCATCTCCACAGCAATTCGCCAGACCGGGCATCGAGCGCGTAAAGGTGTTGGTCCCACGCGCCGAAAATCACCTTGCCTTCGTAAACCAGCGGCCGGGTTTCGACAAAACCCCGCACCCCATCAAATTCCCACCGTGTCCGCCCTGACTGAAGGTCCAAGGCCCGGAATTTGCCCTCGCTGGACCCCAAATAGACCACGCCGTTGGTGACGGCCGGGCACGCCACGATGGGCCGGCTGGTTTTCCGGCGCCAGGCGACTTTCCCGGAGGCGGCGCGCAAGGCATACACCGTGCCGTCCGTCGAGGGCACAATCACCAGCCCCTCCGCCACGGCGGGGGTGGAATAGACCGCCCCGCGGGTCCGGTACTTCCAGACGGGTTCGCCGTTATCCAGGTCCAGGGCGTAAAGCGTGCCGGAGGCGTCGCCGACCATCGCCAGGTTTTCCCACACCGCGGCGCTGCTGGCGATGGTGTAGCCCGTGTCAAAGCTCCAGCGCGGCCGGACTTCGGGATGGCGGGCATTTATCGAAAAATCGGGGCGCGGATATTGGTTTGTGTCGGAAGTGTAATCGCGCAGCCCCAGCGGCACCGAGTGCCAGGCCGGTTTGGTCTCCCGGCCGGGAATCCGCTCCGAAAACGTCATGGCGCCGCCGCCCACCTCGACCAGGTTGTAGCCGCCCACCTCGGCCCGTGCCCGCAGGTTCGAGCGGCCCATGACGCCCGGCACCCCTTCAAAGGAAAGTTTGCGGTTGGAATGGCCGTGACCGCACAGCACCACCTGCACGTTGTGACGCTTGAGCTGGTCCAGCACCACGAACCAGTTCGCGATGCCGTTGTCTATCGGATAATGGGTTACGAAAATGACCGGCTGGTTCGGCCGCTTCAACTGCTTCAGGGTGTGTTCCAGCCAGCGCACGTCCTGCGGCGCCCAATGCCCGTCGCCCATTTTCATCAACGGTCCCTGGTGCAGCCCGATGAACCGATAACCCCCATGGTCAAATACGAATCGGTCAGCCCCCCACAGCCGCGCCACGTCCGTTGCCCCCGACTCCGACCACTTGGTGTCATGGTTGCCAGGCAGCACATAACACGGCACCTTCAGCTCCCTGAGAATCGCCTGGGTCAGGCGCAAGTGCTCCAGTGAGCCGTACTCGGTGAGGTCGCCGGAAACCACCACGAAACTCAGACCGGTCAGGCTGTTGATGTCGCGGACGGACGCGCGGAGGTCGTCGGCTGCGGTTTGCGAACCGACGTGGGTGTCGCTCAGCCACGCAAACCGAAACGAAGCGGGTGCCGCCCAAAGCCACCCCGGCAGGAACAGCAGCGCGAAAACCAGGCTCGAGAACAAGCGACGACGCATAACCCAGTTTCGGCGGGCACCGCCGCCTTGGCAAGTGAATCAATCCCCTTCTTGACCGGCCTGATGGCGGGTGGGGACGACTTTCACGTCGCCCCTGGTCTCCGGCCCGGCGCGCCCGCTCAGGATTGGCGAAGATACTCGTCAATCGCCGCCGCCGCCCGTTTGCCGTCGCCCATGGCCAGAATGACCGTGGCCGCGCCGCGGACGATGTCGCCGCCGGCGAAAACGCCCGGCAGGTTGGTCATGCCTTTTTCGTCCACGATAATGTTGCCCCATTTGTTGAGCTTGAGCTCGGGGCAGGTGGAGGTCAGCAGCGGATTGGCGCGGGTGCCGATGGCTACAACGACGATGTCGCAGGGAATGACAAACTCGGAGCCCGGGATGGGGACGGGACGGGCGCGGCCGGAGGCGTCGGGCTCGCCCAGTTGCATGCGCACGCACTTGAGGCCGGTGACCCAATGTTTGTCGTTGCCGATCACCTCGACCGGCGCCACCAGGAACTCAAACTGGATGCCCTCCTCCTCCGCGTGATGAATTTCCTCGGCGCGCGCCGGCATCTCTTTGCGCGTCCGGCGGTAAATGATCATGGAAGTCTCGGCGCCGATGCGCTTGGCAGTGCGCGCCGCGTCCATGGCCACGTTGCCCCCGCCCACGGTGGCCACGCGTTTGCCGATGAGGACGGGGGTGTCCGCGCGGGGAAACTGGTAGGCCGCCATGAGGTTGACCCGGGTGAGGTATTCGTTGGCGGAATAAACGCCCTTGAGGTTCTCGCCGGGGATTTCCATGAACACCGGCAACCCGGCTCCGTTGGCGATGAACACGGCATCGAAGGCCTGGCGCAATTCCGGCAGGGTGTAGGTGCGGCCGATGACGGTGTTGCAGAGAATCTTGACGCCGGCCGCCTCGAGCCGCGCCACCTCGGCTTCGACAATTTTCTTGGGCAGACGAAATTCCGGGATGCCGTAAACCAGCACCCCGCCCGGTTTGTGCAACGCCTCGTAGATGGTGACATCGTGCCCGCGCTTGACCAGCTCGCCGGCGGCGGTCAACCCGCCGGGGCCGGCGCCGACGATGGCCACGCGTTTGCCGGTGCGCGGGGCCACGACCATCGGCACCTGGTCGGCATGGTCACGAGCCCAATCCCCCACGAACCGCTCGAGGTAACCAATCGCCACCGGCAGGCCTTTGTGCCCGCGGATGCACTCGACCTCACACTGCGTCTCCTGCGGGCAGACCCGCCCGGTGATGGCCGGCAGCGCGTTGTCGTCCAGCAAGGACCGCGCCGCGCCGGCCAGGTCGCCCTCCGACAGCAGTTCGATAAAACGCGGAATGTTCACCATGACCGGACACCCCGCGACGCACTTGGGGTCCCGGCATTGGAGGCATCGCTCGGCTTCGATCAGCGCCACCTTCTCGGGCAGACCGAGGTTCACCTCGTTGAAGTTGGTGTTCCGAATCAGCGGGTCCTGTTCCAGCATTTTTTGCCGGTCCAGTTGCAGTCGTTGCTTGGTCGTCAACTTGGAGCTCACAATCGCAAGGGAAAGGGTTTTGGAACTCGGCCGCGCACGGTGCCCTCAGCGCAGGCCAATCCGGCAGGCGCCGTCCTCGCACGCGGCATTGGCCGCCTGTTCGAATTCGCGGTAGGTGGTCAGGCGGTCCATGAGGAGGTCGAAATCCACCAGGTGCCCGTCAAACTCGGGGCCGTCCACGCACGCGAACAGCGTCTGGCCGCCCACGGCGACGCGGCACCCGCCGCACATGCCCGTGCCGTCCACCATCACCGGATTGAGCGAGACAATCGTGCGCACGCCCGACGGCCGGGTCAGGTTCACCACCGCCCGCATCATCGGCACCGGACCCACCGCATACACGATGTCAATCCCCCCGGCCGCCAACGCCTCCCGCGCGGCGTCGGTGACGAACCCCCGCCGGCCGTAACTGCCGTCGTCGGTGCAAACGATCACCTCGCCCAGCGCGCGCAGCTCTTTCTCGAAGATAACCCACTCCTTGCTACGGCCGCCGATGACGCTCAGCACGCTGACGCCCCGCCGGTGCAATCCCTGCGCGATCGGATGCACAACCGCCGTTCCCACCCCGCCCCCGATGCACAGAGCGCGGCCCGAGGCAATCAGCTCGGTGGGTTTGCCCAGCGGACCGGCAATGTCCGCAATGGCCTCTCCCGGCTCGAGCGCCACCAGGTCCCGCGTGCTCTTGCCCACCGCCTGAATGACCAGGGCGATGGTCCCCGCCTCCGGATCGGCGTCGGCAATCGTCAACGGAATCCGCTCGGCCCCTTCGGCGCGGTGGACAATCACAAACTGGCCGGGCTGCCGAATCCGGGCCAGGCGCGGCGCCTCAACATCCAGCCGGGTCACGTTGGGGCTGAGACGGGCTTTTGAAACTATTTTGTGCATACTATAAACCGAACCGCGGCGGCGGGCGCGATGCCCCGGGCTGCCTGGCCCGGGCTCGACCCGGGCGGACAATCCCGGCTGCCAGCCGCATAAGCCGGCAAGATACTGCCAATCAGCTTCTCCAAGTCAACTCTCTTGCGCCCCGCGCCCCCGGCCCCGGCCCGGGCCTGCCGGAGCGGGACTCCTTGAAGCGGAATGCGCGCTCGAAGGCCTGAACGCGCGGGAAAACCCCGCGGTCCTGCCGGCACGTTTGTTTGGCGTTCCGGTTTTGGCGCGGGCGGGGAGAGGTGTCCCCTTAATCGAGCAGGCGTGGGCGTTCCTGAAAGACCTTCAGAATCAGTTCGCCGAAGATGGTGTTGGCCCAGGCGAACCAGGCGCGGGTGAACCTCGTCGGGTCATCCTTGTGGAAGGCTTCATGCATGAACCCGGTGCCGGCATGGGTTTTTTGGAGGGTCACCAGGCAGCGCCGGATCTCCCGGTCGTCGGTGCTGGTCAGCCCCTGCACGATCAAGCCCAGCGGCCAGATCATGTCCATGCCCACGTGGGGGCCGCCCGGGCCGTCGGCCGCCTTGCCCTGGCAGTAGTAGGGGTTGGCGTCGGACAGCACGAGCTGGCGGGTGTTGCGGTAAACCCGGTCCCCGGGTTTGACGGCCCCCAGATACGGCAATGACAGCAGACTGGGGACGTTGCCGTCATCAATACAGTAGTAGTTGCCAAACGCATCCACCTCGTAGGCGTAAACCCGTCCGAACCGGGCGTGGTTCACGATGGCATGGCGCTGGAGCGCCTGCTCGACTTCGCCGGCCAGCGCGCGGCACTGGGCCGCGGTGTCTTTGTCCCGGTGGATGGTCTCGACCATTTCGGCCGCCTGGCGGAGGCTGACCACGGCGAAGAAATTGGCCGGCACCAGGAACGGAAAGATGGTCGCATCGTCGCTGGGACGGAAGATGGAAAAGATCAGGCCGACCGGCTTGGCCGGATTGCCGTAGCCGCGACCGGCGACGGTGTCGGTTTGCGTCTCGGTGCGGCGCTGGAAGCGGTAGGGGCCCCGGCCGGTCTTGCGCTGCTGTTCCCGGAAGGTTTGCAGGGTCAGCCGCAGGGCGTCGCGCCAGGCGGCGTCGAACGGGGCGGTATCGCCCGTGTGCTTCCAATAGTGGTAGGCAAGCCGGATGGGATAACAGAGCGAGTCAATTTCCCATTTGCGTTCATGGACGCCGGGCTTCATTTCGGTGAGGTCGCTTTTCCAGTGGCTGACCTTGGATTCATCCTTGTAGAACGCGTTGGCGTAGGGGTCCTTGAGGATGCAGCGGGTCTGGCGGTTGATGACCCCGGCAATCAACTGCTGGAGGGCGGGGTCCTCTTTCATCAGCGGCAGATACGGCCAGACCTGCGCCGTGCTGTCCCGCAGCCACATGGCGTCAATATCGCCGGTGATGACGTAAGTGTCGGGGCGGCCGTCGAGCACCTCAAACTCCACCGTCGTGTCCAGGGTGTTGGGGAAGCAGTTCTCAAACATCCAGCCCAATTCCTTGTTGCCGATGGAGGAGCGGACCCGCTGAATGGTCCGCTCGACGGCCGGGCTCTTGAACTTCCTTTTGGCCTCCGGAATGCGGACGACGGGGAAGCCGGCTTCGGCGGCGCGCGCGCTCGTGCCGAGGACCAGGGCCGAAGCGGCCAGGGACGTGGTGCGGATGAATTCGCGTCGGTTCATAAACGGGAGGTCTCTACTTGGAGTCGAGTTTTTGGAGCGCAAAGGCGCAGGCGCCAATCGCCACCGCCTCACTGGTGCCCAGCCGCGACATGCCCACGCCGATCCGCGCCAGGGGGTCGTAGCGCAGCTTGCGGTTGGTGCCGGGCACCGTGATCTCCCGCGTTTGACCGCGGACAAATTGCTCACGCTGCGCCGGGTCCTCCAGGTTGAAGGCCACCTGAACGAGGCGCCGGAACCGGGTTCCGTTGGGCGCGATGTAGGTGCCGTTCAGCTCATCCACCAGCGCCGGCAGGAACAGCGGCCACGAACCCGACACCCCCCCTCCAATCACCGCCAGTCCGTCTATCAGCGTCAGGGCTTGGGCCATGGCGTCTCCCACCACTTCACCCAGCCGCCGAAACGCCTCCCGGGCTGCTGCCTGGTTCCCGGGCGCCTTCCCCTGGGCAATGTCGAACAGCACTTTCGGCTCCGGCACCTGGTCGAAGGGCACCCCGGCCTGCTCGGCGTACGTGCGCCGGACCGCCCGGATGCTGGCGCCTTCCTCGGCATTGGTTTGCGGGGCGAGTTTGTTGCGGAGCAGCCAGATTTCCCCCGCCATCGAGTTGTCCCCAATGAACAGTTGGCCGTCGCGCACGATGCCGCCTCCAAACCCGGTCCCCAGTGTGACCCCAAAGAGATTCTTGAACCGCCGGGGACTTCCGGCCTTTTCGAGCAAGCCGTTCACATACGGCAGAAAGCCTGCAATCGCCTCCCCGTACACAAACAGGTCTCCGTCGTTGTTGATGAAGGTGGGGATGCCGAACTGGTGCTCGAGCATCGGACCCAGGGCGACTCCCCCGCGAAACCCCGGCAGATTGCCCAGGTCGCCAATGACCCCGTTGGGATAGTCGGCGGGCGCAGGAAAGGCGAAGCTGATCGCCACCGGGGGCGCGGGGCACTGTTTCTTGATGCGGGTAAAACCCTCGACGAGGTTCGCCAGGCAACGGTCAAGGTCGTCGCCGTTGGCAGGCAACGTGACGGTCTCGGTGACCGGCTGCAGGCCGCGCATGGCGGTGAAGCGGAAGTTTGTGCCACCGGCGTCGAGGGTCATGACGATGCGTTGATCAGGTGTCTTGCTCATAAAAGGTGGAGTGTGCTGCCGAGTTAAAGTCGCGAACAATGAATCGGGACGGGACGCCGCCAGCCGGCATTCCCTCTCCCCTGGTTATGCGATGGCGGCGGGGGGTTCCGCAACGGGCCCGGCTGGCTTCCTCCCGCCTTTAAGGGAAAGCAGAAACAGGTAGGCGAAGCAGGCGGCGGGAACGACAAACGCCAGGGACTTGAGCGGGCCGACAAACTTGCTCATGATCAGGGGAACAATCGCCCCGCCGGAGATGGCCATGCACATCAAGCCGCTCAGTTCGTTGGCGCACTGGGGTTTTTCCTCGACCGTGATCGAAAAGAGCATGGGCCAAATGTTGGCAAATCCCAGCCCGGCCGCAAACACACCGGGAATGGCCAGCGTGGGCGACCCGGTCATGATGGCTCCCGCCCCCACGAGCCCAAGCAGCGCGGAAAGCCGGAAACACGTGCGCGCGCTCATCACCGTCAGCAGCACGCCGCCCAGCAGCCGGCCGATGGTCAGCAGCAGAAAAAACATGGCGGGGCCAAACTTGCTGGCCGTTTCCTCGCTCACCCCCATCTCCTTCAGACCGGGAAAGAGAAACCGTCCCATCGAGGCTTCGGCGCCCACGTACAAAAAGATGCCCAGGACCGCCAGGAAGAAAACCGGTTGCTTCAGCAGGCCGAGGCTCGACCCGATGCTGGGCGGCACCTCCGCCTTGCTCTCCTGCACGCGCACCAGCAGCACCCCGACAAAGGCGACCGACATGAGAATGAAGAACAGCGGGAAGGTGCCCCGCCAGCCCATGCTGGCGAAAAACGCAATCGAGGTGACTGCGGTGACCAGGTAGGTCGAAGCGGTGCTGCCGATGCCTTTGATGCCCTGGGCAAAAGCCAGATTGCGGCTGTAGTGGCCGGCCGCGCTCACGTCCCGCATAATCGGATTGCCGGAAACCTGGAGAAACGTCGTGCCGATCCCCAGCAGAAAAATGCAGCCCAGCAGCACCGGGAAGGCCGGCGCCTGCAGCGACGGAATCAAACAGGCCACCGCGTTCAGCCCCAGCCCCAGCAGCAGGAGCTTCTTCTTGCCAATCCGCGCCGCCAGCAGTCCCCCCGGCACGCTGAAAATCGCAAACGCGATGAACACGAAAAAGGGCAGCAGCGTGGACATCACTTTGCTGACCTGGTAGTGCTTTTCCACGGCATCCGACATCGGCCCCATCGCATCAGCCAGACCCATGAGGAAGAAAACGAGAAAAATCGGCAGCGTTCGCATGTGGCGGTTCCTGTTCAGTTAGTTGTTGGTTGTCGCTTGTTCAAGTGAAGCAATTCAGGGATCACACATTGAGCCATGGACGCGGGCTTGGCAATGCGATTTTGAACCCCGGCGGCGGGCAGGGTTGGGACCGCCGCCGGTGGCGGGCCGGAACCGCGTTGGCTTCGGGCAAAGACGGCCGGGTCCGACGGAGGGCAAAACGCGGATTGCGCCGGAGGGGGATTTCCGCTATGGCTGCGGGTAATGATTTGATCGCGGTTTGGCAACGTCCCTAATGGAGCTGGATTCCAGGGGAGGCGCCCCGCCCGCGATCCAGCAACCCATGGCTTGACTTATGAATATTCAGCGCATTCTGGCGGTGTTTGTTGGCGTGGTTTTGACGGCGGCGCCCGCCCCGGCCGGTTCGCTTCATCCGGTGCAACTGCCGCTGCCCCTGGTCGGGACGGCGGAGCACGGCCACGCCTACCCCGGCGCGACCGTGCCTTTTGGCATGGTGCAGCTCAGCCCGGACACCACCATTCAAGGCTGGGATGGCGCCTCGGGGTATCACTACAGCGACAGTGCCATCCGCGGCTTCAGTCACACGCACCTGTCCGGCACCGGCGTCGGTTGCCTCGGGGACGTGCTGCTGATGCCCACCCTCGGGGACGTGCGGCTCGACGCGGGGTCGCCGGGCAACGGTTATACCTCGCGATTCTCTCATGCCGAGGAGGAGGCCACCCCCGGTTACTACCGGGTCTTCCTTCAGGACCCCCAAGTCACGGCCGAGCTGACCGCCACGGCCCGCTGCGGCTTTCACCGTTACACGTTCCCGGCGGCCAATCCCGCCAACTTCGTGCTCGATCTGGTCCACGGCATCGCCAATCGCGCGGTCGAAGCCAGCCTCAACATCGAGGACGACACCACGCTCAGCGGCTCGCGCATTTCCGAGGGCTGGGGCGGGCGCCGCGCCGTTTATTTTGTGATGCGGTTCTCCAAACCGTTCGCCGCCTTCGGCATTGAACAGAACAAACAGCGGCTGGCGGAGGGCACCCGCAGCGGCCAGGGACGCGAGCTCAAGGGCTTTGTCCAGTTCCAGACCCGGGCGAAGGAGCAAATCCTCGTCAAAGTCGGCATCTCGGGAACCGGCATCGAAGGGGCGAGAAACAATCTGGCCGCGGAAATTCCGGGATGGAACTTCAACCAGGTGCGGGCGGCGGCCGTCCGGCAATGGCGGGACATGCTGGACCTGGTGCGCGTGGAGACATCGGATTCCAGGACCCGGAACACGTTCTATGCCAATCTGTACTTGAGCTGCCTGGCGCCGATTCTTTTCAACGATGTGGACGGCACTTACCGCGGGATGGACCGCCAGAACCACCCCAACCCCGGTTTCCAGAACTACACGATTTTTTCACTGTGGGACACCTACCGCGCGGAACATCCGCTCCTGACCCTTCTCCAGCCGGGGCGGGTGGACGACATGATTCAATCCATGCTGGCGGAGTATCGCGAATCGGGGCTGCACACCACGCCGATCTGGCCGCTCTGGGGCAATGAAACCTGGTGCATGATTGGCTACCACTCCGTGCCCGTGATCGTGGATGCCTGGCTTAAAGGCTTCCGCGGGTTCGACGCCGAGGCTGCCTACCAGGCGATGCGGGACACTGCCATGCAGGACCGCAACGGCCTCAAGGATTACCGCGAGCTGGGCTATGTGGCCTCGAAACCCCGCGCTGAGGCCACCTCGCGCACGATCGAATACACGGTGGACGACTGGTGCCTGGCCAAAATGGCCGAGGCGCTGGGGCACCAGGAAGACGCCCGCCTCTTCTACCGGCGTTCGGCCAATTACCGGAACCTGTTCGATCGCAGTGTTGGGTTCTTCCGCGGCCGCAAAGCCGACGGTTCGTGGCGCTCTCCCTTCGTGCCCAACGCCCTGGTGGGCGACGAATACACCGAGGCCGACGCCTGGCAGTACGCCTTCGGTGTCCAGCAGGATGTGCCCGGCATGATTTCGCTTTACGGCGGCGATGAGGGCTTTATCCGGAAGCTGGACGGCCTGTTCACCGCCGACTCCACCATCCAGACCGAAATCCCCGACATCACCGGCCTCATCGGCCAATACTCCCAAGGCAATGAGGCCTGCCACCATGTTGCCTACCTCTACCCTTACGCCGGCGCCCCTTACAAGACCCAGCAGCGCGTCCGCCAGATCATGGCCGCCTTCTTCAATGACACCCCCGCCGGCCAGTGCGGCAACGTGGACTGCGGCCAGATGTCCGCATGGTATGTCTTCAGCGCGCTGGGCTTCTACCCCGTCAACCCCGCCGCGGGCATCTACATCCTCGGCAGTCCCGTCGTCAACAAAGCTGTGATCTCCCTCGACGCCCGGAAATACCGCGGCCGCAAGTTCACCGTCGTGGCCGAACATAACAGCCCGGAGAATGTTTACATCCAGTCCGCCTGGCTCAACGGCAAGCCGCTGGAACAAGCCTGGATCACCCATGACCAGATTGTGGCCGGCGGCACGCTCCGCCTGGTCATGGGCCCGAAACCCAACCTCGACTGGGGCCGCGCCCCGTCCGCGCGCCCGCCCGCCACCATGCCGGCCGGATTCCAGTATCCCGAACTTCCCCCGCCGGCGGAGGACAAACCCATTGTGTTTAATCTCCCCATCCGCATTGTCTGCGGGTCCGACGAGCCGGTCGGGCCGTTCGTGCCCGACCCCACGATGTTCATGGGCCACGTCAACCAGCGCACGGCGGCCATTGACACCAGCGCACCCGATGCCGCCCCGGCGGGGGTCTATCAGAGCGAGCGTTATGGACGCGATTTCTCGTATGTTTATCCGGTGCCGAAGGACGGCCGCTACCTCGTGAGACTGCATTTCGCGGAGATTTTCGACGACGGCCCCGGACGCCGTCTGGAGAACATCTACATCAACGGCCGGATCGTTCTGAAGGATTTTGATATCTTCGCCGCCGCCGGGGGCTTGAACAAAGCCATCGTCAAGGAGTTCTCCGGCATCCAGCCCGACGACCGCGGCAACATCGTGGTTCGGGTTGCCACCACTCCCGAAAGCCCGGATAAGAATGCCAAGCTCAGCGGCTTGGAGATTCTGCCGGCGCAAAAGCTGTAACCGCGCCGGCGGCGGGATACGCGATCAGACCCTCGGCGCGCACGGGCCGGGAGCGGCGGCCGCTGCTTGCACGGCCATTAACAGCCTGCGATTCATTCAAAGGATTCAAACGCCCGCTTGACCTCGTTCCGCGCCTCCGGTAGGTTGCGAAATCAGAGATCGTCGTTTTATGGATAATTTCCTGGTACCAATGGTGGTCGAACAGACCGGTCGAGGCGAGCGCGGTTATGATATTTACTCGCGCCTGCTGGTGGACCGGATTGTCTTCCTCGGAACACCGGTGGATGACATGGTGGCGAACCTGATCATCGCCCAGCTTCTGTTTCTGCAGATGGCCGATCCCAAGAAAGACATTCACCTCTACATCAATTCCCCGGGGGGGAGCGTCACGGCGGGGCTGGCGGTGTACGACACCATGCAGTTCCTGACCTGCGATGTGAACACCTACTGCATCGGCCAGGCCGCCAGCATGGGCGCCGTGCTGCTCTGCGGCGGCACCAAAGGCAAACGCTATGCGCTGCCCAACTCCAACATCATGATCCATCAGGTGATCGGCGGCGCGGAAGGCGCCGCCAGCGACGTCGAAATCCGCGTCCGGTACATGCTTCGCCTCAAGCAGCGCCTCAACAGCATCATCGCCCGCCACACCGGCCGCACTGTCGAGCAGGTTGAAAAGGATTGCGACCGCGACAATTTCATGACCCCCGAGGAAGCCAAAGCGTACGGCCTGGTGGACGAAGTGGTGCAATCCCGCAAGGAAATCTCCACCCTCGCCGAACGCGCCACCAGCCTCGCGGACAAGAAGGAATAACCCCATGGCCCGCCCCACGAGCCTGACGCTCTGCAGCTTCTGCGGGAAGTCCCACGCCGAGGTCAAAAAGCTCATCGCCGGCCCCGGCGTTTATATTTGCGACAACTGTGTGCTGCTGTGCAAGCAGGTGCTCGAGAAGGAGTTCGCCACCCAGAACCGCAAGGCCGCGCCCCGCGTCCAGGTCCCCAAACCCGCCGAGATCAAACGCCAGCTTGACGCCCGTTGCATCGGACAGGAGCACGCCAAGAAGACGCTGGCCGTCGCCGTCCATAATCACTACAAGCGCATCGCGCAGGAGGCCGCGCGCGCGGCGGAGGACGAGGCCGGGGCCGCCGCGGATCGCCACGCGGAGGTCGAGATCGAAAAGAGCAACATCCTCATGATTGGCCCGACCGGCTCGGGCAAAACCCTCTTGGCCCGCACGTTGGCTCAAATCCTGGACGTGCCCTTCGCCATTGCCGACGCCACCACCCTCACCGAAGCGGGATATGTCGGCGAGGACGTCGAAAACATCGTCCTGCGCCTCCTCCAAAACGCCGATTACGACGTCAAACGCGCCCAGCGCGGCATCGTCTATATTGACGAAATCGACAAAATCGCCCGCAAAACCGAAAATGTTTCCATCACCCGCGATGTTTCGGGCGAAGGCGTGCAGCAGGCCCTGCTCAAGATTCTCGAAGGCACCGTCTGCAACGTTCCGCCCCAGGGCGGACGCAAACACCCGCAGCAGGAATACATCCGCGTGGATACCTCCGATATCCTCTTCATCTGCGGCGGGGCGTTTGTCGGCCTCGAGCGCATCATCCAGCGGCGCCTCGGCAAACACGTGATGGGTTTCCGCGCCGTCGAAGACGGCCTCAAGGCCGCCGCCATCAACCGCCAGGAAATTCTCCAATATGTCGAGCCCGAGGACCTCCTGGCGTTCGGCTTCATCCCCGAGTTCATCGGGCGGCTGCCCATGGTGACCGTCCTGGCGGAATTGACCGAGGCCCAGTTGGTTTCCATCCTCACCGAAACCCGCAACGCCCTCACCAAACAATATGCCAAGCTCATGGCCATGGAAGGGGTGGAACTGGAGTTTTCGGAAGACGCCCTGCACGAGCTCGCCGCCCTGGCCATCAAAAAGGGCACCGGCGCCCGCGCCCTGCGCAGCCTCCTCGAACGCCTGATGCTGGACATCATGTACGACGTCCCCAGCAGCGACGACATCGTCCATGTCAACATCACCAAGGCCGTCGTCGCCGGCGAGTCCAAACCCCTCATCCGCCGCAAACCTGGCCGCGCCGCCGCCTGATCTCGAGCCCCGGAAAGAGCTCAGCTTCCGGTGGCGAGAATCTCTTTGCGATAAATGCGGTAGGTTTTGTATGGCCGGCCGCCGATGCCCTCCAGCACACGCCGCATCATGACGTTGTCCTCCAGAATCCACGAAGCCTCCGACTCGCGGACTCCCGCCTTAAATCCCACCTTCAAACCCTCGATCAACAAAGCCGATTCCAACCCTCGTGAGCGGTATTTCTCCTTCACGCCCAGTGTGAGAACGCGGGTTCTTTGCGGCCGTTTCCACCCCAGCAGATAGGGAACGAAGCCGGCCAGCTTGGGAGTCAGCAACCGGCCTCGCAACGGCTTGAGCGCGACATTGAAATCAGGCAAAGCCAGGAGAAAACCCACCGGTTCGGGCCCCGCCTCGGCCAGCCACACCAGCCCTTCCATCAACAAGGGCTTCAGCCGCGCAGCCATGAAATTCACTTCCGAATCGGTCATGGGGACGAACCCCCAGTTGTCCTGCCAGGCTTCGTTATAGACCTCTTTGACCTTGGCCAGGTCCTGGTCAAGGGTCCGGCGGAGGATCGGGCGGAACGTCAGGCCGCCATGCCGTTTCTTCACCTTGTCGGCAATTCGAATGAGGCGCTCCAGCGGGATGTGGTTGAGGTCAAAATGGTAGGCCAGCAGGTCCTTGGCCTTGACAAACCCCTCGCGTTCGATGAGCGCCGGATAGTAGGGCGGGTTGTAGCTCATCATGAACACTGGATCGGAGTCGAAGCCGTGGATCAAGAGACCGCACTCGTCGTTGGTCGTGGGGTTCATCGGCCCCAACAAGCCGCCGCAGCCCTCCCCGGCCGCCCACTGCTCCACCGCGGCAAACAGCCGCCGGCTCGCCTCGGCATCGTTCACGCACTCGAAAAAGCCGAAGAACGCCTCGCGCCGGCCGGCCAGCTTGCAGTGGGACTCGTCCAAAATGCCCGCGATCCGTCCCACGTCCCGCCCATTCCGGGAGGCGATCCAAAGCCGCATCCGCGCATGCTCAAACAAGGGATTGGCATCGGTGAACACCTTCTTCAGGTCCATCAGCAGCGGCGCCACCCAATGCGGATCGCCGTCGTAAATGCCGTAACCGACATTCAAAAACCGGCTGACTTCCCGCGGGTGCCGCGACAACGGGATGATGCGTAGTTCGTCGTTCACTGCTCCACCAAACTCCGGCGGGGCGTCAACCGCCGCCGCGCGCGCCAAGGGTGGCCGATGGAGGCCGCCGCGTCAATCCAAAGGGCCGCCTGAAAAGCCGGGGCAGCAGGGGGCCAACCCGGCGCCTGCCGGGGTGCCCTGGAGTCAGGCCCCCGACTGGACCAGCCCATGGCGAACGGGTTTTTTGGGTGAAAAAAGAGATTGCGAAACTGTGCGAAAAAGCGATTGTTCGACGTCGAGAATATGGAGCGGGTGGTGTCACGCGAAGTGACTCGCGCCAGCCGATATTATGAAAAGTCCAAAGTCGAATTCTGCCGAACTTCTCCGATCCAGGCTTTCGTCCTTTTGCGCCCGCCGCTGGCTGGCCGTGGCCCTGTTGTTGGTTGCGGGCCCCACCCTTTGGGGCGCGGCCTTCCGTTTCCAGCCGGTGAACGAAAAATCCCTCGGCTTGTGGGAGGGGGCGCAGCCGGTGCTGGTCTATAACCACGGTGTGCTCAGCAAGGCGGGCGTTCCCGCCGACCGCGCGCGGAGCACCTACATCCACCCGCTGTACGGGCTGGATGGCGAAGTGCTCACCGATGATTTTCCCAAGGACCATTACCATCACCGCGGTTTGTTTTGGGCCTGGCCGCATGTCAAAGTGGGGGGAAAGGAGTATGACCTGTGGATGCTGAAGGGTGTCGAACAGCGATTCGAACGCTGGCTGCGACAAGAGACCAACGGCCCGGCAGCCGTATTGGCGGTTGCGAACGGCTGGTATGTGGGCGAGCGCAAAATCATGGACGAGCGGGTCTGCGTCACCGTGCATCCAGCCCGGCAGGATTCCCGGGCGGTGGATCTCGAGTTCATCTGGACCCCGCTGGGCGAGGCCATCACCCTGGCCGGCGCCGAGGGCAAAAGCTATGGCGGGTTGACGCTTCGGTTTGCGCCCCGCACCAACACGGTCATCACCACTCCGCTGGGCAACGACAGCCAAGACCTGCCCATGACCCGCCTGCCTTGGGCCGACCTGACCGCTCAGTTCCCGGGCGTGCCCCAACCGAGCGGCGCGGCCATTTTCGTGCCCGAGTCCCACCCGGATTTTCCCCCGATGTGGCTCACGCGGCATTATGGCGTGCTTTGCCTGGGCTGGCCGGGGGTCGAGGCGGCCACGTTCCCTCCCGACAAGCCGATCCGGTGCCAATACCGGGTCTGGATTCATCGCGGCAGTGTTTCCGGGGACCAGCTCCGCGCCGCCTACCGGGATTACAACGGGGCAGACCCGCGGAAATAGCTTGTTGCGGGTTCGTGTGCCGATTCCATCCCGGAAGCTCTGGCACAGCGGGGAGGGGGAACCAAGGCCGCCGGCCGGAGGATGCCCGGGTGTGGGCGAATCCATCATGCTGCCGTTCAGTTGGTTGTGGCTCAAGCCGCCGGCCGGGGGTGCGTAAAGTAAAAAAGAACCCGCCCGCGTTTTTTTCCCAATTCCCGCATTGATTCCGCCCCGTTTCCTGATAGATAATATTTCAATTTAGTTAAAGCTATATTGCAGATGACCAAACGCGCTGACAGTCAACGCCCGCAGGGCCGCCTCCCGCTCCCCGGGTTGCCGCCCAAACAAGGCCTTTACGACCCGCAGTACGAGCACGATTCCTGTGGAGTCGGCTTCGTGGTCAACGTCAAAGGCCGGAAGTCCCATGCGATCGTCCGCGATGCGCTGACGATCCTGATCAACCTCCGGCATCGCGGCGCCTGCGGTTGCGAAAACAATACGGGCGACGGGGCGGGCATTTTGGTTCAGATGCCCCACGAGTTTCTTCAGCAGGCGTGCGAGGAGGCCCGGATTCGGCTGCCTGGGCCCAAGCAATACGGCTGCGGGCTGGTGTTTCTCCCGCCGGACCGCGCCCAGCGGCAACGGTGCGAGGCGGAGTTTGAGCGCATCGTTCGCGAGGAAGGCCAGACGCTGCTGGGGTGGCGCAATCTGCCGACCAACAATGGCACCTTGGGCGAAACGGCCAAGGCCGGGGAACCGTTCATCCGGCAGGTGTTCATCGGCCGTGACCCGGCGATGACCGACGATCTGGCCTTCGAGCGGAAGCTGTACGTGATCCGCCGGCGCGCGGAGAATTCGATCCGATACGGGCACCTGGCGTATGGCCGCTGGTTTTACATTCCAAGCCTTTCGCACCGGACGCTGGTGTACAAAGGGATGCTGATGGCCGAGCAGTTGGGGCCGTATTTTCCGGAACTGGAAGACCCGCTGATGCAGAGCGCGCTGGCGCTGGTGCACTCCCGGTTCAGCACCAACACGTTCCCGAGCTGGGACCGCGCGCACCCCTACCGGTTTATCGCCCATAACGGCGAAATCAACACCCTCCGCGGCAACATCAACTGGATTCACGCCCGTCAATCGCTTTTCAAGTCCAGTCTCTTTGACGACGACCTCCGCCGCGTGCTGCCGGTCATTTGTCCGGATGGCAGCGACTCGGCCATGTTCGACAACTGCCTCGAGATGCTGGTGCTCAGCGGCCGAAGCCTGCCGCACGCGGTGATGATGATGATTCCCGAGCCGTGGCAGCACCACGAGTCCATGAGCGACGCCAAGAAGGCCTTTTACGAGTTTCACCGGTTCCTGATGGAGCCGTGGGACGGCCCGGCCTCGATTTCGTTCACGGACGGCATCCAAATTGGGGCCGTGTTGGACCGCAACGGGCTGCGTCCCTCGCGTTATTACGTCACCAAGGATGACACGCTGGTGCTGGCGTCCGAGGTTGGCGTGCTGGATATCCCGGCCGAAAATGTCCAGGCCAAGGGCCGGCTCCAGCCCGGGCGCATGCTGCTGGTGGATACCGAGCAGGGCCGGATCGTTTCGGACGAGGAGATCAAGCACCAGATTGCCTCGCAAAAACCCTACCGCCAGTGGTTGAACCAGCACGTGGTCCCCATCGAGGACCTGCCGGAGGCCGCCCCGGCTCCGGCGCCCGACCGCGAGGGTCTGATTCGTCAACAGCGCGCCTTCGGCTACACCTTCGAGGATCAGCGGTTCATCCTGATGCCGATGGCGGTGGAGGGGGTCGAGCCGCTGGGGTCCATGGGTACGGATACGCCGCTGGCCGTGCTTTCGAACAAACCCCAGTTGTTGTTCAATTATTTCAAGCAGCTCTTCGCCCAGGTCACCAACCCGCCGATTGATTACCTCCGCGAGGCGATTGTCACCTCGACGGAAACGGCCTTGGGAAGCGAGGGCAACCTTTTGGAGCCCACGCCCGAAAGCTGCCGGTTCGTCAAATTCGAGACCCCGATTTTGACCAACGAAGAACTGGCCCAGATCCAGGCCATTCAACGTCCGGGGTTCAAGTCCGCCGTGCTGCCCATCCTCTTCCCGGTCGCGGCCGACGGCCCCGGGCTCGAGCAGGCCATGGAGGAGCTTTACCGGCAGGCGGATGTGGCAATCGCCGCGGGCGCCAACATTCTGATCATGTCCGACCGCGGCATGGACCGTGAGCGCGCGCCGATTCCCTCGTTGCTGGCGGTGGCCGGCCTGCACCACCATTTGATTCGGGCGGGCACGCGCACGCGGGCCAGCCTGGTGCTGGAATCCGGCGAGCCGCGGGAGGTGCACCATTTTGCGCTGCTGATTGGTTATGGCGTGAGCGCCATCAATCCCTACCTGGCGTTCGACACGCTCGATGACCTGATCCGGGAAGGGCTGCTGGAAAATCTGCCTCGCGAAAAAGCCTTCAAGAACTACATCAAGGCCGCCGTGAAGGGCATCCTGAAGGTCGCTTCGAAAATGGGGATTTCCACCATTCAAAGTTACCGCGGCGCCCAGATTTTCGAAGCGATAGGCCTGAACTCGGCGTTGGTGGAAAAGTATTTTACGTGGACGGCGTCGCGCATCGAGGGCATCGGCATCCAGGAACTGGCCCGCGAGGTCATCCTCCGGCATCAGACCGCGTATGCCGAGCGGCAGGACAACGGCCAGGTGCTGGACCCGGGCGGCCAGTATCAATGGCGGCACGACGGGGAATATCACCTGTTCAATCCGCAGACCATTCACCTGTTGCAGGAGGCGGTGCGGACAGGCGACTACCAGCTCTTCAAGAAGTACTCGCAGGCCGTCAACGATCAGGCGCGCAACCTGTGCACCTTGCGCGGGCTGTTCGAGCTGCGGCTGGCGGCCAAGCCCATCCCCCTGGAGGAAGTCGAGCCGGTGGAAAGCATCATGCGGCGGTTCAAGTCCGGGGCGATGAGCTATGGCTCCATCAGCCGCGAAGCGCATGAAACGCTCGCCATCGCGATGAACCGCATCGGCGGCAAGAGCAACACCGGCGAGGGGGGCGAAGACCCCGAGCGGTTTGTGCCGCTGCCCAACGGCGACTCGCGCAACAGCGCCATCAAACAGGTGGCCTCCGGGCGGTTCGGCGTCACCAGCCATTACCTGGTCAACGCGCAGGAGCTGCAAATCAAAATGGCCCAGGGCGCCAAGCCGGGCGAGGGCGGCCAGTTGCCCGGACACAAGGTTTATCCGTGGATTGCCCGGACGCGTCACTCCACGCCGGGGGTGGGCCTGATTTCCCCGCCGCCCCATCACGATATTTACTCCATCGAAGACCTCGCCGAGCTGATTCACGATCTTAAGAACGCGAACCACGAGGCGCGGATCAGCGTCAAGCTGGTGGCCGAGGTCGGCGTGGGCACCATCGCCGCCGGGGTGGCCAAGGCGCATGCCGATGTGGTGCTGATCAGCGGGCATGACGGGGGGACCGGGGCGTCGCCGCTGACGGCCATCAAGCACGCCGGCGTGCCGTGGGAGCTCGGCCTGGCCGAGACGCATCAAACCCTGCTGCTCAACAACCTTCGCGGCCGCATTGCCGTCGAGGCCGACGGCCAGTTGAAGACCGGGCGCGATGTCATCATTGCGGCCCTGCTGGGCGCCGAAGAGTTCGGCTTTGCCACCGCGCCGCTGGTTTCGATGGGTTGCATCATGATGCGCGTTTGCCACAAGAACACCTGCCCGGTGGGGGTGGCCACGCAGGACCCCGAGCTGCGGAAGAATTTCCGGGGCAAACCGGAGCATGTGGTGAACTTCATGCGGTTCATCGCGCAGGAAGTGCGGGAGCTCATGGCGCAATTGGGCGTGCGCACGCTCAACAACCTGATCGGGCGGAGCGACCGGCTCGAGATGAAACGCGCGATCGAGCATTGGAAGGCGCGGGGCCTGGATTTCTCCAGCGTCTTTTATCAGCCCGAGGTGTCGCCGTTTGTGAAGCGGTTCGCGCAGGACCTGCAGGATCACGAGCTGGACAAGACCCTGGACCGGCAGATGCTCTTGCGCCTGTGCGAGCCGGCCCTGGCGCGCCGCGAGCCGGTCCGCGCCACCATCCCGATCCGCAACTCGAACCGGGTGGTGGGGACCATGTTGGGCAGCGAAGTCAGCCGGCGTTACCATGCCGAGGGGCTGCCCGACGACACCATTCATCTGCATTTCAAGGGTTCGGCGGGCCAGAGTTTCGGCGCGTTCATGCCCCGCGGCATCACGTTCGAGCTGGAGGGCGACGCCAACGACTATTTCGGCAAGGGGCTCTCCGGCGCGCGCCTGGTGGTTTACCCGCCGCGCGGCTCGACCTTTGCCGCCGAGGAGAACATCATCATTGGCAACGTCGCGCTCTATGGCGCCACCAGCGGGGAGGCGTTCATTCGCGGAGTGGCCGGCGAGCGCTTTGCGGTGCGCAATTCCGGCGCGCTGGCCGTCGTCGAGGGCATTGGCGACCACGGGTGTGAGTACATGACCGGCGGACGGGTCGCCATTCTCGGGCGGACCGGCCGCAATTTCGCCGCCGGCATGTCCGGCGGCATCGCCTATGTCCTGGACCTGGAGGGGGACTTTGCCCAACGCTGCAACCTCGAGATGGTCACCCTGAACCCCGTGACGGACCCGGAGGAGGCGGCCGAGCTGCGGCAAATGATCCAGGCCCACCGGGAGCGGACCGGCAGTCTGCGGGCGGGCGCCATTCTGGATGCCTGGGAGGAGCACCTGCCCCGGTTCGTCAAAGTGCTGCCAAAGGATTATGCGCGGGTGCTGGCGGCCACCCGCAAGGTGCGCGAGTCCGGCCTGAGCGGCGAGGAAGCCGTCATGGCCGCCTTTGTCGAGAACACCCGCGACGCCGCGCGGGTGGGAGGCGGCTAGAGCGGTTGGAGCCATCACCCGATTTTTACAGCCCGTTCATCTCACTCATTCACCCATGGGAAAACCGACAGGATTCATCGAATTCAAACGCGAGTTGCCGCCGGAGCTGGCGCCGTTGGAGCGGATCCGCAACTGGGACGAATTTCATCTCCCGTTCGACGAGCCGAAACTGCGCGCGCAGGGCGCCCGTTGCATGGATTGCGGCACCCCGTTCTGCCATACCGGTCATGTCATCGCCGGGGCGGCTTCCGGCTGCCCCATCAACAATCTCATTCCCGAGTGGAACGACCTGGTGTACCGCGGGAAATGGCAGGAAGCCCTCCAGCGGCTCCATAAAACCAATAATTTCCCCGAGTTCACCGGCCGGGTGTGCCCGGCGCCGTGTGAGGGGGCGTGCGTGCTCGGCATTATTCAACCGCCGGTCACCATCAAGAACATTGAGTGCGCCATCGCCGACCGCGGGTGGGAGGAGGGTTGGATTGTTCCTCATCCGCCCGCCCGCCGCACCGGCAAACGGGTGGCGATTGTCGGCTCCGGCCCGGCCGGCTTGTCTTGCGCCGCGCAATTGAACCGTGTCGGGCACGAGGTGACGGTCTTCGAGCGGGCGGACCGCATCGGCGGGCTGCTCATGTACGGGATTCCCAACATGAAGCTCGACAAGCGGGTGGTGCAGCGCCGCGTCGAGCTGCTGGCCTCCGAGGGGGTGCGGTTCATTACCCGCTGCGAAGTGGGCAAGGATCTCCCCGCCGGCAAGCTGCTCGAAGACTACGATGCGGCGGTGCTCTGCGGGGGGGCGACCAAGCCGCGTGATTTGCCGGTCGAGGGCCGCAACCTTAAAGGCATTCATTTCGCCATGGAGTTCCTGACCGCCAACACCCGGAGCTTGCTGGATTCCCAGCACCGCAACGGCGATTTCCTCAGCGCCGCGGGCAAGGACGTCATCGTCGTGGGCGGTGGTGACACGGGGACGGATTGCGTCGGCACCTCCCTCCGCCACGGCTGCAACAGTGTGCTGCAGCTCGAAATCCTGCCCAAACCGCCGGACGCGCGTCCGCCGGACAATCCCTGGCCGCAGTGGCCGCGGGTGTTCCGCGTGGATTACGGCCAGGAAGAGGCGGCCGCCCGCTTCGGCGAGGACCCGCGCCGCTATCGCGTCACCGTGGTGCGCTTCATCGGAGACGAGCATGGCCACGTCAAGGGCGTTCGCACCGTGGTGGTGGATTGGAAGAAGGATGCCCAGGGCCGCCCCGTGCCCGTGCCGGTGCCCGGCACGGAGCAAACCCTCCCCGCGCAACTGGTTTTGCTGGCCATGGGTTTTCTGGGACCGGAGGACACGCTGCTGGACCAGCTCGAAATCGAACGGGACGCGCGCTCGAACGCCCGGGCCGAGTACGGCGCCTTTGCCACCAGCCGCCCCGGGATTTTCGCCGCCGGCGACATGCGCCGGGGGCAAAGCCTGGTGGTGTGGGCGATCAATGAGGGACGTGGCGCCGCCCGCGAGTGCGACCGCTACCTGATGGGCGAAACTTCCCTGCCCTGACCTCGTTTCGAGGTCAGGGCTCGACCTTCAAAGTCTGGCTTGAAAACCGGGGTCGCTCAGACCAGCCCTTGGTCCAGCATGGCGTCGGCCACTTTGACAAACCCGGCGATGTTCGCGCCGACCACCAGGTTGCCGGGTTGCCCGTATTCCGCCGCGGTGTTGTACGCATTCTTGTGGATGGTCACCATGATATGGTGCAGGCGCTTGTCCACTTCCTCGCGCGTCCACGGCAGCCGCATCGAGTTCTGGCACATTTCCAGGCCCGAGGTGGCCACGCCGCCGGCGTTGGCGGCCTTGCCCGGGCCGTAAAGAATCTTTTTGGCGACAAACTGATGGATGGCATCCGGGTCGGAGGGCATGTTGGCCGCCTCGCTGACCAGGATGCAGCCGTTCTGCAACAACTTCTTCGCGTCCTCGCCATTGATTTCGTTCTGGGTGGCGCAGGGAAACGCGCAGTCGCAGGGAATGCCCCAAGGCCGTTTCCCCTCATGATAGGTGGCCTTGAATTTTTCCGCATACTCCCGGATTCGTCCCCGTCGCCGGTTCTTCAGATCCTTGATCCATTCCAGCTTCTCCTGGTCGAGGCCGTCGGCATCATGGATGAAGCCATTGGAGTCGGACATGGTGACGACTTTGGCGCCGAGCTGGATGAGTTTTTCGGCGGTGTATTGGGCCGCGTTGCCCGAGCCGGAGACGGTGCAGACTTTGCCCTGGATGCCGTCGTTGCGGGTGGCCAGCATTTCCTGCGCGAAATAGACGCAGCCGTAGCCGGTGGCCTCCGGACGGATCAATGAGCCGCCCCAGTTCAAGCCCTTGCCGGTGAGCACCCCGGTGAACTCGTTGGCCAGCCGCTTGTATTGGCCAAACAGGTAGCCAACCTCGCGGCCCCCCACGCCGATGTCGCCCGCCGGCACGTCCGTGTCGGGGCCGACGTGCCGGAACAACTCGGTCATGAACGACTGGCAGAACCGCATCACTTCATTGTCCGATTTGCCTTTCGGGTCGAAATCCGACCCGCCCTTGCCGCCGCCCATCGGCAGGGTCGTCAGCGAGTTCTTGAAGACCTGCTCGAAGGCCAGGAATTTGAGAATGCTGGCGCAAACCGTGGGGTGAAACCGCAGGCCGCCTTTGTAGGGCCCGATGGCACTGTTCATCTGGATGCGAAAGCCGCGGTTGACCTGGAAGTTGCCCTGGTCGTCCTGCCACGGCACCCGGAATACAACCATCCGCTCGGGCTCGACGATCCGTTCGAGGATTTTCGCGTCGCGGTATTTTTTCTGCCGGGCGATGACCGGCTCGATGGACTCGAACACCTCGCTAACGGCCTGCAGAAACTCGGGCTCGTTGGCATTGCGTTTACGAACTACTTCCAGAACTTCCTGTGTGTATGACATAACGGGGATACGGGATTAATGGTGGTTTGATCAAAATGCGGTCCGGACCTCCGCCCGGCTGCGGCTTGGAAACAACCAAGCCATGCCGTGTGGCGGGAGAAGGCGTGCTCGCGAATCTCCGGCAGGCCGAATGGGGACGGAATCCGGGTCATTCATTGGGCTCATGCTGATAGCGGGAACCTCCGCCGCTGTCGAATCAAATCTCCCAGGCCGTGTAAAGATTCTTTGCGCGGCCGGCCACCGCCGCCCGTCTCCAGACCGCCCGGCCCCAAACTCCCGTTGCCGCCGCCCCCAAAAAGCGGCACCCTGTGCCCGATGAAATCCGAGAAACCACTCATGAGCAGCGGCATGCCCGGTCTGGACCGCGTGTTGCAGGGCTTGCTGCCCGGCGACAATGTTGTCTGGGAGGTCGAGGATGTCGCGGACTATGCGCCGGTGCTGCCGCCCTTCGCCGCCGAGGCCCGGCGGCTGGGGCGCCGGCTGGTTTACTTCCGGTTTGCGCGGCACGAGCCGTTGCTGGAGGCCGGTTGCGGCGCGGAGATTCACGTGCTGCACCCCCAGGAGGGGTTCGAGCGATTCCTGACGGGCATCCTGGACATCATCGAGAGCGTCGGGCCGGGCGCGTTCTATGTGTTTGATTGCCTGTCGGACCTGGCGGCGGATTGGTATAGCGACCGGATGCTGGGCAACTTCTTCATGATTGCCTGCCCCTATCTCTACGAGCTGGACACGCTGGCCTATTTCGCCCTGCTCAAATCCCAACACTCCTTCCAGGCCATTCATGCCATTGTGCAAACCGCGCAGGTGATCATCGAGGTTTACCGGACCGACAGCCGCCTCTACATTCACCCGCAAAAGGTTTGGCAACGCTATTCGCCCAGCATGTACAGCTTGCATCGCTGGGAAGGCGACCAGTTCCTTCCCGTCACCAGCAGCGCCACCATCACCGACATTCTCACCTCGGTTTCCCGCCCTTCGCTGGAATTCACGGTCTCCCGCCCGGGCATCTGGCTGCAAACCTTCCAGCAGGCGCGGGACCTGCTGGCGGAGCTCGAGGCGGGGCGCGCCTCGGCCGAGGACGCGCGGCGCCTGTTTGCGCGGGTGGTCAAGATGGTGTTGACGCGCGACGAGCGTTTCCTGGCGCTGGCGGAGGAGTATTTCCACCTGGCGGACCTGGTGGGGGTGATGCAGCGCATGGTGGGCACTGGCCTGGTGGGGGGAAAATCGCTGGGCATGCTCCTGGCCCGGGCCATTCTGCGCAAGGCCGATCCGCGGTGGGAACAGCGGCTGGAAAGCCATGATTCCTTTTACGTCGGCTCGGACGTGTTCTACACGTATCTGGTGCAGAACGGCTGCTGGTGGCTGCGCCGCCGGCAGAAGGATTTCGCCACCTATCTCCGCCGTGCGGAAGAGGCCCGCCAGAAGATTCTCGCCGGGACTTTTCCCGAAGTGATTCAGAACCAGTTCATGGAGATGCTGGAGTACTTCGGCCAGTCCCCCCTGATTGTTCGTTCGAGCAGCCTCCTGGAAGACAATTACGGCAACGCCTTTTCCGGCAAATACGAAAGTGTGTTTCTGGCCAACCAGGGTTCCCCCCAGGACCGGCTGACCGCCTTTCTGCAGGCGGTGCGCACCGTCTATGCCAGCACCATGAGCGAAGAAGGGTTGCGTTACCGGCTTCATCACGGCCTGTTGGACCGCGACGAGCAGATGGCGCTGCTGGTGCAGCGGGTTTCCGGCGAACTTTGCGGCAGCCTGTTCTTTCCCCACCTTGCCGGTGTGGGCCTCTCGTTCAACCCCTTTGTCTGGAGCCAGGAAATTGACCCCGAAGCGGGCATGCTGCGGCTGGTGTTTGGTCTCGGCACCCGCGCGGTGGACCGCAACGAGGACGACTACACGCGGCTGGTTGCGTTGAATGCTCCGCGGCGGCGTCCGGACAGCCGCGCCGAGGATGCGCGCGCTTTCACCCAGCGCCGGGTGGACGCCATTGACCTGGCCGCCAACCAGTTCGTCACCCGCAAGTTCGAGGAGGTTGCCCCGCTTTTGCCGCAACACCTTCTGGACCTGTTCACGGCCGGCGCGGAATCGCGGCCGGATTACGCCTCGGGAGGCGTCCCCGATCCGGGGTTCCTGAGCTTTGACCGGTTGCTGGCGCGGACGGACTTCGTGCCCATCATGCGCGAGCTGTGCGCGCTGCTGCAACAGGCTTACCGCCATCCCGTGGACATCGAATTCACCGCCAATTTTCTCCCCGACGAGAGCTTCCGCATCAACCTGGTGCAATGCCGGCCGTTCCAGGTCAAAGTCATGGGGGAAGGCAGCCGCGCCCGATTGCCCGAGGTCCTGGACGAATCGCGGGTGCTTTTCCGAACCCGCGGGCCGATTATTGGCCACAGCCTGGCGACTCCCATAGACCGGCTGATCTACGTCGTTCCCGCGGCCTACAGCAAGCTCAACACCACTCAGCGGTATTCGGTCGCCCGCGCCGTCGGCCAGGTCGTGCACCTCGAATTGCCGTCCGACCACAAAACGATCCTGCTCGCGGGTCCCGGCCGCTGGGCCACCTCGATGCCCTGGCTGGGCGTGCCGGTCTCTTTCGCCGAGATCAACAAGGTGTCGGTCATCTGCGAACTGGCGGTGATGCACGAAGGGCTCATCCCGGATGTGTCGTTGGGCACCCACTTCTTCAATGACCTGGTTGAGCTGGACATGCTCTACCTGGCCATCATCCCCGGCCGGGAAGGGCACGGCCTCAACGAATCGCTGATCTGTTCGCGTCCCAATCTGCTGGCCCGGCTGGTGCCGGCCGCCGCCGAGTTTGAGCCCGTGCTCCGGGTAGTGGATTTCTTCCCGCCCGGATCGGCGGAGGAGGTCTTCCTTCACGTGGATTCCCGTCAGCAGACGGCCCTGTGTTATTGGTCGCAGCCCGCGAACGCCGGGCCGGGGGTGTAACCTTTTTTCCGCGGCAATCGTATCCCCTTGTAGAAACCGCGTGAAAGACCGCGCGGTTGAAGCTAAATTAACAAATAGAACTGATTATGAAGACAAACTGCCTTTGCATCCTGGCCGCCGCCGCTTGGGCCCTGGCCGGGACCCTCCCGGTCCAGGCCGGGCCGCTGGTTCGGTCGGATGTGCCCGCCGAACCCTCGTGGGTGTTGCATGTGGACTGTGACCAACTCCGCAACACGGCCATCGGCCAGTTCCTGTTGGCTGAGATGAACAAGCCGGAAGTGCAGGCCAAATTCGCGGCCTTCGAAACCATTTTCAGTTTCGACCCGCGAACGGCGCTGCGCGGCTTCACGCTGTACAGCACCGGCGCCGCGCCGGAGGATGGCGTTCTGCTGGTCTATGCCGACATTAACGCCTCGCGGCTTGAGACCCTGGTGAAGGCCGCGAAGGATTATCAAAGCACCCCGTACAAGCAGCACGTCATCCACAACTGGATAGACGAGAAAAAGAAAAAAGGGCCGGACGGCTCACAGCCTCGAGTTTATGCCGCCATTCATGGCGGGCGCGTGGTCATTTTTGGTCAGCGCCAAGCCCGCGTCGCGGGTGCGCTGGACGTGCTCGACAAGGCCGCCCCCTCCCTTGGCGTCTCGGCGGCCTTTCCGCAATTGGGCGCCTCCGACAACGCCAGTTTCATCCAGGGCCTGGCTCGCAAGGTGGACCTGCCGCCTTCCGACCCAAACGCCGCCTTGTTCCGGCTGACGCGACAGACCTTGCTGCAGGTGAGCGAAGCCCAACGCCAGCTTAACGCGACGCTGACCCTCGATGCCCGTGACGAAGAAGTGGCCGCGCAGATGGTGACTGTGGCGCAAGGCTTGGTCGCCTTGATGAAACTCCAAACGGACAAACCGGAGTCGGTCAAGCTGGCCGAGGCGACGACCATCAGGCAGGAAGGCGCCAGTGTGGTGGGCCGGCTGAACCTGTCGGTGGACGAGGTGGTGGCCATGCTGAAGGCCGGGGCGGCGCGTGCGGCGGCCCAAAAGGCGTCCGAACCCTGAGTGACCGCGGGGTCCTGGCGTGAACGCCGAATGGCCATCGCTGACGGACGAGGAGCTGGCGCGGCAAAGCCAGGCCGGCTCCCTGTCCGCCTTTGAGGAATTGGTCCGTCGCTATGAAGCGCGTGTCTTTGCATTTGTCCGCCGCGGGTGTCGAAATGAGGCCGATGCCCGGGAAATCACGCAGGACACGTTCGTCCGCGCCTTTCAGGCCATTGGCCAGTACCACGTCCACCATCCCTTCCGCGTCTGGCTCTTCGCCATCGCCCGCCGCAAATGCATAGACCGCCACCGCGCCACGCGCGAACCTTGCGAGGGCCCGCTGCCGGAGCTGGCGGATGACCCTGACCCGGCGGAGGTGCTGGCGCGGCGCGAAGCCCGCGCCGACCTCTGGCAGTTGGCGCGCCGCCACCTGCCGCTGGCTCAGTTTGAGGCCCTCTGGCTGTATTATGCCGAGGACATGGATGTCGCTGAGACTGCCCGGGTTCTGCGCAAGACCCAGACCCATGTGAAAGTGCTCTTGTTCCGCGCCCGGCGGACGCTGGCGCGCGAACTGCAAAAGCCCCGGCCGGTCGTTGAAATCGCGTCGAAAGCCGTGACCCAAACCTTTCCCGCGAGCGTGGCCTCTCCCCGGGGTGGCCGCGCCGCAACGGTCAATGCCCTGGCCCGCCCAAACCCCGCCGCGCCGGTTTCCCACGCCCCATTGAACCTATGAAGAACTTGTTGCGTCAGTTCCGAATTTCCTCCGCCTTGGATGCGGGGACCCCCTTGCCTCCATCAGTCCAGGCGGCGGTGAACCGTTGCAAAGAACTGCGGGAGTTTCAGGCCAGTTTGACCACCCTGGACCGGGAGTTGCGTGAAACGCCGCCTCCGATCGCCCCTTTGCCCGCCTCGGCCCATCACGCCATCCTGCGCGCCATCAAGCATCAGGCCGGCTCGAGCCGGGCTCCGGCGGCGGCGGCTTGGCGCTGGAGGTGGGCGGTGGCGAGCGCGGTTGCCGTTCCCCTCGTGGTTTTGGCAGCGTGGTGGCTGGTCCGTGAGCTGGCGCCGCCGGCCCGGCCACCGGCCATGGCTTCCGCTGACCCGGCCTTGACAGTGCCCGCTCCGATGGCCGATCAAATGTCCGCCGCCTTGTTAGGTCCTTTGGCTCGGGAATGGCACGGGGTCCGTGCCGACGTGACTCAAACCGTCGAGTTCCTGCTGGCCAGTATCCCGTAATCCCCGCTCCAGCTAGAGCGGGTTTCCGGGCAAAAGCCGGCCTCGAGGGTCCGTCCGCCAGCCCCGGGACTCCGAGCGTGCGGGCAGGGCATGCCCCAATTCCTGCCGCCGGCATTCCGGGGGGGCGGCAACCGTGGTAATCAGGTAGCTTTCGTCGAAGGTCCTGCCCCCCGCGGGGCAAACCACCTGCCGCTTGAGGAATGGAGCGATGTCCTTGAATTCAACCGGGCTTTGGGGACTGCGTCGAGCTTCCAGCGCCCAAGTCTGAACGGCGTTGTCAATCTGGCGCAGGTTGCTGATGCACGTGTTGCGCTGGGAACTGACTCTCGCCCTGGCAAAGTGAGGAATGGCGATGGTGGTCAGCAGGCCGATAAGAGCCACCACGATTGAAATCTCGGTCAAAGTGAAGGCGGAACGGCGGCCGGGAGAGGCTTGCGCGACTTCAGCGCTCCCCGGCCATATCGCCGGGCTGAGGTGTCCAAGGTCTCTGCGCATAAGCTGGCTCATCTGTGAGCAGCATGCACCCCCACCGGTGGACGCAACAATTCAGGACATTACCGAGGGCTGTCGGTATTAGTCCGGCATCTGAGATCGGGTCATCGGCGGACAGGAAACCGGCTTCAACATTTCCCCCTGTGAAACTTGGTGTGATTTGATGTTGACGCCCGCCCCGCCCCCGGACATTTTGGGCTCAACACATCATCCCAAACGAAGCGCTGGAAACTTGGGCAGCCTTTGACCCATGTCAATTTCGGTGTCGGTTCCATCGGCTTATGTTGAGCGCGTGCAAATGGCGGATGCTTGCAACAGGAATCCTCAAGGCGCCGGCGCGCCGCGCCGTGATGCGCTCGGTGGCTAGCTCATGAGCGTGGCGTCAAAAATGGTCGCGTCGGCCGCCTTGCTCGGCGGTCTGCTGGTGTGCCTGGCTCTCCTGGCCCGGGCGCAGGGCCAGGACCCGGCCGGCGCGGGGGCCCCTCCGGCCCCTGCCGCATTGGCCGCCACGGCCGGCGCCAGCCCGCAGCTTCCCCTCGTGGCGCGGCCTCCCGCCGAGCAGCCTCCCGTTGGACTGCCGGGGGATGCGCACCTGGACAAGACGCCGCCCCGCCGGACCAAGGGACTGGATCTGGTTCGGATGGGATGGACCTACAACTGCATGGAGTGTCACAAACTCATTCCCGCGCGCTGGCATTACGACCGTCCGATGGCCGAGCACCAGGACATCCGGCTCGAACACGGCAACAACCGCTTCTGTCTCAATTGCCATCATCCCACCAACCGCAACGCCTTTGTGGACTACGACGGCTCTGAAATCGCCCAGCGGGATGTCGTCCTGCTCTGCGGCAAATGCCACGGCCCCACCTACCGCGACTGGGAGGCGGGGGTGCATGGCCGCGCCAACGGCTATTGGGACACGCAGAAGGGGCCCAAGACGAAACTGCGCTGTATTCAATGCCATGACCCGCATCAGCCCGCCTTCAAGCCCATGCCGCCGCTGCCGCCGCTGCGCTATCCGCCGCGGGCGGCGCATGGCCGCAGCCGTATCGAGCGGCCGGAGGACAATCACCCCTGACCGGTCATGAACGAGAACCCGCAGAATTCCGTCAGCCCGAAGACCATCGAGCAGGTGTATCAACCGGTCACCCGCCGGACCTTTCTCAAAGGCACGGCAGCCGCCATGGCCGGCCTGGCCGGGTTGGTGGCGGCCCTTAAGCCGTTGCTCGCACTCGAACGCGGGGAGATGACCCTGGATGACCTCTTGCAGAAGCATTACCGCGAGCTTAAGCCCGAGGAGCTGCAACGCATTTTGCGCGAACTGGAAGCCCGGTGCGCCCGCGAGCATGGCGTCCAACCCGTCATTCGTGATCTCAAGCCGCTCCCGGGCGTCGAGTTTGGCTACGCCCTCAACCTGACGCGCTGCATCGGCTGCCGCAAATGCGCCCACGCCTGTCTGCAGGAGAACAACCAGTCCCGCTCCTCAGCCGACGACATCGAGATGTCCTACATCCGCGTCCTGGAGCTCAAAAAAGGCGCGATCAACCTCGAGGAATCGGACCTTTACTACAACCCGCAGACCGTGCCGCAGAAGGACAAATATTACATGCCGGTCCAGTGCCACCAGTGCCGGGAGGCGCCCTGCACCAAAGTGTGCCCGGTGCAGGCCACCTGGCAGGAGGCCGACGGCATCGTCGTGGTGGACTACAACTGGTGCATTGGCTGCCGCTACTGCATGGCGGCCTGCCCCTACGACGCCCGCCGCTTCAATTACCGCAAGCCCAACCTCCAATCCGCCCGGATCAATCCCAACCAAAGCTATTTGAGCAACCGCATCCGGCCCAAGGGGGTCGTGGAAAAATGCACTTTCTGCCTGCACCGCACCCGCGATGGCAAGTACCCGGCCTGTCTGGAGGTCTGCCCGACCGGGGCGCGGGTGTTCGGCAACCTTCTGGACCCCGACAGCGAAATCAGCTACATCCTCAAGAACAAGCGGGTCTATATCTTGAAGGAGGACGTCGGCACCCTGCCGCGGTTCTACTATTTCTTTGACCAATGAGCGAGTATCTGACGTTCCTGTGGCGCGTGGTTCGCATCTCCTTCCAGGGGAGCTGGAAGTTCTACGCCTGGATGACGCTGCTGAGCGTGGTCTCGCTGGTGGGCTTGCACGCCTATGCGCGGCAGGTGGTGGAAGGGCTCGAGACGACCGGCATGACCAACCAGGTCAGTTGGGGCGCCTACATCGCCAACTTTACGTTCCTGGTCGGCGTGGCCGCCGCGGCGGTCATGCTCGTCATCCCCGCCTACATCTACAAGAAGCAGTTCATGCACGAAGTCGTGCTGTTTGGGGAGCTGATGGCCATCGCGGTCATCATCATGTGCCTGCTTTTTGTGACCGTGGACCTTGGCCATCCCGAGCGGTTCCACCACATGATTCCCCCCTTCGGCATTTTCAATTTCCCGGGCTCGATTCTTTCGTGGGACGTCATCGTGCTCAACGGTTACCTCCTGCTGAACCTGCACATTGCGGGGTATCTGCTCTACTGCCGCTACCGGCAGACCCAGCCGACCAAGAAGTTCTACATCCCGTTCGTCTTCATTTCGATTGCGTGGGCGGTCAGCATCCATACCGTCACGGCGTTTCTCTACGTCGGCCTGGCCGGCCGCTCCTACTGGCATCATCCCCTGGTGCCGTCGCGCTTCCTGGCCTCGGCGTTCGTGGCGGGTCCGGCCCTGATGATCCTGGTCTTCCAGGTCATCCGGCGGTTTGTCCGGTACTGGATCGGCGATGAGCCGATCTTCACCCTGCGCATGATCATGACCGTTGCGATGATCATCAACATGTTTCTGCTGGGGTGCGAGCTGTTCACCGAATTCTATTCCCCGACCCAGCATGCCGCCGCCGCCCATTACCTTTATTTTGGGCTGCACGGGCACAACGGCCTGGTGGCCTGGATCTGGACGGCCATCGTGCTGGACCTCGTCGGCCTGGCGCTGCTGATCACGCCGATCAGCCGCAAGATCACCGGCCTGAACCTTGCCTGCGTGGCCTGCGTCGTCGGCATTTGGATCGAAAAAGGCATGGGGCTGATCATCCCCGGTTTCGTCCCCTCGCCGCTGGGCCAGATTGTCGAATACCTGCCCACGTTCAACGAGACGTTGGTCTGTGTGGGCATTTGGGCTTTTGGCGCGCTTTTGTATTCCTGGATGCTCCACGTCGCCATTCCCATCATGAATGGCAGCCTCCGGGCACGACCTGAAATCGCCAGTTCAACACAACCCTCCTCATGATTATGAAAACCTGGTTCCGAACCCGTCTTCCCGCCGCCGCGCTGATGCTGGCCCTTCCGGGCCTGGCTCAGGCGGGATTCACCCTCAAGGAAATGTCCGCGCAGAGCAAGGCCTGTGTGGAGTGTCACAAAAAGGAAAGCCCGGCCCTGTACGAACAATGGGGGTCCAGCAAGCACTACCGCGCCAATGTCGGGTGCTTCGAGTGCCACATGGCGGTCGAAGGCGATGCGGATGCCTACGAGCATTACGGGCAGAAGATTGCCACGATCGTTTCCCCCAAAGACTGCGGCCGGTGCCATGAACACGAGGTGGCCGAGTTCAACTCGTCCCACCACGCCAAGGGCGCCCGGATTCTCGGCTCGCTGGACAATGTGCTGGCCGAGATTGTCGAGGGCAACCGCGGATTCAAGACCCCGGCGTTTCCGCAGGGCATTTCCTCGGCGGCCGTCAACGGCTGCTGGCAATGCCACGGGACGGAGGTCAAGATCGGCCCGAACGGCAAACCGGATCCGGCGACCTGGCCCAACACCGGCATCGGCCGCATCAACCCGGACGGCAGCGAAGGCTCCTGCGCCGCCTGCCATTCCCGCCACGAATTCTCGTCGGCGCAGGCCCGCACCCCCGACACCTGCGGCAAATGTCACATGGGGCCGGACCATCCCCAGATCGAAATCTACAACGAATCCAAGCACGGCATCGCCTACCGCGCCAACGTGGACAAGATGAACCTCGACAACGAAAAATGGATTGTTGGCGAGGATTACAGCGCCGCGCCCACCTGCGCCACCTGCCACATGAGCGCGACCAAAAACCAGCGGGTCACGCACGACGTCGGCCTGCGCATCTCCTGGAACAACCGCCCCGAGCTGTCCATCCGTCCCGAGGTCGCCGACGCCAAGCTCGGTCTGCCCGGCAAGGATGTCCCCTGGCAGACCCGCCGCACCAACATGGTGGACGTGTGTTTGAACTGCCACAACCAGCACTTTGTGGACTCCTTCTACACCCAATACGACAGCCTGATTGACCTGTACCACGAAAAGTTTGCCAAGCCGGGCCTGGCGCTCTATGACGCGGCCAAACCGCTGCTGCGCCCCGCCCAGTTCAGCAACCCCCTCGACTTCACGTGGTATGAAATCTGGCACCACGAAGGGCGCCGCGCCCGCCACGGCGTTTCTATGATGGGCCCCGATTATACCCACTGGCATGGCACTTACGAGGTCGCGAAACATTTCTACGCCAAATACGTTCCCGAGCTCGAGGAACTGGTGAACCACCACAAGAACTCGACCGACCCCGCCAAAAAAGCGGCGGCGGAAAAGCTGGAAAAACTATTGGATGAGACGCTCAACCACGCGAATCACCAGTGGTTTTTGAACAAGATGGACCCGGCGGAAAAGGCGCTCCGCGAACAGCAACGCCTCGAATTCCAGAAACGGTACTCGAAGTAGCCACGCCCCCCTGCGCCGGGACGGGGGGAGGAACGCCCTCGCCCCGGCGCGCCTGCTTCTCATGCCTGCCGAGCCCGACCCCGCGCCGAACCTGCGGGGCGCTTCGCCCGCCGAGCTCATCCGGGCCGGCGAGAACAGCCTGCGCGAGCACCTGGCCGCGCAGGCCGTGTTGGCCCACCAGAAGTACGGGCCCCTCACCTGCGAGAAGCTGGAAGCCTTTCTGAACGACCCGGTTTGTCTCCGTTACCCCACCCGGCTGGTGTTCGAAATCGGGGAAATGGCGCTGCACCAGTTCGCGCAGCCGGAACGGGACTTCCGCCACCCCGACCGCGACGCGCGCGTGCTTTACCTGCGCCCGCAGCTTGCGGGGCGTCCGGAGTTGATCATTCCCGCCGTCGCCTATATGGTTCCGGTCATCAACTACGGCGACATCATCAACGACGACCACTGCCTGCTCTACGGCGCCACCCTGCTGGGACTCATGCAGGACGAGTTCTATCACCAGGTCTGTGCCGTGGCCGATTTTGTCGGCGCCGAGCCGCGGTTCCCATGAGCCGCGACGGCCACGCCAAGTGTGCGGGGGCGAAGTGCGGCTGTCCCTCGTCTGCCGCCAGCACGGGCTGGGGACGGCGGCAATTCCTTCAGTGGCTCGGACTGGGCGGAGGTTTGCTGGCGCTTCAACCCTGGGGCGCGATGGCCGGGCCGTTCTCGCGGACGGATTTCAGGAAGCTCGTGCCCGAGGACAAGAAGCTTTCGCCGGAGTGGCTCCGGTCGCTCACGGCGCGGGGGGAACGCGCGGTTTATCGCGGACCCGCGCTTGAAAAAATCGGCATGCCGGCCGGCGGGATTTGTGCCGGTCAGTTGTACCTCGGCGGCGACGGCAGACTCTGGAACTGGGACATCTTCAACCAGCCCATCCGGACCGACGCGACCCATTATGCCCGGCCCATGGAGGTCCATTCCCCGGTGGACCAAGGCTTCGCGTTGCGAGTCGCATGCTCGGGCAGGACCACGGAACGGAGGTTGGACCGGACTCAATGGCGGGAGGTCGCCTTCATTGGCGAGTACCCGATTGGGCAGGTCGAGTTTCGCGATCCCGATTGGCCTGTCAGCGCGCGGTTGGAGGCGTTTTCGCCCTTCATTCCCCTGAATACGGATGACTCCTCGCTCCCGGCAACCCTC
>JARKQH010000415.1 GCA_029974925.1 Verrucomicrobiota bacterium
GCTTCGCCCCGCCCGGCGGCCCCGTCGGCGGGCGCAGCGCCCGGCGACTCTCGTCCTGGCGTGCATCGCCGTTGTGGGGCTGCTGGTTCCGCCGGCCAGGGCGCAGCGCCAGATGGAAAACCTGGGGCGCGGCCTGGTGGCGCTCAAGAAAGACAGCCGCACGGTCTATCTGACGTGGCGCGTGCTGGGCCTGGACCCACCTGACATCGGGTTCAATGTGTATCGTTCCACGGACGGCGGCATGCCCGTCAAAGTGAATGGTTCCCCCCTCGTCACCACTTCGTGTTATACGGACAGCGGAGCGGACACGACGCGGTCGAACAGCTATTTCGTCAAGCCCGTGATTGGAGGTCAGGAACAGGAGGCCAGCCGCCCCTTCGGGCTGCCGGCCAATGCCCCTTCCAGTTTCTGGCTCACGGTGCCCCTGCAGTTGCCGGACGGCGGAATCACGCCTGACGGCACCAATTACACCTACAACGCCAACGATTGCAGTGTCGGCGACCTGGACGGCGATGGGGAATATGAGCTGATTGTCAAGTGGGACCCGTCAAATTCCAAGGACAACGCGCAGAGCGGCTACACGGGCAATGTGTTGCTGGACGCCTACCGGCTGGATGGCACCCGCCTGTGGCGTATTGACCTGGGCATCAACATCCGCGCCGGCGCGCACTACACCCAGTTCATGGTTTACGACCTGGACGGAGACGGCAAAGCCGAGGTGGCCTGCAAAACCGCGCCGGGAACGAAGGATGGGCTGGGCGCGAATGTGATTCTGGGCAACGATGATCCCACCGCCGATTACCGGAACAGCTCGGGCTACATCCTGGCCGGACCCGAATATCTGACCGTCTTTGAAGGGCTCACGGGCCGGAATCTCTGGACCACCAACTATGTTCCTCCGCGCGGCACGGTGGCCGACTGGGGGGACACCAAAGGCAACCGGGTGGACCGGTTTCTGGCCTGTGTCGCCTACCTGGATGGGAGACGGCCGAGCCTGGTGATGTGCCGCGGCTACTACACCCGGACAGTGCTGGCGGCCTGGGACTGGCGCAATGGCTGGCTCACGCCGCGTTGGGTTTTCGACAGCGATCAGCCTGGCAACGCGGCCTATGCCGGCCAGGGGAATCACAACCTGAGTGTCGGCGACGTGGACGGCGACGGCTGCGACGAAATTGTTTACGGCGCCTGCTGCATTGATCATGACGGCACGGGCCTCTACTCGACCGGTTGGGGCCACGGGGATGCGCTGCATCTCTCGGACATGGACCCGGACCGGCCCGGGCTCGAGGTCTGGGCGGTGCATGAAACCGCCAGCAGCGCCGGGGCGGGCGAGTTTCGGGACGCGCGGACGGGAGAATTGATCTGGGGCCTGGCCTCGACGGGTGACACCGGCCGGGGTTGCGCGGCGCATATTGACCCGGCGCATCGAGGTTACCAGATGTGGTCCTCGGCCAGCGGCGGGACTTACAACACCACCGGAGAGCTCATCTCGAGTGCGGTGCCCAAATACAACTTCCTGGCCTGGTGGGACCCGGATGTGCAGCGGGAAACGGTGGATGTTGCGGACGGCAACGGCGTAAACCCCATCATCAACAAGTGGAACGGCAACGGTGAAAGCCGTCTGCTGAGCCTGTATAACTATCCCAGCCCCTATGTGATCAGCGCCAATAACAGTACCAAGGGCAATCCCTGCCTAAGCGGCGACATCCTGGGAGACTGGCGCGAGGAGTTGATCTACCGCCTTAAGGACGGCTCGGCGCTCCTGATTTTTTTCTCCACTTCCCCCTCGACCAACCGGTTCTACACCTTCCTGCATGATCCCCAGTACCGGCTTGCCATCGCCTGGCAGAATGTCGCTTACAACCAGCCGCCGCACCCCGGCTTCTATGTTGGGGCTGGCATGGCGTCCCAACCGCCGGCCTCGATCTATTATGCCGCCAACAGTGTCACGCCCCTGCCGCCGCAAATTGCCAGTCTCAGCCGGCTTGGCAATCTCGTGGTGCTAACGACCACCAACGCCACGCCGGGCGCCACCTGCGTGGTCCTGGCTTCGACCAACCTGGCGCTTCCGCCCGCCAGTTGGACTCCGCTGGTCACAAACCTGATTCCTTCCACCGGCCGATTCGCGTTCACGAACGTTGTGAACCCGGGGGATCGGCAGCAGTTTTTCATGCTTCAGTTGCGCTGACAGCCTCGGGTAAACCGGGGGCCTGCCGCGGCATATTGCCATTTCGTCCAAGTCCTTACGACTCTTCCCTGAGGCAAAAACAAGGCCCCTTTGAGGAAACCCGCACGCCGAAAATTCACCCTTTCGGGGGAATGATTCCACGGGGGGCGCGGGCGAGAATGCGAAAAAGACCACAGAATGTTTAGCGATAACCTAAACGCAACGATTGGCACTCGAAAACCGATAACCATGAAAGAAATCCCTATGTCTCCCACCCCGAAACCTGCCTTGGGTCTCCTGTCGAGAATCGCCCTCACGCTCGGCCTGGTGCTGCTGGCCGGGCTGGCTCAAACGGCACTTTATGCCGCCAGCCAAACCTGGTCCAACGCGCCGGTGGACTCCGCCTGGAACAATACCAACAACTGGGTTGGCCGGGCGGTGCCTGGCGGTTTGAACCTGACCGGCAACACGGTTAACAATGATGTGGCGACATTCAATTCGCCTTTGGCGGGCGGCATTGGCGGCGCCGCCAACCCGATCCTGACCGACGACGCAACCACGGTCGGCGCCCGCAGCCGTCAGATTGGCGGAATCACCTTCGATGGCGCCGATTGCGGCGCGTACGTGATTTCCTCCCTCAGCCCGCCCGCGCTGCCCACCGCCGGGACGCCGGAAACCGGGATTTTGAATGTCAGCCACAACGGCTCGATTCAAATGACGGCGTCGGTGACCAACAGCCAGCGCATTCTGGTGCCCGTTTTCACCCGGCTGCCGTCCAGCACCGCCGGCATTTACAATTTCGTGAACAACTCCACCAACGCTGCCACGCTGTACATCGCGTCCGTTACGAACGACAGCGCCAACACGCGCGGGACGGACTTCCGGCTGGGCGGCTCGAACACGGGCACCAACACGATCGGCTCCATTTCCGCCGGAACCACCACCAGTGGGGCCAACGGGCTGACCAAGCTCGGGTCGGGCACATGGATACTCGCCGGGCCCGGTGATTTCCGCTCGCAGACGGTCATCCGCATCCAGGAGGGAACCCTGATTGTCAAGGACCCGGCTGCCTTCAGCGGCGCCACAACTGCCACCGTGACCAACACCGGCGTGCTGCAGATGGACGGCATCACCCTGAACCAGACCGCTTTGAACCTGCACAACGGCGGAACCTTGCGCATGACTGGCTCCAATGCCGTCAACGGCGTCGCGGTGGGCACCCACACGGGCACCAGTGCCACCCTGGCCACCGTGAATCCTTCGGACATCTTTGTGGTTGGCACGGCCCTGACCGCCAACTCGGTTGTCGCCGGCGGTGCCAGCGATACCGTTTTGCGCACGGCTGGGCCCGGCACTCTCGTTTTCGGCACGGACAACACCTACGCGGGGCGCTGGTCTTTTGGCGCGGCCACGAATCAAATCGCCTACTACAACGCGTTGGGCACGGGCGTGGTTGCCAACGTCGAGGCGGGTGCAATTCTTGATCTCCGCCCCCTGGGTGCCACCTGGTTCACCCCGACCACGGCCGGGTTCGGTGGCAGCGGCACGGGCACGGCCGTGGGTTCGACGGCGGCAGCCATTCTGGCCGAATCGGGCGCCACACTGGACCTGCTGGGCAAAACCGTCCATCTGACCTTCGCGCCCGCCAGCAGCAGCGGCGACCTGACGCGGCCGGCTCTTTACATCGCGCAGGGTACGTTGTGGTTGAACGGCAACACGTTTGTCGTGAATAACGCTTCGGGCACGCCGCTGGGCGCAGGGACTTACCGCCTCATCCAGCAGGCTGCCGGCAACATTTCCTCCGCGGGCGGTTATGCCGTCATCGTCAATGGCGCCGGCCTGGCCGCCGGCACCGCGGGCGAAATCCAGGTTTCGGGTGGAAACGTGAACCTTGTCGTCAGCATCTACACCCCGAAGAACCTGGTCTGGAAGGGCGGCAATCCCGACTCGATCTGGGATGTGGCCAACACCGCAAATTTCCTCGACGGCGCGACCTTCTCGGTATTCCGGAACCTGGACAACGTTTTGTTTAATGCCACGGGCTCGGCCAATCCGCAGGTCATGCTGGCCGGCACCCTGGCGCCGGGCAGCGTGACGGTGGACACCAGCGCGAATGATTACACCTTCATGGGCACCGGCCAGATCGGCGGGGCAGCCAAACTCACCAAGATTGGCACTGGCACCCTCCAGCTTCAAACCGTCAACACTTACGCGGGCGGCACGGTCGTGAGCAACGGCGTGGTTCAATACGGCGTGGCCAATGCCCTGCCCAGCATTGGGAATGGGGACGTTGCCCTTTACGACGGCGGGAAGCTGGACCTGAACAACTTCGACGGTTTGATCAACGGCCTGAACGGGGACGGCACGGTGGACAACACGGGCGGCTTTGCGTCGGTGTTAACGGTGGGCAACAATGACCGGCCGGGGAGTTTTTCGGGTGTCTTGAAGAACACCTCCGGCACGCTCGCCCTGGCCAAGGTGGGAACCAACGTGTTGACGCTCTCGGCATCCAACTCGTATGCGGGCCCGACGACGGTCAACGCGGGCATCCTGGCCGTTGCGA
>JARKQH010000417.1 GCA_029974925.1 Verrucomicrobiota bacterium
CGCGCGGCCCTGCGGGTGTCCTCGCAGAGCACCAGCCCCGCGCGCGAAAGCGCCTCGTGCGCCCTCGGGGTCAGGTCGCCCGGATTGCCCAGCGGGGTGGCCACGATCCACAACGTGCCGGAAGTAACGCCCATGTGAAGCGTATCCCACGCGGTTGCCGCGATTGCAAGCGGGCCATTGACAGCCCCGAAGGCCGCGCATACGGATGTCTCATGGCGGATATCGAATACAACGTGGGCACGGGCGGCCCCATCTCCATGGCCAACTCCCAGGGCCTCGTCACCTTCGATCCCCAGGCCGCGGCCGTGAGGAATTTCGAACGCGCGTCCGCCTCCGCCCAGGTGACGGTCAACGCCTGGACCCACCGCTACGACCAGACGGAAAGAGGCCGCATCATCGGCAACGTGGTGATCTAGGGCTCGCCCCTCCCCGAGGACGGAGACAGGGAGCAGGGACTCCAGTGGCGCGCCGGAATGCGGGCCAGTGTGCCGTCGCGCCCAAAGGGACGCTCCGCTCCAGGAAACGGTGGGGACGCCTCCACGACAGTGGCGGCGGGCAGGCGAGGTTTCTTCAGGCAAGGCGTGAAGATGCCTCCGGCGGCCAAAGGGCAGCCGCCCTTTGGAATCCCCCTCCGCTTCGCGGGCGTCACCGCCACTCCGGCGATCATACAGCAAGCATCAACGCGAAACGGAGCCGTGAGGCTCCGTTTCGCGTGGGATATCAAAAGACCCGGACTAGGCTGACCTGCGGCGGCGCATGAACGCGGCCCCAAGCGCCCCCACGCCCATGAGCAGCATGGTGCCCGGCTCGGGGGTGGCCACGGCCAGCTCCGAGTTGTCGATGGCCAGGCTGTAGCCGCTGCCGATGAACGTGAACCAGCCGTATCTGTTGCCGCCGGCCACGGAGGGAATCAGGTCGGCGATGTTGAAGCGCGTCTCCGTCCACAGCAGCGTGTCGCCCAGGAACAGGTTCAGGTCCACGGCCAGGGAGCCGCCGTTGTCGTAGAAGTTGTGCTGGAAGGTGTACCAGCCGCTCTGGG
>JARKQH010000423.1 GCA_029974925.1 Verrucomicrobiota bacterium
TTCCGCTTCGATGACTTCCCGGCTCCAACCGTTGGTTCGAGCGCCAGTGCGCACGAACAGCGCTCCCGCTTCGGCCAGTTCGGCCAGGGCAGGTTTCCCCTCCGGTGTCATTCCCTCCGGGGGCGGGCCGAGGGAAAAACCGATCGGGAAAACTTTTCTGCCGTCAATCTCGAGGACCTGATTGGTGTTGAGGGTAACAAGGTGTCCGCGGGACGGCTGCTCTTGGAGTTCGCCCCTCGCCAGGGCAAAGCCGAGAGTCATCAACACGGCAGCAAGGCGACCCGGCGGGATGCGGAAGCAAGCCTGGGCCAGAATTGAAGTGCTCACGATACCGACCAGGTTACGAGAAAGGCGGAACCCTTGCAATTCTGATGGCGCCGCCCCGGGCATCGCCGCTGCTTTGCAGGCTTTGCGAGATTTTCCCTTTAGCGGCGGGGGCGGGAATTGTAGGTTAAAAGAATGTTGGAACGGACTCGGATCACCTACCGCCATGAGCGCTGGCGAGCGCTGGCGGCGGGCATTCTGGAGACGGCGGCAACGGTGTTTCTGCTCCTGATTGCGGTGCGGCGCTTCGAGGCCGGCCCGATGTCCAAGGCACTCATCGCGGGCGGGGGCAGCGTGGGTCTGATGCTGGCGCCCTGGGTGGTATCGCGAGTAAAAGCCAGCGGGCTGCCTTCGGCGAAGGCCGCCGCGCGATTATCAGCCGTGGGGGCGGCCAGTTTTCTGGTGATGGCGTTGGTGCCGATCCTGCCGATTTACGTGTTGGGTTGCGTCGTGGCGCTGACCTGCTCCTCGGCCATCGTGCCCTTGCTGACCCAGCTCTACCATGAAAACTATCCCGACCATGAGCGCGGACGGCTTTTCGCGCGAACCATCATGATCCGGATTGCCACGGCGGCCGTGTTCAGTCATTTCGCCGGCCTGGCGCTTTCGCACAGTATTGACCGGTTTCAGTGGCTGTTGCTGGTGTTTGCCGGGGCGGCGGGGCTGACGAGCTTTTGCCTCGGGCGCTGTCCCTCCAAGCCGCTGGTGGCGGGGGATGGTACGCACCCGTTCCGGGCGTTGCGCTACGTGCGGACGGACCGCGTCTTTCGTCAGACCCTGATTGCGTGGATGTTCCTCGGTTTTGCGATGCTCATGATTTCCCCGATGCGGGTGGAGTACCTGGCGAATCCGCGGCATAACGTTCGCTGGAATGGCGAGCTGCTCACGGCGGGACTCGTCGCGCTGCTGACCGGGGTGATTCCGAATGTGGCGCGACTGATGATGAACCCGCTGTGGGGATGGCTGTTTGACCGCATGAATTTCTTCGTGCTGCGGCTGACGTTGAACCTGGGATTCGCCGCCGGCATTACGTCTTTTTTTGCGACGGGCAGTCCGGCGTGGTTGATTCTGGGCGCCGTGTTGTTCGGGATTTCCAGTGCCGGGGCGGATGTGGCGTGGAGCCTTTGGGTGATTAAATTCGCGCCGCCCGAGCGGGTGGTGGATTACATGTCCGTGCACACGTTCTTCACGGGGGTGCGGGGCGTGACGGCGCCGCTGGTCGCTTTTTACCTGGTATCCGGCATTTCGCCGAACCTGTTGGGGTGGATCAGTGTGGGATTGATCGGGATCGGTTCGGCATTTCTGATCCCGGAGATCCGTTTTGGCAAAACCGCGCGGCCCGGGACGGCGCTGGTGGAGGAAGTGCGGGAATGATTTGCGGGGGGCAAAGCGGCGCTGGCCATGAGCGGCGGAAACCGCTAAGGTGGGGGCATGATTGAGATGTTACCGCGGCCCGAGGTCATTCTCACGCACGAGAGCGACTTGGACGGCCTGATTGCGGGGGTGCTGCTGCAACGGCTGGCCCGCCATATCTACCATGCCGAGGTTCCCTTGGTGGCGTGCAACTATAATTTCTGGCGGCAGCGCGAGCTGCGGGAAAAGTCGGGGTGGGTGGCTGATTTCACCTTTGAAGCACGGATGGACAAGCCGAATTGGGTGGTGATTGACCATCACGTAACGGAGGTGACGCCACGGCACGCGCGTTTGATTCATGACATCAACAAGTCCGCCGGTTTGCTCTGCTATGAACTCTGCCGGCAGGAAGGGCTGGGGTCGCCGCTGTTGGACCGGTTGGTGCATCTCAACAACGTGGCGGACCTGTTTCTGGAGGAGGACCCGGATTTTGTGCTGGCCAACGACTACGCCAACCTAGTGAAGACGTACCAGTTTTGGAACCTGCACGCGCTGGTGGGGGGGCGGATTGAACTGTTGCTGGATAATCCGTTGTTGCGGGTGATGGAGGTGAAGCGGCAGGTCGAGGACCCGGTCGGGTACGCCTGGAGTCTGTCCAACATTCAGCCCATTACCCCGCGGATTGGCTATGTGGAAACGGTCATTGGCAACAACAACCTCATCGTGCATCAGTTGTTGGAGAAGCAGGCAACGCCGTATCCCGTGCTGCTGACTTTGTTTCGGCGGGCCAACGGAGTGATCATTGCCAGCCTCCGCAGCCGTAACGGGGAGGCGCTGAAGGTGGCGGAGCGGCTGCAGGGGGGCGGCCATGCCAACGCCAGCGCGGCCACCCTGCCCCGTTCGATCAAGAGCATTCCAGACGCCGTGCAGTACCTGAAACAGGCGCTGAATCCGAAGCCGGAGCCGGAGGTCGAAGGCTTGGAGGGATTGTTTGCCGCGGCGGAGGCGGAACGGGCACAGGGGGTGCTGCCGGGCGTTGCTCCGGGCACGGCGGAGGCCTAATCTGGAGGGACACATGGACCCGGCGGAAAGCGCTGCAACAACTTCGGGCCTGCGGGCGGATGGCCGGCGGCCGGACCAACTCCGAGGCGTCCGGTTTCAGAACCACATTGCCCCGCACGCGGCGGGTTCGACGCTGGTGGAATGGGGCAACACGCGAGTGATTTGTGCCGTGACAGTCGAGGAGGTTGTGCCGCGGTGGATGAAGGAGCAGGGCGTGTCCGGCGGTTGGATCACGGCGGAGTATTCCATGCTGCCTTACTCGACCTTGCAGCGAAAGCAGCGGGATATCAGCCGCGGGAAGATTGACGGGCGTTCGCAGGAAATCCAGCGCCTGATTGGGCGGGCCATGCGGGCCGCGATAGACCTCGAGAAGGTCGGCGCCCGAACCCTGTGGGTGGATTGCGACGTGTTGCAGGCTGATGGCGGCACGCGGACCGCGGCGATCACCGGCGCCTATGTCGCCCTGTCGCTGGCGGTGCGGCAAATGCTGGCGGATGGGCGACTGGCGGAGAATCCCCTGCTCCACCCCGTCGCGGCGGTCAGCGTGGGAATTGTCAACCAGACGCCCTTGCTGGACCTGTGCTATACCGAGGACGTGGCTGCGACGGTGGATTTTAACGTGGTCATGAATTCGGCCGGAGATTTTATCGAAGTGCAGGGCTCGGGTGAGGAAGCCACCTTCAGCGAAACGGAGCTGGCCGAGATGCTGCGACTGGCCAAGGCTGGAATTCGGCAACTCATTGCGGCCCAGGAAGAGGCAACCAAGGCGGCTGAGGCGGCCGCAGACCGATGAAGCCGCAGGCGGGGGGCCCCAGCCGGCATGAGGGCGGCACGCGCTTGTGGCTGATCCGCCACGCGGAGGTGGAGGCGGCGTACCAAGGTGTTTTCGGGGGACGCATTGATATGAACCTGTCGCCGCGGGGGGAGCAACAGGCGGCGGCTTTGGCACGCTACCTGGCGGGCCACCCCTTTCAGGCGCTCTATGCCAGCCCGATGAAGCGGGTGCAGCAAACCCTCCAGCCTTTCCAGCAACAGTGCGCCCTTTCTCCCTGCATTCTCCCGGCCCTGCGCGAAGTGGATTTTGGCGACTGGACCGGTCTGGCGTGGCACGAGGTGCAACTGAAATACGGGGTGAGCCCGTTTTCCTGGCTGGATCAATTGGAGCGCTCGACCATCCCGCATGCGGAGGACGCGGCGAAGCTGCGCGAGCGGTTGCACCCGTGCGTGCAAACACTCCTGGCGTCGCATCCCGGCCAGGACATTGCGGTGTTCTGCCACGGAGGTGTCATTCGCATGCTGCTGGCGCTGCTTCTGAACTGGCCGCTGTCGCGGCTCGCCCCCTTCCAGATTGAATACGCCAGCCTCACGCGAGTGGCCTGTCTGCCGCACCAGGTCGAGCTGCAACTGGTCAATTTCACCCCCTGGCGGGATGGCTTGGCATGAAAGCCAAATCCCTGTGGCGCGTTTCCTTGACGGTGCCGTCTGAAGTGGAGGAGGAGGCAGCGGGATTCCTTGCCGCCCAGTTTGGCACTCCACCCGCCAGCTACACCGACTTGGAAACGGGGGTTTCCACCGTGAGCCTTTACCTGGAGGCGAAACCGGCCAACTGGCTGCAAAGGCAGGAGGAATTGAGCCGGCAGCTCCGGCGCAAAGGGCTTGTGCAAGGGATTCCCCGCGGCGGCAGCGCGGCGGGGGCAACAAGAGGGGGCAAACCGCCGCCCCGGCCCCTGACTCTGGCCCGGCTGCGTCACCGGGACTGGGCGGAGGTCTGGAAACAGCACTTTCGGCCGATCGAAATCGCCCGCCGGTTGCTGGTCAAGCCGAGCTGGAGCGCGCGTCGGGGCCATCGGGGGCAGGTGGTGTTGGTTCTGGATCCAGGGCTGAGCTTCGGCACCGGCCATCATCCGACGACGGAGTTTTGCCTGGAACAGGTGGTGGCGCGGCGCGTGGGCCGGGCAGACCAGTCCTTTCTGGATATGGGCACCGGCTCGGGCATTCTGGCGATGGCGGCGGCGAAGCTTGGCTATCGTCCGGTCGTCGCGTTCGATTACGATCCTGAAGCGGTGCGGGTCGCGCGAGCCAATGCGAAGGCCAACGGGGTGCAGGAGCGCATCCGGTTCAGCCGGGGGGATGTGCGTGAGTTGTCGGTGGCGCCCCGCCGGCGCTATCAACTGGTCTGCGCCAATCTGATCGCCAACCTTCTTCTGGAGGAGCGGGACCGCATCGTCGCCCAAGTCGCCAGCGACGGTTGCCTGGTGCTGGCGGGAATTCTCCGGAACGAGTTTGAGCAGGTGATAAACGCGTATCAGGAGGCGGGGCTCCGTCTGGCGGCGAGCCGGGCGAAGAAGGAGTGGCGTTCGGGGGCAATGGTCTGGCGGGAGGCGGCAGGCCGCCGGTAATGACGGCCGGAGGGGAAACCCCGCCGGCAGGCGCGTTATTTCAAGCGGGCAAAGGCAATGTCGTAAGTCTGCTCCACCGCCGCCTGGAAGTACTGGCCGTAGAGTTGGTCGTTTTGGGCGTCGTAAGTAAGGCTGTAGGTACAGCCCGGATAATTGACGTCCCGCAGCTCGACAAAGACCTTGGTGACGGCGCCCTCTTGAATTGCCAAGGCTTTCGAAACCCGGATGGGGTCCGGGTTATAATAACCGGCCTCCATTCTGCCCGAGGCATCCACGCTTCGGATTTCCAGCACGTAACCGCCGTCCGGGCGCTCCCATTTTCCCACCAGCTTCTGAAATTCCAGACGGGGGGCAGGAGTGGCGGCGGGGGCGGCGGCGTTGGTTGAGGCGCCGGAAGAAGTGGGAGGGGAGGTTCTTTGGCCGCACGAAACAAGCATGAGAGCCAGCAGACTGCCTACGACGAAAATCGCACGCGTTTGGGGGAAAGGCGGGATTCGTTCCCTGGGAAACGGGGGGCGGTTCTTCGAGATCATTTCTGCGCGTAATAGATGACCGCCGGGGGAAGGTTGAAGAGAACCGGGACGGTGCGAAGGGTTGAGAAGGTGGTCTCAATCTTCTTGCGGTCCAGCAAGGAATGCTGGAATTGCACGTACCACCCGCCGGGCGCGAGCGTGCAATGAATGTCCCGAATCAGTTCCAACGCCTGTTCGCCGTCCAGCGTTCCCAGCGGAATGCCCGAGATGATGTAATCCACCCGTTCCTTTTGCTGCCGCAACCGCGCGAGCACGGCGCTGGCCGGCTCGCAGGCGACGTGGACGCGGCTCCGCAAGCCAACCCGGGCCAGGTTATGCTCGGTGTCGCGCGCCAGCGTGGGATTAATCTCGCAGGCCAGAATCCGAGCGTGGGGACAACGGGCCGCAAGGCGCACCGTCAGCGCGCCGCTGCCGGAGCCGAGTTCAACCACCTGGCCGGCATGGCCGGGAGGAACCGGCTCGATCATCTTGTCAATGAGGAAGCGCTGGGAGGGAATAATGCCCCCCGTTTGCCCCTGGTGGATGAGGCCGGCCACGAAGAAGTGCAGATAGCTGGCGAGACTCTTGGAGGCATTGCCGGGCCGGGCCGCGCCATTGCCGGGGACGGGCGAAGCGCCTGCGAGCTCGCCGCAGGGACGCGGGCTCACACTGTCCCCGTTGCGTTCAGGGGAACCCGGCTGCAGGCCCGGTTCTTTGGAAAGAACAATACTTGTGTCAAGACGACTCATTTAGATTTTGACCGTTAAGAGGGAGTGACACATCTCCCTCGCGCGGTCAAGCGGCATTTCTGCCAGCGGCATCTCTACCGGCAACGATGCCAGCCGCCGTGATGGTGTCCCGGATGGACTGGCCGGCAGACCCTCCAAGGACCGTGATACCCCACATACCCCGCGGGCCCGGCGACGACGACCCGCGGCGCCGGCACACAGACCACGGGCGGCGGGGGCGGAGCGACGACCATCGGGGCGGGCGCGCAGACAGGGGCCGGGGGAACCACGGCAACCGGGGCAATCACCCGGACCGGCGGCGGTGCGACCATCACCGCCGGCGGTGCGGCGACAACGACCGGCGCCACCGGAAGCGGGATGCCAATGCCAATGTTGACTTGCACCGCTGCATGCGAAACGCTGAGGCAGCCGAACCACAACAAGAACATTATTTTTTTCATACAATGAACCAGACGGAATCGCGGCCGCCCTGTTCATCGGCGGATGCAATTTTGGTGTTTTTTTTCTTGAATAAATTCGGGCCCCAGACGTCATGAAACTGATGTATCCAGAGGCATCCCGACGCGTCTTCCTGAAAACCCTCACTGCCGCGACCGCGTCACTCGTTCTGCCGGGGCGGCCGTGGCAGGCCCGGGGAGGTCCCGTGTCGGCGGCCGGGGCTATAACGGCGGCCGAGCTTCCCCGCGGGGCGGCGCCCAAGCCGCTCTGGCCGGAGCATTTTCCCGACCGCTTGCATGCTTTTGTGTGGAGGAACTGGGGTTTGGTTCCGACCGACCGCCTCGCCCGCGTGGTGGGGGCGCGGCCGGATGATATTCTCCGGGTCGGCCTCCGGCTGGGGCTGGGCCGGCCGCCGCGGATTTCCCGGGAACAGCAGGCGCGCTCCTGCCTGACGGTGATTCGGAGGAACTGGCATTTGCTGCCCTACGAACAACTGCTGGAGCTGCTGGAATGGACGCCGGAGCAAATGGCCTTCACGTTGCGGGAGGACGACTTTCTTTACGTCAAGCTCGGAAACCTCAAGCCCGATTGCGCCCCGCTGCGGTACCAGGCGCCGGATCCAGCAATGACGCGGCACGCGGCGCGCCTGGGCGAGATTGTCGCGGCCGAGTTTCCCGAGGGCGCATCCCGGACTTCCGACCCCCTTTTTGCGTTCGTCTCGAGGCTTTCGACCCCGCCCGCGCGCGCGCCGCGTCCAGCCAAAGCCGTGCCGGCTGGCGACCCTTCGGGCGCCGCGCCTCTCCGGTTCTGTTATTCCTACTTCGCGCTTTACGGCGATCCCCTGCTGGAGCCTGAAGCGGACCCGTACCCGGCGGGCTACCTGGCCCGTTTGGCGCAGGCGGGTGTGACGGGCGTCTGGCTGCAGGCGGTGTTGCACAAACTGGGTCCCTGCCCCTGGATGCCGGAACGGAGCGCGCGCTGGGAAGAGCGGTTGAAGAACCTTCGGGCCCTGGTCGCCCGCGCCCGGCGCGAAAACATCCGTGTCTGGTTGTATCTCAACGAACCGCGCGCCCTGCCCTTGCGTTTTTTCGAGAGCCGGCCCCAGCTCAAAGGGGTCGTGGAGGGCGACCATGCGGCGCTGTGCACCAGCGTTGCGGAAGTCCAGAATTACCTGCGGGACGCCATTGCCCGCATCTGCCGGGCCGTGCCTGACCTGGGCGGGTTTTTCACCATCACCGCTTCGGAAAACTTGAGCAATTGCTGGAGTCATGGAGGCGGGGCGCAATGTCCGCGCTGCGGGAAACGGGCGGCGGCCGAGGTGATTGGCGAGGTCAACCGCCTGATCGCGGACGGGATTCGGCAGGCGGGAAGCCGGGCGGAATTGATCGCGTGGGATTGGGGATGGCACGACGCGTGGGCGGAGGCAGCCATCGGCGCGTTGCCGGCGGAGGCCGCCTTGATGAGCGTGAGCGAATGGAGCCTTCCGATTGAGCGCGGCGGAATCAAGAGCAGCGTGGGGGAATACTGCCTGTCCGCCATCGGTCCCGGACCGCGCGCGCTTCGCCATTGGAAGGCGGCGCGGCAGCGGGGGTTGAAAACGCTGGCCAAGGTCCAGGCGGGCAATACCTGGGAGTTGTCGGCCGTGCCCTACATTCCCGCCATCGAGAATGTCGCGCGCCATGGAGAAAACCTGCGGGGGGCAGGGGTGGATGGGGTGATGCTCGGATGGACGTTGGGGGGATATCCCTCGCCGAACCTGGAGGTGATGGCGGAGACGCTGGACGGGGCGCCGGCGGAGGAGGCGATGCGGCGAGTGGCCGAGCGACGGTTCGGCCCGCGCCTGGCGCCGGAAGTCGTGCGGGCATGGCGCGGTTTCAGCGCGGCGTTTCGCGAGTTTCCCTTTCACATCAATGTGGCCTATTCGGGACCGCAACAACTCGGGCCCGCCAACCTGTTGTGGGCGCAGCCAACCGGGTATGCCGCCTCAATGGTGGGCTTCCCTTACGACGCTTTGGATCAATGGCGGGCGGTGTATCCGGCTGAGATCTACATCTCCCAGCTTGAGAAAGTGGCCCGTGGCTTTGACACCGCCCTGACCGGCCTCAAGCAGGCCGCCGGGAAAACGAGCGGCCTGTCGCGAACCCACCGCCGGGCGCTGGGCGAGGAGTGCTCGGTTGCTGAAGCCGCCGCCATTCATTTTCGGAGCTGTGCCAACCAGGCGCAGTTCGTTTTGGCACGACAGGCTCTGGCGGCGGCGGGGACCGAGAGCGAACGAGCCGGTCACAAAGCGCGTTTGAGGGCGCTGCTTGAAGCCGAGGCGCTTCTGGCGCGGCGGCTTTGGCAATTGCAGTCCCGGGATTCCCGAATTGGATTCGAGGCTTCAAACCAGTATTACTATGTGCCGCTTGACCTGGTTGAAAAGGTGTTAAATTGCCGGGATTTGCTTGAGCGATGGTTGAGGGACTGACAATCCACGCCGTGATAGCCGGCCGCCCGGCGCCCTTCGAAGCGGGCTGGCGACTTCGTTGACATTGGAGGCCGGATGAGAAAGTACTGGCACGTTGTCGGAATTGGCATCCAGAACAACCTCACCTACCGGTTCAATTATCTGGCCCGGGCTTTGTTTGGGCTGATTCCGCTGGTGGCCATTCTCTACGTGTGGCGGACGATTTACGCGGACAAACCGGCGGATGGGCTGGTGGGAAGTTATACCCTGGCACAAATGATTTCCTACTACCTCCTGATCACGGTGGTGGACGCGCTGACGGCGGTGAACGAGGACGACTGGCAAATTGCCGCGGACATCAAGGACGGGCAAATCAGCCAGTTTGTGCTCAAGCCGATTGACTACCTGTACTACCGGCTTTGCCTGTTCGGGGCGGGGCGCATTACCTACCTGTCGGTGGCTGCCATCCCCCTGGGGTTGTTCATCCTGTCCTTGCACCGGTATTTTGTGCTGCCGGCGGACTGGGGGGTGTTGGGCTGGTTCCTGCTCTCGACGCTGCTGACGGCCGCCCTGCAGTTTTTCATTTCGTACACGCTGGCGATGCTGGCGTTCTGGGTGCTGGAGGTTTCAACTTTCATCTTCATCATGTTCGCCTTCGAGTACATCGCCAGCGGCCATTTGTTTCCGCTGGACATTCTGCCGCCGGCGATTGAGCGAGTGCTGTATCTGACTCCCTTTCCCTATCAACTCTACTTTCCGGTGAGTATTTACATGGGCAAGACCACGGGAGTGGCCCTGGCAAAAGGTTTGTTGGTTCAGGCCGGGTGGGTGGTGGCAACGTATGCTCTGGCCCGGTTTGCTTGGAGCCGCGGGCTGCGCAAGTACTCGGCGGTGGGAGGATGACCGATGGAGAAACGAGCCGCCCCGTTCCTGTCCCGGACCCAAGCCGCGCTGCGCCGCTACCTGGGCATCTACGCCGCCTTGTGGAAAAACTCGGTGACGCGCGAGATGAACTTCAAGACCAACTTCCTGTTGTGGATTGTGGTCGAAGTGCTCTGGTTCGGCCTGCAGTTGGCGTTCATCGGGGTGTTGTATTTGCACACCGAACAAATCGGCACGTGGAGCAAGTGGCAGGTGGTCATGCTCGTGGGGGCGAGTCACTTTATTCAGCAGGTCTTCCAAGCGTTCTTTTTGATCAACTGCACCAATCTCTCGGAGCTGGTGCGGCTGGGAAAACTGGATTTTCTGCTGCTCTTGCCGGTCAATTCACGGTTTGTGGTCTCGTTCCGGCAGGTGGACTTGGGCGCATTCGTCAATGCCGCCTCGGCGGTGGCGGTGATGGTTTACGCGGCGCGAAGGATGGACCTCTCCCCCGGGGCGGCCCAAATTGCGGGATTTCTGGTTCTGTGCGCGGCCGGCATTTTAATCCACTACTCGCTGATGTTCTTGCTGGCGAGCATCAGCTTTTGGACCGTCCGGGCCCAAGGGATCGTATGGGGCTACTATAATCTGTTTCAAATCGCCCGGATGCCTGATGAGGCGTTTGGCCGGGGACTGTTCCGGGGATTCTTCACATTTGCCGTTCCCATGCTGCTGGTCTCGAACGTGCCGGTGCGGCTTTTGGTGGACAAGCTGTCGAGCGCCGGCCCCCTGCTTTTGTTACTGGTCATGAGCGGATTGTGCTTCGCGGTTTCGGAATGGATCTGGCGGCTTTCACTCCGGCAATACACCAGCGCGAGCTCTTGAATCCGGACCCGCAATCCAGGGGGTGGATGGAAAATTTGTGAGGTAAAAATTAGGAACTGCATTTTTGTTGGCATTTTCTCGGGAATGTTGTATAGTAGCTATACACTTATGCTAACACCTTCTGTCCAACAACAACGAGCTCAGCTCCTCCAGCAAATGG
>JARKQH010000428.1 GCA_029974925.1 Verrucomicrobiota bacterium
AGCCCGCTGAGAAAGGCGCAGCGGGCTTCGTGATCGTCGGGATTGATTCCGGTATTGCCAATTTGCGGGGCGGTCATGACGACGAGCTGCCCCGCATAGCTGGGATCGGTCAGAATCTCCTGGTAGCCGGTCAGGGAAGTGTTGAAGACGACTTCGCCGGGTTGGACGAGGCCGGGCGCGCCGAACGCGGTGCCGGGCCACAGGCTGCCGTCTTCCAGGGCCAGGCGGGCGGGGGATGGTGCGGGCATGATCTCCTCGCGGGTGATCGATGAGCGAGTGCGCCTTCCAATGATGCCACCGCCGCCGGGCGGGAGCATGGTACAACTCGACCGAAAGCGCCGCGTCCTGCTTGGTCAGGTTGCCGGGGGAAAACAAGACGAACCGCCAAGACGCCAAGGACGCTAAGGAAAAACGGGGAGGAAAGACGAGAAAGTGAAATGATGGGCGCGCGGCGAGATTCCGATCAAGTGTTGTAGGGACGGGTCACACCGGTCACAGCGACCGGGCCCGTCCGCCGTGCGTCGGACGCTCGATCTGGCGGGTGGTGCGAGGGGACATTGGCCGTTCGAGCGCTGGAGGAGTGAAAGCCCGTTAAAGGGGCTGAGACGGCGAACTGGCTTTTTAGCCCCTTGAGTGGGCTTTTTTCCCCCAGCGGCAGGGTTTGACCCTGCCGCGTGTCCGACACCCGATCTCGCCGGGCGGGAGCATGGTACAACTCGACCGAAAGCGCCGCGTCCTGCTTGGTCAGGTTGCCGGGGGAAAACAAGACGAACCGCCAAGACGCCAAGGACGCAGAGGAAAAGCAGGGAGGAAAGGCGAGAAAGAGGGATTGGCCTGGGTCGAGGGCCGATCGCGGGTCGTAGGGACGGGGTACCACCCCGTCCGCCGCGCGGCGGACGCCCGATCCTGGCGGGTGGTGCGAGGGGACATTGGCCGTCCGATCGCTGGAGGAGTGAAAGCCCGCTAAAGGGGCTAAGACGGCGAACTGGCTTTTTAGCCCCTTGAGTGGGCTTTTTCCCCAGCAGCAGAGTCTTATCCTGCCAGGGTTCTGACCCTGCCGCGTGTCAAACCCGCGATGTGGCCGGGCCGCAAAGCAGGGCGGTTCGCGAACCGCCC
>JARKQH010000437.1 GCA_029974925.1 Verrucomicrobiota bacterium
TTCCGCTGCCTTGCGGCGGACCTTGGCCAGCGCGATGCGGGCGCCTTTGCCCGGCTGCGGGCCGCTTGCGAGGGAAGTCTTGATCCGCGTTCCTCGCGCTTCATTGGCCAGACTGCCGGCACGCGCTGGCGGGCCGCCGTCGAACGGGCCGGCCTGTTCCGCCTGCCCGGGGAGGATGCAATCGTTTGGCGCGAAAAAAGCAGTCAGGACCAGAACAACCCGGAGGATTCAGGCCGGCCGTTCGCCTTCCGGGAGGAGCTTTGGGGCGAACGCGGCCGCCCGGCCCGGCCCTGGGAAGCGGACGAAACCGCGGAACTGATGCGCCTGCTGGAGGCGGTCGAAACCGACGGCGAGGGCGAGGAGCGGTGGACTCTGCTTCCCGAGAATTGGCGCACGGCTCTGAGCTTCCCCGAGCAGAACGACAAACTGCTGATCGCGTTGCGCCGTTATCAGTCCCGCATCTCCCGGCTGCATCGGTGGTGCTGGTTCCTGCGGGGCGACCCCCGGCAGCAGAACACCGCCGTCGCGGAAATTGATGAGTGCGACGACCGGCGGCTGGTATCACCCGAGCTGAAGGCGCTGGTCGCGAATCGAGACCCACGGGGCCGCGAACAATTGGAGTCCCAATTGCGCCAGCGTCTTGATGCCGCGCCCCGGCTGCTCGTCCGCATCGCCAACCGCATCCTGCCCTTGCGCGGGCGCTCCTGGCGTTGGGAGAAGCATTCCCGGGCCACGGATGAAAATCCCTTGCACCATCTGACGCAAAACGGCCCCAAGCTTGACACTCCCGAACGCCCGGTGTGGTTGCGGGGTCAGCGCGGCCTCTCCTTCGAGCGCATCGAGCAGCTCGAGGAATTGCGAAAGCGCTGCCAATCCCTTAATCAGGCGCTGCGCCGCAACATCGGCGGTGAACCCCCCATTCGCCGTGACGAATCCGTGCCCGATCCCTGCCCCGACCTCCTGGAAAAGCTCGACAACCTCAAGGAACAGCGCGTCAACCAGACCGCGCACCTCATTCTCGCCGAGGCCCTCGGTCTCCGCCTGGCGCCCCCTCCCCCCAACAAGAGCGAGTTGCGCGCCGAGCGCGACCAGCACGGCGTTTACGAGAAACTCCTCAATCCCCAGCGCCAATGGATCGGTCCGGTGGACTTCATCGTGATCGAGGACCTGTCCCGCTACCGCGCCAGCCAGGGCCGCGCCCCGCGCGAAAACTCCCGCCTGATGAAATGGTGTCACCGCGCCGTGCGGGACAAGCTCAAGCAACTTTGCGAAGTGTTCGGTCTCCCCGTGCTGGAAACCCCCGCCGCCTACTCCTCCCGCTTCTGTTCCCGAAGCGGCGTCCCGGGTTTCCGAGCGGTCGAGGTCACGGCCGGCTTCACCCGGCGGGAGCAATGGGCCTGGCTGGCCGGAAGGAAGGGCGACGACGGCCAACCGACCGATGAAGCGCGGCGCCTGCTGGACTTGGACCGGGACCTTGCCAAAGCGCAAGCCGAACTCGAGCGCGATTGGAAGGAACAAAAGCGCTCCGGCCGGTGCCCCCGGCGAACGCTGCTCGTGCCCTCCGCCGGCGGCCCGGTTTTCGTCCCCATCTGCGACACAACCGGCGGCACCGACCTCCAGCCCGCCCTCACTCAAGCCGACCTCAACGCCGCCATCAACCTCGGCCTGCGGGCCATCGCGGACCCTCAACTCTGGAGCATCCACCCGCGCCTTCGGACGCAGCCCGATGCAACCGAAACCGGCAGGAAGGGGAAGCCAAAGCCGGCCTCCAGGCAGGCCGCCGGCGAGGCCCGGTTGCTGACTCGTGAAAAAAGGAAATTCGGGGCCGCCGGCAAAGTGTTGGTTGTGCATCGGCCCCCGGATGCCAGGCCGGACGACACCCGCCAGCCCAACTTCTTCGCCGACTACGCCGGGCTGGAACAGGTGGCCCGGCGCCTCGCTCAAGCGAACCGCGAGCACGCCTGGCTGGAACGGCAGTGGACTTGGGCCGAAGTCCCCGGCCAGGAGGACTCACCCCGGCTGGTGCACAGCAAATCATTCTGGGGCTGCGTGAAGGCGGCGCAGTGGCGGCGCGTCCAGGACATCAACGACGCACGGCTCGCCCGGTGGAAAAACAAACTGGACCGCCTGCCGGACTGAGTCATGGCCGACGCCGCGTTGCGCACCGACGGTTCGCTGGAGGCCCAGCCGAAAATGGGCGTGCGCAACCTCCACAACTTCATCTATTGCCCCCGGCTCTTCTACTTTCAGTGGGTGGAGAACATCTTTCAGGAGAATGCGGACACCGTGGCCGGCTCGCTGGTCCACAGGAATGTTGACGCGCCATCCCCTCTTGACCATGAGAAGACCAGGGCTCTGGCCGAATGCCTGCCGCCGGGCGCCAGCCTCCGCAGCCTGCGGCTCGAAAGCGAGGCGCTCGGCTTGGTCGGCGTGGTGGACCTCGTGGAAAACGGTCCGGACGGCCCGGAAATTGTTGATTACAAAAAAGGCGCGGCTCGCCGCGACGCCGAGGGGCAGCGGGTTGCCAAAGAGCCGGACGCCATCCAGGTGGCCGCCCAAGCCTTGCTGCTGCGCGAACACGGCATTTGCCCCACCCGGGCTGCCATCTACTACGCGGCGGAAAAACGCCGCGTTCAAGTCGAGATTGAAGAAAGTTTGCTGGAACGGGTCCGGGCTAAAATCTCCGAAGCCCGCGCGGTGGCGGCCGGCGGAAAGTGCCCGCCGCCGCTGAGAAATGACCCCCGCTGTCTCTACTGTTCGGCCTATCCGATTTGCCTGCCCAACGAATCGCTCTGGTGGGCGCGCGCCACCAGGGCGGCGACCCCGGACCCGCAGCTCCATTTTACCTTCGCCACCCCGGGCGATGACCCCTGCCGGCAACGAATTTTGGAGGCCCTGGACTTTGCCGCGGAGTCTTCCAAGGGCCCGCCCACCCTCCAGCCGCCTCGCCCCGACCGCGACGAGGGGGAGGTGCTCATCATCCAGACGCCGGGCGCCCAGGTTGGCCAGCGCGGCGAGCAGGTGGTCGTATCCGTCAAAGGCGAAGAGCTCCGCAAGCTGCCCGGACACCAGCTCCGGGCCATTTACTGCTACGGCGCCGTCCAGATCACCGCCCAAGCTGTGGAAACGTGCCTCGAGCTGGGCATTGATGTCGCTTACTTCTCCCCCGCAGGCCGCTTCCTCGGGATGCTCCGCGGCCTGCCAGCCAGCGGCGTGGATGCACGACGCGGACAATACCGCCTGTTTGAACTTCCCGGCATTCGCCTGCGCCTGGCCCGCGAGGTGATCCGCGCCAAAATCCACAATCAGCGCGTCATGCTCATGCGCAACGGCGCCGCGCCCGACCGGGTGCTCAGCCTCCTGGCGGCTTTTCGCGACGCTGCGGAACAGGCCGCGGACCTGCAAGACCTGCTGGGCATCGAAGGCACCGCCGCCGCCCTCTATTTCGAACACTTCGATTCCATGCTCAAGCAACGCGAGCCTTGGAGCTTCGACTGGCGCGGGCGCAATCGCCGTCCCCCGCGCGACCCCGTCAATGCGCTGCTCTCTCTGGGGTATTCCATGCTCGCCAAGGAGCTCACCGGCGTCTGCCACGCCGTGGGCCTGGACCCCTTTCTTGGCTTCATGCACCAGCCTCGATACGGACGCCCCGCTCTCGCCCTGGACCTCATGGAGGAGTTCCGGCCCCTCACCGCCGACAGCGTCGCCGTTAGCCTCCTCAATCGCGCCGAAGTCGCCCCCGAGGATTTCCTCCGGAGCGCCGCCGGCACCTTCCTCAACGACCGCGGGCGCAAGGCTTTCTGGGAGGCTTGGTTCCGGCGCCTCGACACCGAGGTCACCCACCCGGAGTTCCAATATAAAATGCCCTACCGCCGCATGCTGGAAGTCCAGGCCCGCCAGCTCTGGCGCTTTGTCCGCGGCGAGGCGCCGGCTTACCACGCATTCACGACCCGATGAGCGGCCCGCGCATCCGCTACCTGGTCAGCTACGACATCGCACACCCCAAACGCTTGCGGCGTGTGGCCCGCGTCCTCGAAGGCTTCGGCGTCCGCCTCCAATACTCCGTTTTCGAGTGCGCCCTCGACGACCTGCGCCTGGCCCAGGCCAAGGCCGCCCTCCATCCCCTGATCAACCACGACGAAGATCAGGTCCTCTTCGTCTCTCTCGGGCCCGCCGCTGGAGACGCCACCCTCGTCATCGAAGCCTTGGGCCTCCCCTACCAGGTTCGAACCCGCATTACGATTATTTGATTCGGCTCCAATTTTCAGGCTTGACCCCTGCCCCTTGCGCTCTAATGTTGACCCTTGGCTACGGCCACCGATCACCTTTCCTCCGCCATTGGAAAGGCACGATCCTTGAAATCGCGAACGACTGCGCCTGAAGCCGGCGGCGCGGTGCGAGCGCGGGATTGCTGGCGCTCGCCCGCACGGACGCTCGCATTGAACAAGTTCCTTTCGCTGTGCAATTCCCACGGGCCGGCTCATCTCCTGCCAATCCGGCGCCAGGCGCCACGAACCGGCGCTCGCAAGGAGCGCCGCCCCACGGCCCCTGACCGGGCGCTCCAGCCCCGCCTGCCGCAGTCGCCGCGACTTCAGGAACCGTGAGGCGGGAGATTGCCAGCGCCATTCCACCAGCCAGGCAATGCCGCAGTCGCCGCGACTTCAGGAACCGTGAGGCGGTCCTACTCGGATGACGTCATCCTTGAAAAGCACGTCGCCGCAGTCGCCGCGACTTCAGGAACCGTGAGGCGGCCTGGTCCGGGGATCGTCCACGCAGGATTTTGCCGGCCGCAGTCGCCGCGTCTTCAGGAACCGTGAGGCGGATTAAGAAACGATATGAGAGGATATGTGATATGAGCCGCAGTCGCCGCGACTTCAGGAACCGTGAGGCGGACATGTGCATCAAAGAGACTGCTGCCGAGCTTGGCGCCGCAGTCGCCGCGACTTCAGGAACCGTGAGGCGGTTGGGAACAGCCTGGCGAGCGTTACCAACGTATCCGCCGCAGTCGCCGCGACTTCAGGAACCGTGAGGCGGGGCCCACCATGTCCCAGACCTCGCGTCACCACAGGCCGCAGTCGCCGCGACTTCAGGAACCGTGAGGCGGAAAAACTATGAGCACTACCACCGTAATCGAAATCAAAGCCGCAGTCGCCGCGACTTCAGGAACCGTGAGGCGGGGTCTCTGCTTCCGCCTGTTCCCAG
>JARKQH010000450.1 GCA_029974925.1 Verrucomicrobiota bacterium
CAGGAGGTGGCGCGGCGCGGCCGCGTCGTCGCCGGGCTTTCTGCGCAATTGGACGGTGACCTGATCCAGCGTGCGGGTGGTGCCGAAATAGTGGCAGCCCCAGACTTCGTTGAGGAGGCGGTCGCGAGAGAGCACCTCGCCGGGGTGGGCGTGAAACAATTGCAGCAGTTTCAATTCGCGCGCGGAGAGGTCTTCGACGGTGTGGCCGCGGCGGAGCTGGAAGGTTTTGGGGTCAATTTCGCATCCGCCGATGTGGAAGGGATGGAGGCCGGGCGGGATTTGTGCGCTGGCGCGGCGGAGGATCGCCTGGACCCGGGCGAGGAGTTCGCGGACGCCAAAGGGCTTGGTCACATAATCATCGGCGCCGAGGTCGAGGCCGAGGACTTTGTCGAGCTCCTGGCCCTTGGCGGTGAGCATGAGGACGGGGGTTTTGTTGCCTTTGGCGCGGAGCTGCCGGCAGACGTCGTAACCACTCAGGCCGGGCAGCATGATGTCCAGCAGAACCAAGTCGGGCCGATGCCGGGTGATGGCGCTCAAGGCTTCATCACCCCGGCGGCACACGGCCACGACGTAGCCCTCGCCGATGAGGATTTCTTCGAGGCCGAGTTGAATGTGGGGGTCGTCCTCGACGACCAGAATGGTGGCCTTCATAGGGCGGCGGCTTTGGCCAGCGGGGCGGGGGCCCCGGCGGCACTGGCCGCGGCGGGAGCCAGGGGCAGGCGCAGTGCAAAGCAACTGCCGCCCCCGGGGCGCGGGGTGTAAGTGATCTCGCCGCCATGGGCGCGGGCGAGCTCGCGCGCCAGCGTCAGACCCAGACCCGAGCCCGGGATGCCGCTGTTGAGGTTGTCATGCGCGCGGAAAAACTGTTCGAAGATTTTCTCTTCGCAGCCGGGCGGCACGCCCAGCCCGCGGTCCAGTACCCGCAGCTCGGCCATTCCCCGGCCGGTGTCGGCCAGGCGCAGAGTGATTTCCTTTTGATCGCCCGAGTATTTTTCGGCATTCGAGAGCAGATTGAGAATGACTTGGGCCAGGGCGTCGCGGTCCGCCGCGACCCAAAGGGGGCTGGCGGGGAGGTCGCAGTCGAAATGGAAGCCGGAGCGTTCGAGGTGGAGGCGGGAGGTGGCGGCGGTTTCGCGCACCAAGTCGGCGAGGTCGCAGCGCTCGAAGCAATACTTGCGTTCGCCCCGCTGCAAGCGGGCGAAGTCCAGGACGTTGTTGATGAGGCGCGTGAGGCGGGCGGTTTCGGCGGCAATGATGTTCAAGTAGAGGCGCTGCCGGTCCGGCTCGGCCACCCCGCCCCCCGCCAGCAGCTCGGAGAACATGCGGATGGAGGTCAGCGGCGTTTTGAGCTCGTGCGACACATTGCTGACGAAATCGGTTTTTTGGGCGGCCAGCCGGACCTGGCGCTTGAGGTCCGCGATAATCAGCCAACTGCCGACGCCGATGGCTGCCACCAAGACGGCCAACACCAAGCCGAGAGCCAGGTGAGTGACCCGCGCTGCTTGCGTCAGCTTTGCGGGGTCGGCCAGGTAAACTGCCAGCTCCCAGTGGGGCAGAACTTCGCCAATTTCGGTGGCCACGAAGGGGCGTTTCCACACGGCCTGGAAACCGGGGCGGGACAACGCCATGGGCCGGGCGTTGTCGTCCAGCAACGCGACGCACACGTCGTTGTGCAGGGCGGGGTCCACCGCGCCGGGGAGGCGGTCGCCGACCTGGCGGACCAGTTCGGGCAGGTTGATTTGCGCGCCAAAGGCCAGCTCGGGACGGGCGGCGGGCCTGTGCCAAAAAAGGAGGAAGAGCCGGTTTTCGACGAACCGCGCCAGCATGCCGCTGCGGTCTTCCCCGATCAACCGCCGGAATTCCGTTGTGGAGGGGACCAGCGCGGAAACGTTCTGGAGTTGCGGTGGGGCGTTGGCGTTTTGGGGGCCGGGCTGGGACGACGGTTCCTCGATTTGGAGTTGCTGGAGGCTCTGTTGCGGCAACACCGACCGCTGTTGGGCGCGGGCCGTTGGGTCATAACGATTGGCCGGGGCCTGGGCAGCCGGCAGGACAGGCTGCTGGGTGGGTGGCAGGCCTTTGTTCGCATAGACTTGGACCAGCTCGCGTCCGGTGAGGAACCGCTCGTTGAATTCGAGGAAGTTCCGGGCTTCGTCACGGGTCGAGCGTTCCGGGGCCAAAATGCGGCCGTCGAGGCTGACCACGAAGCCGACCTCGGCGAGGGGCCAGTCCTGGCGGAGGCGTTCGTCGAAGCTCGAGGGGGGACTGGGGGACCCGGGGTCTCCGGCGAGGCGCTCGACCCGGTTGGTGAACGCGCGGCGGCTGGCTTCAATCTGGGCCTGGACTTCCGCCGCAAGGCGGTCGGCCAGCCCCTGGCAGATAATGGATTGCTGCCGCTCGATGAGAAATTGCTGGTCGCGAATCGAGCGCGCTGCCAGCCACGCCAGGACCAGGCTTGGCAGGATCACCGCCGTCACAAATACCAGTGCGATCTTCCTCATCGCCATCAAGCCGGGGGCCGGAGCCAACGGCCCTCGTTTTTGAAGCTATCCTCAACAGCATAGCCTTTCGAGGCGGGCTTGACCAATCCATTTCATGCCCTGCTTTGGGGGGGTGTTTGGGAGAAGGCATCCGGCCACCGAAGGAGGAATCCTTTGGCGATTGCCGAATGGCCGCTGGGAACAGGGGAAGCGCCTCGCCGCAACTGTCGCCGTTTTTCGGCGCGTCCAAGCGCGGGGCGCGTGCCGGCTTTCCGACCGGGCAGGCCTACTTCACCTTGGCCAGGCGGAGCGCCAGACGCGATTTCTTGCGGTTGGCAACCGCCTTGTGGACGACACCGCTCTTGGCGGCCTTGTCGTAAGCGGAGCTGAGGTTCACATACGCTTTGGCGGCGTCCTCCTTTTTGCCTTCGGTCAGCAGTTTGGAGAAGCCCTTTTCCAGCGTGCGCAGACGGGACTTGATGCTGCGGTTGTGCAAGCGTTTGCGCTCGCTGTTGCGCATGCGACGTTCAGCGGATTTCGTATTCGGCATATATAGGACCTGTAATCAAAATTCCAGAGCCCGAAACCCTATCCAATTGGGGCCGAATGTCAATAACGCGGCAGAAAAAACAGGCGATTTCATTTATGAATGGGGCGCGGAACTCCCCGCCGGTGTGGGAACTGGGTTTGAGATGCGAATCACCGGCCGGCTGCCCCAGCCCTGGCTGCTGGGAGGCCGCGGGCGGGCGAGGGGGCTGCCGGGGAGAAAAATCGGACGGGGGAGGCATGGAGCCGGTTGCATTCGAGGGGGTTCTGTGAAAACATCGGCGTGAGAGTGACGGTTCCACGCTGGGAAGCGGGGAGCCGGCGAAGAATCAAGCATGAAGAAACCGGGATTTGGCGAGTTCAATCTAGGTGCGGTGGCTGGTGTGGTGACCGGGTCGGTTGGGGGGTTGCTGGCACTGGGGTTGCCGCGGGCGGTCTATTACGGGAGCCTTGCCCAGATGTTTTCGCTGCCGATTCTGGGCGTGCTGGCGTTCCTGGTTGGAGGCGTGTTGGGCTGGTTTCTCGGGGGCCAGACCGGGCCGCGGTTCGGGATGCGGTATGGCCGGCTGGGGGCGGAGATACTTGGGGGGGTGCTGGGCGGGGTGATTCCGACGGCACTCATTCTGGTTTGGGCTTGGTATATGGTGCGGCATTAGCAGGCGGAGGAAACATGGCGGTGTCGTTGAAAGACAAATGGGTCTTGATTACCGGCGCGTCGAGTGGCTTTGGAGCGGCGGCCGCGCGGCTGTTCGGCGCGGAATCGGCCCGATTGTTGTTGGGCGCGCGGCGTGTGGACCGGCTGGAGCGAGTGGCGGCCGAGGCGCGCGCGGCGGGGGCGGCCGAGGCGCACGCACATTTCCTGGATGTGGCGAGCACGGCGAGTGTGGAAGCGTTCATGGCATGGGCGCGGCAGGTGATGGCCCCGGGGGAGCCGCAGGCTGCGCGGCTGGATGTGCTGGTGAACAACGCTGGTGGGGCTCAGGGGCTTGACCCGGTGATGGACGCGAAGGACGAGGATTGGGAGGCGATGATTCAATCGAATGTGTTGGGGGTGCTGCGGATGAGCCGGGCGGCGTTGCCGCTGATGATTCGGAACCCGGGCAGTTCGATCCTGAACATCGGCTCCATTGCCGGGCGGGTTGCGTATGAGGGTGGGGCGGCCTATTGCGCGGCCAAGGCTGGCGAATTGCAGATCACGCGAGCGCTCCGGCTGGAGCTGTGCGGAACCGGCGTGCGGGTCTGCACCATTGATCCGGGGATGGCGGAGACGGAGTTTTCGCTGGTGCGGTTCAAAGGGGATGCGGCGCGGGCGGGCAAGGTTTACGAAGGCGTCCAGCCGCTGACGGCGGAGGATGTTGCCGAGATCATGGTTTGGGTGGCGAGCCGGCCGCCGCATGTGAACATAGACGAGTTGGTGGTCAAACCCACCGACCAGGCGGCGATTCACAAGGTGTATCGCCGGAAATAGCGGCAGTTGGCGGCTCGCGACGTCCGGGCCGGCCGGAGGGGCAGGGGGCCGGGGAGCCGATCAAACGCCGCGGTTGGCGCGATACAACAGGACGGCGCCGACGGCTTGGAAAATGAAGTTGGGCAGCCAGACGATCAGGTGGGGGGCAAACTCGGGGCGGCGTTCAAGCGATTGGCCCAGGAGGATGAAGCTGTAATAGATGGCCACCAAGAGCAGGCCGATGGCGACCCCGACATTGGTTTCGCGGCGGTGGACCCGGATGCCCAAGGGAATGCCGATGAGTGTAAAGCCAAAGCAGGCGAAGGAGAAGGCGACCTGGCGGTGGATGTGAAAGACCACGGGGGCGGTCAGGTCGCGCCGTTGCTGTTCCCAGACGGTTTTCCAGGTGCGCGCCTGCTCGGGAGTCAGGTTTTTGAGGGGGACCGGCAGGTTGAGCAACCGTTCGAGCTCGCGCCGTTCCTCGAGCAGTTGCTGGAAGGTCATGTCGTCCACGCGCGGCTTGCCGGCGACCTGCTGAGGGGGGGCGAAGCCGAACTGGAGGGCCCATTCCTCGAAGGCGAGCGGGATGGCGCGCCCGTCGGCGACGGTCATGAGCCTGGCGTCGTAGAGGTAGAGGTTGAGCAGTTGGTTGGGCGTGTCCACCACGATGCGTCCCCGGGGGGCGCGGACGGTGGTTTCGACGTTGGTTTCGTTCTTGAGGACAAAGACCATGATGTCCTGAAGGTTGCCCTGGCGGTTTTTTCCCGCATAAAAGATGTAGCCGGGGAAGTCTTTGATAAAGCGCCCTTCGGGCAGGACGCCGCTGGAGAATTCGAGGCGGAGGTTGTCGCGCAAGGTGGTGTAGGCGACGCGGCAACGGGGGCCGACGTACGTGTTGACGAGGGCGCTGAGGCAGCAAAGGGCGAGGCTGAGGAGCAGCACGGGACTGACGAGGGACAGGAGACTGATGCCACTGGCCCGGACGGCGGTGAGTTCCTGGTCGGCGCTAAAGCGGCCGAAGATCAGCAGGGTGGCGGTGAGCATGCCCATGGGCAGGGCGAACACCCAGACAAAGGGCACGAGCAAAGCGACCGCCTTGGCCACGGTGCTGAACCTGACCTGGCCGCTGACCAGCCAGGGCAGGATTTCCTTGAGCGCATTGCCGAGCATGAGGACGAACGTGAACACGGCCACGGTCATGACCAAAGAGGTCAGGACCTGCCGGGTGAGGTAGGCGTGCAACGTTCTCAAGCGCCGTTATGCTTGGCAGCTTTCGGGCTGGCCGCAACCGAAATCCGGCCGGTTGAAGCGGCGATCAAAGGAGCTCGCGCGAATGCTGTTTAATCCAGCGTTCCGCTTCCTGGTAGTGGGGGCACAAGGTTCCAACCAGGCGCCAGAACCGGACGGAATGGTTCATTTCCCGCGTATGCGCCAGTTCATGCAGGATGATATAGTCGCGGACAGCCGGCGGCGCCTGCACCAGGCGCCAGTTCAGCGAGAGGGTCCCCCGCCGTGAGCAGGACCCCCAGCGCGACCGCTGGTTGCGGACGGTGACCCGGCGCACGGCGAATCCATGCGCGGCGGCCAGTTCGAGTGTGCGCCGGGGCAGCTCGAGAGAAGCCAGCCGGCGGAGGTGCCCTTGAATCTCGAGCCGGAGGTCCGCCGCCGGGTCCCGCACCGGAATGAGCTCGGTTCCCAGGCGAACGGTGTTGGGCATTCCATTGCCGGCGGGCTGAATGCGGGTCAGCTCCCCACGGAACCGCACTTCGGACCCGACTTGCCAGGGGGGTGGTTGCGATTGCCGCTGGGCCTGTTTCAGGAGCTGGCGGGCGATCCAGTGCGCCTGCCGCTGGGCAAAGGCGGTGGCCTCCGCGGCGGAGCCGCCCCGGGGGATGGTCACCTGGGGGAGCCCCTCACGCGACAATCGCAGAATGTAACGCCTTGCCCGGACATTGCGCACCAGGCGCAAGGGGAGCGTGTGCTCGCCAACTTGAACCCAAGGGCGGAATGCGGTCGGGGGGCCAATGCGTCCCAAAACGAGGTCCATCAAAACGCCGGGTTTGGACAGAGGCTGGAGGGGCTCATCCAGACCCTGTGGCGGGCCAACCGGGCCTTGGAGGAGCGAGTCCCCCAAGGGGTTGGGACATTTCGGGGGGCCGGACCCGCGACCGCTGCCTCCTGGCTTGCGGGAGGCGATCCGAGGCTGGCCTGTGGCTGCAGGGGTTGGCCCTGGCCCCTGGTTTTCAATCGAACGCGTGTCCGGCGCAACACAGCACGTTGCGAACCTTGTGACGGACCAATTCCTTCACTTTCGCGCGGGCCGGTCCGAGGTATTTCCGCGGATCGAACTCCTTGGGATTTTCGAAGAAAGCCTTGCGGATGGCGGCGGTCATCGCCAGGCGCAGGTCGGTGTCAATGTTCACTTTGGTGCACCCGACGCGGCGGGCGACCTCGATGTCGGCTTCCGGCACGCCGGCGGTGTCGGTGCCGAGTTTGCCGCCGTATTTGTTGATTTCCTCGACGAGGTCCTTGGGCACACTGGACGCCCCGTGGAGAACAAGCGGGTAGTCTCCCAGCCCCGCATCCAGCAACGCCTTTTTGATCGCTTTCAGTCGTTCGAGGTCCAGGTGCTGTTCGCCTTTGAACTTGTAGGCGCCGTGGGAATTTCCAATCGCCACGGCCAGGGAATCCACTCCGGACTCCTTGACGAAGCGCACGGCTTCCTCGGGGTTGGTGTAGTGGCCGGAGGTGGAGTAGCTGCCGCCGGCTTCGCCCTCGTCGAACTGGGCGCCGACCAGGTGACCGAGCTCGCCTTCGACCACCGCGTTATGTTTGTGGGCGTATTCAACGACGCGGCGGCAGATTTCGACGTTTTTCTCGAACGGCTCGTGGGAGGCGTCAATCATGACGGAGGTGAAGCCCTCGTCAATGCAGTCTTTGCAAAGTTCAAACGAATCGCCGTGGTCCAGGTGGACCGCAATGGGAATGGTGGAAAGACTGACGGCGGCTTCGATCAGTTTCTTGAGGTAAACGGGGTTGGCGTAGGAGCGGGCGCCTTTGGAGATCTGGAGCATGACCGGGGCCTTTTCCTCCTCGCACGCCTCCACAATGGCCTGCAGCAGTTCCATGTTGTTGACATTGAAAGCTCCCAGGGCGTATTTGCCCTTGAGGGCTTTGGCAAACAACTCTTTGGTATGTGTCAGTGGCATAATCTAGGTATTCGATGGTGAACCGTCACTGTCAGTGGCCGCACCACGTGCGACCCGGGGGCAAATAATAGAAAAGCAAGGGGCCGTGAAAAGGAAAAATTGTGGATTGGGCGGTTCGGTTTGCGGGCCGGCGGATGGACGAAGGGCGCCGCGCCGGGGGCAGGCCGGAGAAAATTTTGACTAAAGGCGGCCAGTGCTTCGTCAGTATGGGGCATGAGCATTGAGCAGAAAAGTGGCGGGGTGATTTGGCGCATCGCAATCGGGTGGATGGTGGCGGCAGCCATGCCGGGGGCCGCCATGGGAGCGGCCCCGGATGCGAGCCCGGTGGCGCCGGAACGGGTGCGGGAAATCACCCGGTGGTTGCCGCCCGCGCCGGCGGGGGCCGGTCAGCCAATCACGAATCGCGCCGCGTGGGAGGCGTTGCGTCTTCGCAGCGAGTGGCGCGAGCTCATCCCCGACGCGGAAAACCTCGCGCGAGTTCCCATCCCGGCTCTGACCGACGACTTGTTCATGGATTTCTCGCGGACCGGGAACCGGACACGGTGTCAAAAGGTGCTCTCCGCGCGGGACAGGCGCGTGAGCACCTTCGCGCTGGCGGAGTGTTTGGAAAACCAGGGTCGGTTTGTGGAGCCGCTGGTGGAATCCATTGCGGCCATCGCCCGGGAGCGCACCTGGGTCATGCCGGCGCATGATGGCAGCCTCCGCAACTTCAAAGGGGAGACGGTGGATATGGACCTTCGGGCAACGTTGGTGGGGTGGGAATTGGCGACGGTGGATTACTTGCTCGGAGACAAGCTGCCGGCCGGCACTCGCACCTTGATCCGGCAGGAGGTTCGGCGCCGGATTCTGCAGCCGTTCCGGGCGATTGTGGAGGGGCGGCAGCAGGGCGCCTCCTGGCTCCGGGCGACTCACAACTGGAACGCCGTGTGCCTGGCGGGGGTGACGGGGGCGGCGTTGGCCTTGGAAGAACAGCCGGGTGACCGGGCCTGGTATGTGGCTGCGGCGGAGCATTACATCCGGAACTTTCTGAAGGGCTTCACTCCGGACGGGTATTGCAGCGAGGGGGTGGGATATTGGAACTATGGTTTTGGGCGGTTTCTGATGCTGGGCGAGACGATTCGTCAGGCAACCGGAGGGCGGGTGGATTTGCTGGCCGACCCCGCGGCGGCGGCGCCGGCGCTTTACGCCAGCCGGAGTGAAATCATCAACGGGCTTTACCCTTCGATAGCGGATTGCCATCCGGGCAGCCAGCCGGACGCGTTTCTCACGCGCCATATCGCGGAGCGGTTTGGCTTGCCGGTTCCCGAACGGGCGAGAAATGCCTTTCCCTCGCCCCGAGGCGGGGTCGCGCCGACCCTGATCTTTGCCCAGCCGGCATCCGCGCCGCCCCGGATTTCGGCGGTGGCGAAGCCGGAGGAATCTCCATTGCGCACGTGGTTCGGGGACGGCGGGGTGCTCATCTGCCGTCCCGCCGGGGATTGGTCCACTGGTTTTGCGGCCGTGCTCAAAGGCGGGCACAACGCCGAGCATCATAATCACAACGACGTGGGCAGCTTCAGTGTGGTGGTGGGGCGGAGCATGATCTTGTGCGATCCGGGGGCCGAGGTTTACACCGCGCGAACTTTCAGCAGCCGGCGTTACGAGAGCCAGGTCCTCAATTCATACGGCCACGCGGTGCCGGTGCTGGCGGGCCGGCTGCAGCAGGCGGGCGCCCGCGCGCGGGCGGTGGTGCTGGAGAAAGAATTCAGCGAGGCGCGGGACCGCTTGGTGCTGGACCTGCGGCCGGCCTACGCGGTGGAGGGCCTCAAGCAAATGGAGCGCACTTTCGTGTTCCAGCGCGAGGGGGGGCCGGGCTTGACCGTGCGCGACCGGGTTGCCTTCGCCAAACCTGAAACCTTCGAGACGGCGCTTTTGACCTGGGGAGAGTGGAAACAGGTTTCGGCGAATGAGCTGCGCATTGCCGATTCGGGGGGCGCGGTCCTCGTGCGAATCGAGACGGGCGGGCGGGAGTTCAAGGTTCGGGCGGAAACGCTGGAGGAGGATGTTTCGACTCCGCGGCGGCCCGTCCGGCTGGGCATCGCGCTGATTGCGCCGGTCGAGCAGGCCGAGATCACCCTCGGCATTCGTCCGGAATGAGAGGGCGGCGCAAACGGGCGCACCCCGGCCGGCGGGGGCGGCGGAGACCGCGGGCAGAGAATGTGCTTGTGCAAAGCCGGTCGTCCGCATAGGAAGAAGTCATGTCAAAACATCATGCCAAGCCTTTGCAACTGAACCGACGTCAATTTCTCTACTACTCCGCTCTGGCCACAGCCGGGGCGGGCGTTTTGGCGGGTTGCACGCCCGCCAAGCCCAAACCCAAAGCGCGGGTGATCCCCAGCGGAGACAAGCTCCGCATCGCCGCGGTGGGGGCGGGCGGCAAGGGCCGCAGTGATATCGCCCATTGCGGCAAGGAGGAGATCGTGGCGCTGTGCGACGCCGACGAGAACATGGCCGCCGAGGCGCGCAAGCGGTTCCCGAACGCGAAGTTCTACTTCGACTGGCGGGACATGCTGGAGAAGGAGCAAAACAACATTGATGCCATCACCGTTTCGACGCCGGACCACCTCCATGCCGTGGTCGCCTCGACGGCCATCAAGATGGGCAAGCACGTTTATTGTCAGAAGCCGCTGACCCAGACGGTGCACGAAGCCCGGTATCTCAAGGACCTGGCCAAGGAATACGGCGTGGTGACGCAAATGGGCAACCAGGGCAGCGCCGAGGATGGCCTCCGCCGGGCGGTCGAGGTGGTTCAAGCCGGGGTCATTGGCGCGGTCAAGGAGATCCACGTCTGGACCAACCGGCCGATCTGGCCGCAGGGCATCACCCGGCCGGCAGGCGAAGACCCCGTTCCGGCCAATTTGAAGTGGGATTTGTGGCTGGGGCCGGCGCCCCTGCGGCCCTTCAAGGCGGACCTTTATCACCCCTTCAAGTGGCGGGGTTGGTATGAGTTTGGCACGGGGGCGTTGGGCGACATGGCCTGTCACACGGCGAACATGCCGTTCCGGGCGGCGAAGCTGGGGTATCCGCGGCTCATCGAACTGCTCGACCACTCGGAGCTGAACCCGGATACGTATCCCAAGACCTCGAAGATTCGCTTCGTTTTCCCGGCTCGCGAGGGGCTGCCGGAGACCGACTTTTATTGGTACGACGGCAATCCGAAAGACAAGTCGGTCAAGCCGTTCCGCCCCCCGGAGGACCTCACCCGCGACATCAAGGAGTTGCTGGACAACGTGCCCGATGCGGGGTGCCTGCTGATTGGCGAGAAAGGCCGGTTGTTCTCGCCGGACGACTACGGCGCCCGGTTCTTCATCCGCCTGAATGACGAGAAGGAGATGGTCAATGGCACGGCGCATGAAGCGGCCAAGGCGGTGCCGGTGACGATCCCGCGAAATGCGCATCAAGGCGAGGCCGACCTGCGGCAGCATTTGGAGTGGATTGCGGCTTGCAAGGGCGGTCCGCGGCCTTATTCGGATTTCGCCGTGGCGGCCTACTTGACCGAGATTATTCTCCTGGGCTGCGTGGCGGCGCGGGTTGGGAAGAGACTCGAATGGGATGGCCCGAAGATGCGGGCTTTGAATGCGCCGGAAGCGGCGCAGTTCGTGAAACGCACCTATCGCAAGGGCTTCGAGCTGGCTTGATTGGCGGGCGGAGCCCGTGGCTCCCCATAGAATTGCAAAAGGGGCAGGAGAGCATCCTGCCCCTTTTGCTTACCAAACCCCACCCGCTCAGCAGCGGGTGGAACCTACAACCACCACGAAGTAATAGACGCCGTTCGCGGAAATTTGTTTCAAGAAAATCCCGCCTAGGGAGTCTTTTTTTTGGGGGGGGGCTGCGAGGGCGATTGAGGGTTGGCCGGGGGGCTGGGGGTTCGAGCGGCGCAGTCATCGGGAAGGCTCGGCCGTTTGCTGTGGCGGCGGGGCGGCGCGGAAATCGCGGGGCCAGAGGGGATTAATGCGCAACATTGGCTGTGGAGGATGGTTATGGGCGTCGGGACGGCCCATTTCGTCGCCGCCGTGAAGGCAAAGAGCGAGGTGTGGCGAAGGCCGAGGTTTGGTGCAGGCAGGCCCCTTTTCACTTGTTGCGGTTGGGTTGGAGTGTAAGTTTGGGGCCATGGCTGTTCCGGTGATTAGCATTGAACAGATGCGGGAATGGGAGACGGCGGCGTGGGCTGCGGGCAAGACCGAACAGGAAGTCATAAAGCGAGTGGGGCAGGCGGTTGCAGCGACGGCCTTGAGTCTGACTGGGGCCAAGGATCGCGTGTTGATCCTTGCGGGAAAGGGACATAATGGAGACGACGCCCGGGCGGCGCGCGAGCATTTGGCCGGGCGGCAGGTCGAGTTGCTGGAGGCAAGTGATCCCGTGGCCGCCGCCGCGGGCTTGGAGGCGGCTCTGAATCCCCCCCCGGACTTGGTCATTGACGGCTTGTTTGGGATCGGGTTGAACCGGTCGTTGAGCGATGAATGGATACACTTCATTGAACGGGTCAATTCGGGTGGGTGCACGGTATTGGCAGTGGATGTTCCGTCGGGTCTGGATGCGGATACCGGCCAGCACTTTGGCGCGGCGATTCAGGCCGCCGTCACGCTGACCGTTGGAGCACCCAAGCGGGGGTTGTTGCGGGAATCAGCCTGGCCGTTTGTCGGGCGGCTGGAGGTTGCGGCGGAGGTGGGGCTGGGTGACTGCCCGCTCCGTTCGGAAATCCAGTGGACTCTGCCGGCGGATTTTCGCGGTTTTCCACCCCGTCGGGCGGTGGGGACGCACAAGGGCAGTTACGGGCATCTGGCTATCGTGGCAGGGAGCCGGGGGTTTCATGGCGCAGCGGTGCTGGCGGCGCAGGCGGCGCAACGCGCCCAACCCGGGCTGATCACCTTGCACGCTCCCGAGTCGGTTTACCCCGTGATCGCACCGCAATTTCAAGCCGTGATGGTCACCCCTTGGGCTCTGGATACCAAGTTGCCGGGGCCGTGGAGCGCCGTCCTCGTGGGGCCGGGGCTTGCCGCACCGGAGCTGCCGGACCAAATCAAGCTGTTGACGCGCTTGCTGTGGCGGGATTCGGCTTTGCCGGTTGTGATTGATGCCAGCGCGCTGGATTGGCTGCCCCTGGATGTCACCCCCCGGGACGCCGTCCGGGTGCTCACGCCGCATCCCGGGGAGGCGGCGCGGCTGTTGCGAACGACGACGGAGAGAGTCCAGGCCGACCGGGTGGCCGCGGTGCGGGAAATATCGCGTCGTTATGCCAACGCGTGGGTGGTGTTGAAAGGGCACCAGACGTTGGTGGGGCGCAGCAGTGGCGAGATTTATGTGAATGGGTCCGGGAACCCCCACCTGGCGCAGGGGGGCAGTGGCGATGTCCTCTCGGGATACATTGCCGGCCTGCTGGCTCAGCCGGGCCTCCGGCAGGATGTTTGCCGGGTGCTGCGCTTTGCCGTGTGGCAGCACGGCGCGGCTGCCGACCGTTTGCAGCGGCAGCGAGCCAACTGGACGGTTGAAGACCTTCTCCGGGAACTGGGCAATGTACCAGCGGAGTCCGGCGGATGAGGTGAGGGCGAAACAAATTGCTTTTGTCCCAAGGCAGGTTTTGTTAATCAAAAGGCCATGGTGCAAAGAATCGGCTGCCTGCTCGTTCTGGCCTTCCTAGGTCTGATAACCCGAGCCAGTGGGGCGGAAACGTACAACCTGGTCACCGGCGAGGTCGTTTCCGGTGAGGTCCTCGTCGCCTCGGCCAATGACCTGGGAGTGCAAATCAAGGTTGGAGAGGGGGAGTATCAGCGCGTCTCCTGGGCGCAGTTTTCGCAGGAGGACCTGAAGAAACTGGCGGAAATTCCGAAGTTGCAGCCGTTTGTCGAGCCTTTCATCGAGGTGACGCAGGCGGAGCGGATTGCGCGGACCGAGGTGCCGATCAAACCGCCGCCCCGTCTGGAGCGGCCGGCGCGCCAATCCCTGTTTGGGGCCTTGTTTTCCTCGGGGCTGGGCCTGTTTTTGATGCTGGTGCTTTATGGCGCCAACCTGTATGCGGCTTACGAGATTTCGGTGTTTCGCGCGCAGCCGACGGCCTTGGTTTGCGGCGCGGCGGCCGTGGTGCCCGTCATCGCGCCGATTGTTTTCCTTTCGATGCCGACGAAACTGAAACCGGAGGCGGAAGCCGAGGCGGCAGGAGCCGCCGCGGGCGCTCCGGGGGCTGCCGCCCCGGAAGGGGTTCCCGCCGAGGAAGAGATCAACCCGATGCTGGACACGCATGTGGCGCATCCGGCGGGGCTCAAACTGGCCCACGAACCCGAGCCGGCCAAACCCGCCGCGGGGCCTGTGACCACTTACCAACGGGGCCAGTTCACTTTCAACCGGCGATTCTTCGAAACCAAGTTCCCGGGGTTTTTCGGCACGGTACGCCGGGATGCGGACCGCGGGATGGTGCTGGTTTTCAAGTGTTCGAAGGGGGAGCATGTTGGGGACCGGATTACGCGGATTTCGGCCAATGATCTGCACCTGCAGGTGCATCGCGGGCACGTGGCGGAGGAGGTGGTGATCAACTTCCAGGACATTCAGGAGGTGCGGCTCAAGCCGAAGGATGCGTAGGGCAGGGGAGGCCATGAAATTCCGCACGATGCTGCTTTTCGGCGCCCCGGGCTCCGGGAAGGGCACTTTGGGCAAGTCACTGGGCACCATTCCCCACTTCTTTCATTGCGCTTGCGGGGACGTGTTTCGGAGCCTCCGCAAGGATACGCCGATGGGGAAGGTTTTTGAGCAGTATTCCAGTCGGGGACAGTTGGTGCCGGACGGACCGACCGTGGAGATTTGGCAGGAGTTTATCCAGCGCAGCATCGCCGAGGGCCGGTTCCAACCCGACCGGGACACGTTGTTGCTGGATGGGATTCCCCGGAATGTGGCGCAAGCGGAGTTGCTGGAGGATGCGCTGGAAGTGGTGGCGGTTATTCATCTGGCTTGCGACCGGCCCGAGGTGCTGATCGAGCGGCTCCAACGCCGGGCGTTCAAGGAAGGGCGGGTTGACGACACCGACCTGCAGGTGATCCGGCACCGGCTGGAGACTTACGAACGCGAGACCCGGCCGGTTTTGGAATATTATCCTGCGCAGCGGGTGCATCGAGTTGACGCCTCGCCCTCGCCCATGCAGGTCTTGCATGAGGTTCTGGGCCGGTTGCTCGAGGTTCCGGAGGCGGTGAATCCCCGTTGAGAACGGGAATCGGGGCTTGCACGATGACGGCGACAGGCTCCTCAAGCGCCAGGGCAGCGCTGCCGCTGCGAGTGGTTTTCATGGGCACGCCGGAGCTGGCCTGCGCCAGCCTGGCGGCTTTGCTGGGGGCACCGGGCATCGAGGTCGTGGCAGTGGTGACGCAGCCGGATCGCCCCAAGGGGCGGGAACTCAAACTCCAACCCTCACCGGTCAAAGTCATGGCGGAGGCGGCGGGGATTCCGGTTTTGCAGCCGGAGCGGGCCCGCGAGGCGTCGTTCCTCGAGGAACTCCGGCGCCTGGAGCCGGACCTGGTTGCCGTCGCGGCCTATGGCCAGCTTCTGCCGCAGGATTTGCTGGATTTGCCACGGCATGGTTGCCTGAACGTGCATACGTCACTTCTGCCCCGTTACCGGGGCGCCGCTCCCATTCAGTGGGCCATTCTGAACGATGATCCGGAAACCGGGGTGACGATCATGAAGCTGGATGCCGGGCTGGACACCGGAGCCATCCTGAGTCAAAGGAGCACGCCCATCTCGCCCGAAGACACCGCGGAGACCCTGCATGACCGCCTGGCCAGCCTTGGAGCGAAGCTGCTGGTGGAAAGCATTCCGCCTTACGTGGCGGGGCAACTCCAGCCCCGGCCCCAGCCCAGCGAAGGAGTCGTTTATGCGCCCAAGATCAAGAAGACCGACGGGCTGATTGATTGGAACCAGAGCGCGCGAAGCATCTGGAACCGGGTGCGGGGGCTCCGCCCATGGCCGGGCGCGTTCACGTGGATTGAGGACGGGCACGGACGCCATCTGCTGAAACTCTGGGGAGCCGAACCGGTGGCGCATTCAGGCGCGGAACCGCCGGGGCGGGTGATTCAGGCGGGGCCTGAAGGAGTCCTTGTGGCGTGCGGCCAGAACGCGTTGCGGATTACGGAACTTCAGCGCGAGGGCGGGCGGCGTTTGTCGGCGCGGGAGTACCTGGCCGGGCATTCCGTATTCCCCGGCTGCCGGCTGGGCTGAAAAGGTTGGACAAATGGTTCTTCAACCGGGTAGAGTGCGCGTCAATTGATATGAAAAAGAGCCCGTTGGCAACTGTGTTGCTGGTGATTCTGGCCGTGAGCGCCTTGCTCTCGGTCGTCCAATGCTGGATGTATATTTCGGCGGCGCGGGAGTTGCGCATGCTTCAGACGCAGGCGGCCATGGTCAATAACAACCAGGCGTTGATCAATGCGCTGGCGGCCGAGACGTTCGAATACAGCAAGAAGAACCCCGCGATAGATCCGATCCTTGAAGCGGCGGGCATCAAACCCAAAGCCGGAGCCGCCGCCACCAACCGTCCCGCCACCAAGTAAACCCCATCCCTTTACCCGGAACCCTTATGGATAATCCCGAATCCAAATCCGCGCCTGAGTCCACCCCCCGCGGTTCCAATCAGCCCGACCTGTCCGACGTTTCCCTTTCCGGCGGGTTGCGCGATTCGGAGCCCACCATTCAGGAGTTGCGGCAGGCGTACGATTCATTGCGGCATCTGGTCATCTCCGTGCTCGTGCTCATGGTCGTGGTCAGCGGCACGCTGAACCTTTTCCTCCTGCGCCAGGCGAAGTATGCGCGGGCGGACCTGGCGGCCATCAAGCCGCAGGTGACGCAATTGGTCGCCGATTATAACAAGAACAAGGCGCCGATCATTCAGGATTTTGCGCGGAAACTGGTTGATTTTGGGGAAAAGCATCCGGACTTCATGCCGATTCTGCAGAAGTACGGCATTACGCGGCAGAGCACCACCGGGGCGCCGCCCGCCTCCGCCACGTCGCCGGCTCCGGCGGCGGCGGCCGCACCGGCCAGGAAATGAGGATTGCCAGGCGGGCGGTTTTGGGTTTCATAGGGGCATGAGAATTTTCGACACGCCAACATGTCTTGTACTTTCCGCGCTTTTTCTGGCCGGGGTTGGCCAGGCGCAGGAACCCAACCAACTGAGCGAGCAGGACAAAGCCGCCGGGTGGCGGCTCTTGTTCGATGGCAAAACGACGCAGGGATGGCGCGCGTTCAAGAAGACGACGTTTCCCTCGCAGAACTGGGCGGTGGAGGAGGGGTGGCTGCGCTGCCTCGGCAAGGGCGGTGGCGACATCATTACCGAGGAACAGTTCGAGGAGTTCGAATTGGAGTGGGAGTGGAAGCTGTCCCCCGGTGGCAACAGCGGGGTGAAGTATTTCGTCGTCGAGTCACGCGGCCCCGTCGGACACGAGTATCAAATCATTGATGATGCGCGGCATCCGGACGGGCGTTTGGCGGACGGCAAGCGCGTCACCGCGGCATTCTACGATGTGCTCAAGACCCAGGTGCCCACGCTGCTTAAAGAACCGGGGCAGGTGAACCAGTCGCGCATCCGGGTCAAGGGCTCACAGGTCGAGCATTGGCTCAATGGCCAGAAGGTTTTGGAGTATGAAGCGGGCAGCAAGGAGGTGCTGGAGGCGGTGGCGAAGAGCAAGTTCAAGAACACGCCCGGTTTCGGCACTCGGATGAAAGGCCACATTCTGCTGCAGGATCACAACGATCCGGTTTGGTATCGGAATGTGCGGATTCGCGATTTGTCGGGCAAGTGAGGGCGGCGTCCTTCCCTCAGGTTCGTTGCGCCGAACGAACCGCGATAACGACTCACGTGGCTCCTCGTTGAGGGAAGCGAGCCCCGGGGTTCGAGACGGCCTGGCTCAAGGTGTGGAGAGGTTGAACTCGATGCGGCTGACCGACCGGGTCCGGGCGTTGCGGATTTCCATTTCCTGAAGTTCCCACTGGCCGCCGATTTTCTCGAACGATTTCGGCGCGAACCGCTTCAGGAGCCGGCCCTCGACGTCAAAGGCGTCGGCGTGAACGATGCCGCCCGTATCCACGTCAATCCAGCAAACCACGCGAGAGTAGGCGCCGGGCGCAGGCCGGGGGTTGAGGCTTTCGAGGACGCTGCAGGACTGGCCGCGGCGGATTTCCTTGCGAAGCAACCGCTGGGTGGGCCAATGCAGGAACTCGAGCCCGAGGTCCGCGACCCAGAAATCGGAGCCGGCGAAGGGGATCATCGTTTGGTTGCCGGCGAGCACGTTGGGTGGACTGTTGGTGGCGGCGGCTTCGTGCAGTTCGTAACGGTTCGGTGCGCCGGGTTGATAAGCGACAACCAGCCGCGTGGCGGGCGGGGCTTGCGAAGCGCCGGCGGCCTCGTAGCAGGTCGTCCAGTTGGTGGGGGTGAGGGACACCGTCACGCGGACGGGGGTTTCACGCCAGTCCTGGTTGGGCGGCCGCACCTTGAGGATTGCGCTGCGGGTGAGCTCCTGTTCCGGGCGCCGGTTCAGGAGTTCATCTGCCAGCGCGCGGCCCTGCCGTTCAGCCGTGGCCGGGTCCGGGACGGCGGCAACGGGTCCGGGGTCTTTTTGGCCAAAGCCGCAGACTGCGGACAGACACAGAAGCCCCACCCAAACGGCGCGGGTTGTCAGGCCCGCCCCCCGGTTGAGGCTGGCGTTGGAATGCCCGGGGCGATTTGGGGCCGGGGAGAGGAGGTTGCTCATGCGGGACAAGGCGAAGTTTGGGCCCGGGCTAGCGGGATCGAAGGGCCAGGGGCAGCAGCTCGGAAATGTGGCGCACGAAATGCACTTTGAGTTTTTGGCGCACTTCGGCCGGCACCTCGGTCCAATCCGGCCGGTTTTGGTCGGGCAGGATCAGCTCTTTGATGCCGAATCGCGCCGCGGCCAGGACCTTCTCTTTGATGCCGCCGACGCGCATGACGCGGCCGCGGAGGCTGATCTCGCCGGTCATCGCGACGTCGGACCGGACGCGGCGCCGGCTCAGGAGCGAAGCCAGCGCGGCGAC
>JARKQH010000465.1 GCA_029974925.1 Verrucomicrobiota bacterium
TGGAAACGCTCGTGTCAGAGCGGGGTCTGCTGGAGAGTTTTTCCCGGGCGCACGGACGGCCGGTTCAATCCATGGATCAGTTGATGGGCGAGATTGCCGCCCGGGGCATGGAACCGTGGCTCTTGGACACGCTGAACGCCACCGCCCAGGTGATCTCCGGGGCGCTGAATGTGCTCGGCCTTCACCGCGTCGTCGTCACCGGCCTGCTCACGCAACTGCCAGCCTTCGCGTTCGACCACCTCGCCGACCAGATTCAGCGCGGCGCCATGTGGGCGCGATTCGGCCAGGTGACCTGCCAGAGCGCCCCCCGCCGCCGGGCCGCCGGCCTGGTGGCCGTCGGCCTCGACCGGCTCGTGTTTCCCGACGGCGAAAACAGCCGGCGGGGCGTGGCGGCGCTCCAGCGCGCGCGCCGCCCTAAAAAACGTCTGGCAAAAAAGACCGCCTGAAACAACACTGCCCGAAAAACCAAACCACAACATGATGCGACCCGCTTACACCATCGGACTCGACTACGGAACCAACTCGGTTCGCACGGTGATCGTGGACACGGCCAACGGCCGGGAGATTGCGACGGCCGTGTGGGGATATGCCCACGGGACCCAAGGGGTGATTCTCTCGCGGGACCCCAACCTGGCCCGCCAGCATCCCCGGGACTACGTCACCGGCGCGGAAATCACCCTCAAGGAAGCCCTCGCCCAGGCGCGCCGCAACGTGCCCGGCTTTCGCCCCGACCAGGTCATCGGCATCGGGGTGGACACCACCGGCAGCACCCCCATTCCTGTGGACGCCGCCGGCCAGCCGCTCGCATTTCAAAAGGCTTTTGCCCACGACCCCGCCGCCATGGCCTGGCTCTGGAAGGATCACACCGGCGTGGCCGAGGCCGCCGAAATCACCGCCCTGGCGCGAAAGCTGCGGCCCCAGTACCTGGCCAAGTGCGGGGGCACCTACTCGAGCGACTGGTTCTTCAGCAAGATTCTGCATTGCCTGCGAACCAGCCCGCGGGTGTTCAAAGCCGCCTACACCTGGGTCGAGTGCGCCGACTGGGTTCCGGCCATGCTCACCGGCACCGAAGCGCCCGACCGCCTGACCGTCGGCGTGTGCGCGGCCGGCCACAAAGCGATGTACAACGACGAATGGGGCGGCTACCCCGACGCGAAGTTCCTCGCCAAACTCGACCCGCAGCTCGGCGCCTTGCGCGCCCGGCTGCGGCCCAAGGCCTGCGCGATTGATCGCGCCGTCGGCGGCCTGACCGGCGCCTGGGCCAAACGCACCGGCCTGCCGGCCGGCATCCCCGTTGCCGTCGGCGCCTTCGATGCCCACCTGGGCGGTGTCGGCTCGGGCATTGCCCCCGGTGTGCTCGTCAAGATCATTGGCACCAGCACCTGCGACATGATGGTCGCCCCCCTCAGCCGCAAACTGCCCGACATCCCCGGCCTGTGCGGCATCGTCAACGGCAGCATCCTCCCCGGCTACTACGGACTTGAAGCCGGCCAGTCCGCCGTGGGCGACATTTTCAACTGGTTTGTGAATTACCTTCAGCCGCTGGGCAAGGCCGGAACGCATGAAGCCTTGAGCGCCGCCGCCGCAAAGCTGGCCCCCGGCGAATCGGGCCTCCTGGCCCTGGACTGGAACAACGGCAACCGCACGGTGCTGGTGGACCAGCGCCTCACCGGCCTGCTGGTCGGTCAAACGCTCTACACCACTCCCGCCGAAATCTACCGGGCGCTCATCGAAGCCACCGCCTTCGGCGCGCTTACCATCATCAACCGCTTCGAGGAATACGGCGTCAAGGTCGAGCAGATTGTCAACTGCGGCGGCATCGCCGAGAAAAATCCCCTCGTGATGCAAATCTATGCCGACGTCACCGGCCGCCCCATCCGCATCTCGCGCTCGGCCCAAACCTGCGCCCTGGGCGCCGCCATCGCGGGCGCGGTCGTTGCCGGCAAAAAGGCGGGCGGTCACGACACCTTCGCCGCCGCGCAGAAAGCCATGACGGGCCTCAAACCGGTCGTGTTCAAGCCCAACCCCAAAGCCCACGCCGTTTACCGCCAGTTGTACGCCCTCTATCGCCAGTTGCACGACGCGTTCGGCACGCCGCAGGGCGACGGCGCCCTCTACACCGTGATGAAAGAACTCATCCGCATTCGCGACGCGGCCAGAAAGGCCTGACCTCCATGCTCGACGAACTCAAGCGGCGGGTCTGCGAAGCCAACCTGGAACTGGTCAGCACGGGGCTGGTCATCCAAACGTGGGGCAATGTCAGCGGCATTGACCGCCGGCAGGGTTTGGTGGTGATCAAGCCCTCGGGGGTGCCCTATGCCAAAATGCGGCCCCGGCACATGGTGGTGGTGTCGCTCGAAACCGGAGCGGTGGTCGAGGGGGGACTGAATCCCAGTTCGGACACCCCCACTCACCTGGTGCTGTACCGGGCCTTCCGCGACGTCGGTGGAATCGTCCATACCCATAGCCTTTACGCGACGGCCTGGGCGCAAACCTGCCGCAACGTGCCCGCCTTGGGCACCACCCACGCCGACTATTTCCACGGCCCCATCCCCTGCACCCGGCGCCTGACCTCCGCCGAAATCCAAGGCGCCTACGAGGCCGAAACGGGCCACGTCATCGTCGAGACGTTCCGGCGCCGGGACCCCTTATCCTGCCCGGGCGTGCTGGTGGCCAGCCACGGACCGTTCGCCTGGGGCAAAACCGCCTCCGACGCCGTTCACAATGCCATCGTCCTCGAGCATGTCGTGCGGCTGGCAGCCGAAACCCTGCGGGTTTTTCCTTCCGCAAAACCCATGCAGCAGGCACTCTTGGACAAACATTTCTTGCGCAAACACGGCCCCGGCGCCTACTACGGGCAGGGGCCCGGCAAGACCGCGGAAGCCAATCGCAAACGCAAATAACAACCGCAATCTGCAAAACCGATTATGCAAAACACCTCGAACTGGATCAAAGTCCTGACCCTCACCCTCGGCGCGGCCGCCCTGGCTGGCTGTGCGGGTGTCTCCTCGAAAACCACGCCGGCGCAAATCAGCGCCCAACCCTTCGGCGCCACCCCGGAAGGCACGCCGGTCACCCTCTTCACCCTGCGAAACGCCAACGGCGTTGAAGCCCGCATCTGCAATTACGGCGGAATCGTGGTTTCGCTCAAGGTGCCCGACCGCAACGGCCAGTTGGGCGACGTCGTGCTCGGCTACGACCGGCTCGAGGATTACATCAAAGACAGCCCCTACTTCGGCTGCCTCATCGGCCGCTACGGCAACCGCATCGCCCGCGGCAAGTTCACGCTGAACGGGCGCACCTACACCCTTGCCACCAACAACGGCCCCAACCACCTCCATGGCGGCATCAAAGGTTTTGACAAAGTCGTCTGGGAACCCAAGGTCCTGGCCACGCCGGACGGTCCCGCCCTCGAATTGCGTTACCTCAGCAAGGATGGCGAGGAAGGTTATCCCGGCAACCTGTCGGTGGTGGCGGTTTACACCCTCACGCCCGACAACGCTCTGAAGCTTGAATACACCGCCACCACCGACAAGGACACGGTGGTCAACCTCACCCAGCACTCCTATTTCAACCTCGCGGGCAAAGGCGACATCCTGGGCCACCTCGTCATGATTAACGCCGACCGCTACACCCCGGTGGACAGCACCCTGATCCCAACCGGCGAACTGCCGCTGGTCGAGGGCACCCCGTTTGACTTCCGCAAACCCACCGCCATCGGCGCCCGCATCAACCAGGACAACCAGCAGTTGAAGTTCGGCAACGGCTACGACCACAACTGGGTCATCAGCAAACCCATGGGCCAGTTCGGCCTGCAGGCCCGGGTCACCGAACCGACCACCGGCCGCGTCCTCGAGGTGCTCTCGACCGAGCCCGGCCTCCAGTTCTACTCGGGCAATTTCCTGGATGGCACGCTCACCGGCAAAGGCGGGTGGGTTTACCAGTTCCGCAATGGTTTCTGCATGGAGCCGCAGCACTATCCCGATTCGCCCAACCAGCCCAACTTCCCCTCGGTTGTGTTGAAGCCGGGCCAGGTGTACAAGCACGCCATGATGTACCGGTTCTCGGTGCAGCGCTAAACCTCCCAAGCCGCCCAACCTGCCTTCCAAAGGAACGCTATGACCCCCCTTGACTGGATCATCATCGCCCTTTACTTCGCGCTGATTGGCTGGGTCGCCTGGTGGTATGGGCGGCACCAAAAAGACAGCGTGGATTACTTCCTGGCCGGCCGCAACGCCGGCTGGGTGGTGATCGGCGCTTCGATTTTCACCTCGAACATTGGCTCCGAGCACATTGTAGGGCTGGCGGGGCAGGGCGCCTCGACCGGCATGGCCATGGCTCACTGGGAACTCCACGCCTGGTGCCTCATTGTGCTGGCCGGCCTGTTCGTTCCCTTCTATTACAAGTCGGGCGTTCAAACCATCCCCGAATTCCTCGAACGCCGCTTCAGCTCCCGCACGCGGCTGGTCCTGTCGGTCGTCTCGCTGGTAGCCTATGTGTTCACCAAGGTGAGTGTAACGGTCTATGCCGGCGCCATTGTCTTCCAGGCCCTGCTTCCCGAGCTGTCCATCCAGTTTTTGGGCCAAACCCTGGATGCCTTTTGGATCGGCGCCTTCACCACCGTCATCATCACCGGCGTCTATACCGTCTTCGGCGGCATGCGCGCCATCATGAACACCTCCACGCCCCAAGCGGTGATCATTCTCTTTGGCTCCTTCGTGATCACCTACATCGGCTTGTCACGGCTGAGCGGCGGCGCCGGCGCCATCGCCGGCTGGGACGTGCTGGTCGAAACCTGCAAAACCAATGCGGAGAACTTCGCCCTGTGGCGTCCCACCACGGCCTCGTCCCTCTTCGATCCCGGCGCCTTCCCGACCCTGGGCATCCTGATGGCTTCGCCCATCATCGGCCTGTGGTACTGGTGCACCGACCAGTACATCGTCCAGCGCGCCCTCTCGGCCAAAAGCCTGGCGGTCGCCCGCCGCGGCGCCCTGTTTGGCGGCCTGCTCAAGGTCTGGCCCGTTCTCATCTTCCTCATCCCCGGCATGATTGGCTGGACGCTTGACAAAAAGTTCAATGCCGGCGCCCAGGACCCCGCCCTCAGCCAGGCTTACGACATTTCCATGTCCAAGTCCGATCAGACCAAACTGATGATGGAGGTCAACGCCCGCCTCCGCGAAGCCAACGGCAAGACCGGCTTCTTCATCCCGCGCGAATTGAAGGAAACCACCGTCAAGACCGACACGGGGGAAACCCGCAAGATGCTCGCGTTCACCATCAAAGGCGACCAGGTGTTCCCCACGCTGGTGACCACGCTCCTTCCCCAGGGCATTCGCGGGCTCATTGTCGCCTGCCTGCTGGCCGCGCTGATGAGTTCCCTGGCCTCGCTGTTCAATTCCAGCGCCTCGCTCTTCACGGTGGACATCTATGAAAAACTGCGGCCGGGGCAGTCCGAGCGCCATCTGCTGACCGTCGGGCGCATCGCCACCACCGCCGTCGTCGGCCTGGGCATGATCTGGATTCCCGTCATGGCCAAAATCTCGGGCGGCGGCCTCTACCAGTATCTCCAAAGCGTCCAGGGTTATCTGGCGCCGCCCATCACCGCCGTCTTCTTCCTCGGCCTGTTCTGGAAACGCCTGAATTCCAACGGCGCCACCTGGGGCCTCGCCGGCGGCTTTGTCCTCGGCATGACCAAACTCACCATCCAGGCCTTCTTCGGCTCCGGCAAGCGCGAAGACCCCGCGGTCCTGGCGGCGATTGGTGACTTCAACTTCCTCTATGCCACCGGCCTGCTCTTTGCCGTCAGCGCCATCCTCATGATTGTCGCTTCCCTCCTGACGCCCCCGCCGCCGGAGGAGAAAATCCGCGGCCTGACCTACGGCTCGATTCACAAGGAAGCGGCCGCGGAAATCAAGGCCAGTTGGGACCTGCCCAACAAGCTCATGGCCGTGCTCATCCTGTTGCTGGTCGGCTCCATGTATCTCTATTTCAGCTTCTGGCTGAAGTAACCTCGCCCCTCGCCGCCCCAGGCCTGCTTCGCAGAAGCCCGTTTGCGATCGGCGGCGCCCATCTTGAGCGCCGCCGGGCTTGCTTCCGGGGGACAAATGCGAAAAGATGAGGCGTCATCGTGGAAACCTTTAAACGATTGTCCTTCTGATGCAAACGGCGGCGGTGTCCAGCGCCATGTCGTGGTGGCCGTTTGCGATTCTCGCCATTGCGATTGTCCTCATCGTGGTCCTCATCACGCGGCTGCGGTTCCATCCCTTCCTCGCGTTGATCGCCGTGGCGATCCTGGTGGGGCTGCTGGCGCCGGTCGGCAGCCTGCCCGGTGAACCCAGACAAAGTCACTGGGTTGCGGCGGTCGAGCTGGCCACGGCCGAATTCGGGGCGGTGTGTGGCCGCGTGGGCGTCGTCATTGCCCTGGCCGCCATCATCGGCATCTGCATTTTGGAAAGCGGCGCCGCGGACAAACTGGTTCGGCGCTTTCTTGCCTTGTTTGGCGAACGCCGGGCCGGGGCGGCGCTGGTGGCCGGGGGCTTCCCGCTGGGGCTGCCTATTTTCTTTGACACATTCTTCATGCTGCTGGTGCCCCTGGCGCGCGCCCTGCGGCTGCGGACCGGCCGGGATTACACGTTGTTCGTGCTGGCCATCTGCACGGCCGGCGCCGCCACCCACTCGCTGGTGGCCCCCCATCCCGGACCCCTGGCCATGGCCGAGATTCTCAAGGTGGACCTGGGCTGGTCCATCATTGTGGGCACACTCTCCTCCATCCCCGTGGTCGCTTTCGGATGGCAGGTGGCCAAATTCCTGAACCGCCGGTGCGACGTGCCGCTGCGGGAAACCGCCGGCGCTTCGCTCGAAGACTTGCGCCTCATCGCCAGCAAACCCGAGTCGGAGCTCCCCGGCCTGGCCGTCTCCCTCCTGCCGGTTCTGCTGCCAATCGTGCTGATTTCGACCGCCTCGTTTCTCGCCGCCTTTGGGGGCGCCGCCCGGCTGGGCTGGGGTTACACGCTTTTGGAGTTTCTGGGCAACCGCAACGTCGCGCTGCTGGTCGGGGCGCTGCTGGCCATGGCGCTGGTCGTTCGCCAGCGCCGCATGGACCTGGCCAGCCTGGGCGCGCTGCTCGGGCGCGCCCTGGAGACCGGCGGCGTCATCATCCTCATCACCAGTGCCGGCGGCGCCTTTGGCTTGATGTTGAAACACGCGGGCGTTGGCGAGGCGATCCGGCTCGCTCTGGCCGGCCGGGAGGTCAACCTGATTCTCCTGGGCTGGGCGTTCGCCGTGCTGATGAAGTTTTCCCAGGGGTCGGCCACGGTCTCCATGCTCACCACCGCCGCCATGGTTGCGGGCGTGGTGCAGGGCGGCGACCTTCCCTATCACCCGATGTACCTCTTCCTGGGCATCGGCTTCGGCGCCCTGGGCCTTTCCTGGATGAACGACAGCGGCTTCTGGGTCATCGGGCGTCTGAGCGGTTTTACCGAGCGCGAAACCTTGCGCACCTGGACGGTGCTGGCTTTTTCCATGTCCTTTGCCGGCTTGGTGGAAACCCTGCTGCTGGCGAAGCTGTTCCCCTTCAAATAACACCGGCCGCTGGAGCGCCCCGCGCCCCGCGGCCTGCGGCTTGATCCCGGCGGCACGGTCCGGTTTAATGATGCCCATGTTCACAACAGCAGATTTCATCCGCTGCCGCGCTGCCCGCCCCCTTTGCCGCCCGCGTTTCGGCCTGGCCGCGACGGTGGGGGCTCTGGTCCTGGCTGGTTTTGCCGCGCGGGCGGGGGGAGCGGACCTGGGGGCGTTCGACAGCGCGGCGGATGTTGGCCGGCCGGCGCGGCCCGGCGCCGTCGCTTATGACGCGGCGGCCGGGGCGTATGAAGTGGCCGGCGGCGGGGAGAACATGTGGTTCACCAACGACGCGTTTCATTTTGTGTGGACAACGCTGTCCGGCGATTTTTCCCTCGAAGCCGCCGTCGCCTGGCTCGAGCCGGGCGGCAACGCGCACCGCAAAGCCTGCCTGCTGGTGCGCCAGGGCCTCGAACCCGATGCCGCCTACGTGGACGTCGCGGTCCACGGCGACGGCTTGACCTCGCTCCAATACCGGGCCGCCCGGGGCGGCCAGACTCGCGAAATCCAGTTCTCCCGAACCGCGCCGGCCAAGGTCGGCCTGGTGCGCCAGGGGGAGGTCTTTTACGCCACCTCGGCCGCCTCGGACGGCCCCCTAAAACCGGCCGGCGCCTTCATGCGTTTGGAGCTGCAGGACCCGGTTTACGTCGGCCTCGGCGTGTGCGCTCACGATGATCGGGCGCGGGAAAAGGCGCGCTTCAGCCAGGTCCGGCTGGTTCGCCGGCCGGCCGGCGCAACCGCCAGGCCCGTCCTGCATTCCTCTCTCGAAACTGTGGCCATCGCCTCGAAGGACCGCCGTGTCGTGTTCACCTCGACCAACCATTTCGAAGCGCCCAACTGGTCGCCGGACGGCAAACATTTTGTCTATAATTCGGGCGGACGGCTCTTTCGGCTGCCGGTCAGCGGCGGCGTGCCCCAGCCCCTCGAAACCGGTTTCGCCAACCGCTGCAACAACGATCATGGCTTCTCACCCGATGGCGCCTGGTTGGTCCTCAGCGACCAGTCCCAAACCGGCAAGTCCCTGATTTACGTGCTTCCCGCCGGCGGAGGCACACCCCGCCAGGTCACCTCGCTCGGGCCCAGCTACTGGCACGGATGGTCGCCGGACGGCCAGACCCTGGCCTATTGCGCGGAACGGTCGGGTGAGTTCGACGTCTATACTATCCCGGCCGCCGGCGGACTGGAGCGCCGGCTGACCACCGCCAAAGGCTTGGATGACGGCCCTGACTACACACCGGACGGGCGTTGGATTTATTTCAACTCCGACCGCACCGGCTTGATGCAGATCTGGCGCATGCGTCCTGATGGCTCCAGCCAGGAACAAGTCACCCAGGACGATTTCAACAACTGGTTTCCCCATCCTTCGCCCGATGGCAAATGGATCGTGTTTCTCTCTTACGAGAAATCCGTCTCCGGACACCCGGCCAACCAGCGGGTGTGCTTGCGGCTGATGCCCGTCGGCGGCGGACCGGTCGAGGAATTGGCCCGGCTTTTCGGCGGGCAAGGCACCATCAATGTGCCTTCGTGGTCGCCCGACAGCCGGGAGCTGGCCTTTGTCAGCTACGAATTGCTCCCTCCCGAGTAAGCGTTGCCATGCGTCGAATCCTTTGGGTCGCGGCCGGTGGATGCATTCTGTTGAATGTCATCCTGCTCATCCTGGTCTTCCTCGGCCGGCCAAAGACCCCCGCCCCATCCCCGGCCCCGGCGGTTCCAACCGCGCCCGCTGCGTCCCCCCTCCCGCCCCATGAACTATCCGGCTCTGTTTTGCGCCGTCTTGGCGATTCTCTCCCCGCACTTGCAGGCCCAAGACTGTGATTGGCCCCAGTTTCGCGGACCTCGCGGCGATGGGGCCACCCGCTCCACCGGCCTGCCCTTGCACTGGGATGAGGAGCACCACGTGAAATGGAAAACGCCCATTCCCGGCCGGGCATGGTCTTCCCCCGTCATTCGCGAGCAACAGATCTGGCTCACCACGGCCACCGAGGATGGGCGCGTGCTCTCCGCAGTCTGTGTGGACCGTGATTCCGGCAAGGTCTTGCGCCACTTGAAACTCTTCGAGGTCGAAAAGCCTCAATACTGCCATCCCTTCAACACCTACGCCTCCCCCACGCCGGTCGTCCAGGGCGACCGCCTTTATCTCACCTTCGGCGCGCCCGCCACCGCCTGCCTGGATACGCGCACGGGACAAATCCTCTGGTCCCGCCGCGATTTCCAGTGCAATCACTTTCGCGGCCCTGGCTCCTCCCCCATCCTGCACCAAGGGCGGCTGTTCCTCAATTTTGACGGCAGCGACCATCAGTTTGTGGTCGCGCTCGACGCCGCCACCGGGCGCACCCTCTGGCGCCGCGAACGGTCCATTGATTTCAACGACCTCGGCCCGGACGGCAAGCCGCAGTTGGAGGGAGATTATCGCAAAGCGTTTGCCACCTGCCACCTCCTCGAGACCGCCTCCGGACCCATTCTGCTCAGCCAGGGCTCGAAGGCCCTTTACGCTTACGACCCCGAATCGGGCGCCGAACTCTGGCGCCTGGAGGAGCACACCAGCTATTCAGGCAGCACCCGCCCCGTCATCGGCCACGGGCTCATCTTCCTCCCCAGCGGGTTCCCCTCCGGCCAACTGCTCGCCCTCCGGCCGGGCAAACGCGGAGACGTCCTGGATGCCCGTACCAACAGCCTGCCCGGGGTTCAGCTCGAAGTGGTCTGGAAAGCCCGCCGCAACGTTCCCAAGAAACCCTCACTTCTGCTCGTGGACGATCTGCTCTTCGCCGTGGAGGACAACGGCACCGCCACGTGTTGGGAGGCCTTGACCGGCACGGTGGTTTGGAGCCAGTCCATCGGCGGCCATTATTCGGCCTCGCCTCTGGCGGCGCCCGGACGGCTCTACTTCTTCAGCGAGGAAGGCAAAACCACGGTTCTGAGCCCGCAGCGCCAGTTTCGCAAACTGGCCGAGAACCAGCTTGGCGACGGATTCATGGCCTCCCCCGCCGTCTCCGGCAACGCCTTGTTCCTGCGCTCCCGCACCCACCTTTACCGGATTGAAGAATAAGCCGGCCCCGACCGCCGCCCCCAAAACCGGCCGCCCCCAACAAACCCCGTTCGAATCATCCAGCCTTTTGGGTTTACTTCCCCGAACGGCCGCGTATATTTAGTTCCGAACTGGAGCCGATGTGGCGGAATTGGCAGACGCGCTAGACTCAAAATCTGGTACTCGAAAGAGTGTGTGGGTTCGACCCCCTCCATCGGCACCATCCCAATGGCCGGACACCCCGGAGCCGGCCTCACCCCGAGCCAGCTTGAAAGGGGCGCGCGCGTCGGCCGGCCAGCCGCAGGGCAGGGAACGTCCAAAGAATCCCGCCAACTCAAACCTCGACCAGGGCGGTGCGCTTGGCCTGTAACCGGTTGCGGAGGGCGTTGATGCCTGCCAGGTGCGCTTCCAATCTTTCCTCCAGGCGCTTTCGGTCGGCTAACTGCTGTTCGAGGGCCTGCTGCGCGGCCAGGGCTCGCTGAGCCGCCTGCTCCGCGGCCAGCCGCGCCTGCTTCTCCCGCGCGGCTTCCTCCCTCGCCTCCGACAAAGCTCTCTCGACTTCCTCCCGCTGCGCCGCCAGCGACTCGAGCGCGGTCCGAAGGTCCACTACCGCGGCTTCCTGGTTTTCCAGCATCCGTTCGTTCGCCTCCAGCTTCTTCTGCTTCTCTCTCAAGGCCTCGTCGCGTGCCTTCAAAGCCTGCTGCCATTCCCGCCGTTCCCGCCCCAGTTGCTCCTCCGCGCCAAGCCGACCGGCCCGCTCGCCTTCCAACGCTTTTTCGAGCCGGCCGATCTTCTCGGCCTGGCTCCGTTCTGCCGCCGCCCGGCTCTCGGTTTCACGCGCAAGACCCGCCTGGGCCTCGGACAAAGCCTGCTCCATTTCCTGGATTCGGCCCCGTAAACCCGTGCATTCGGATACCAATTCCCGCTCGCGCTCCAGCAACCCCTCGATTTCCTGTTCCAGCAAGGAACTGGCCTGTTCCAGGTTCTCCGATGGCGATTCGCTCTCGGGGTGCTTCCGGCTCGACCGGCGCGGCAACGGCGGCGGCCCCGCTTCCGCCCGGGCGCCCGGCAGCTTTTCCATCGTCCGCGCGTAAATCTCCGCCGCGGACAGAAAGTCGCGCTCATCCTGCAACCAAAGCTCCAAGGCCGGGATTCCAAGGCTGTCCGCCACCGGATTGTTGCGGCACTCGACGCCGATTCCCGCCTTGACCAGTTCGCTCCTGACGGCCTCGACCGCCTCCCGGTTGACGGA
>JARKQH010000010.1 GCA_029974925.1 Verrucomicrobiota bacterium
GCGGATGAGGGAGACGCCGCGCAGGGCTGGCGGTGGCAGGCAAAGTCGCCCGTCCGGGACAGCACCATGCTTGGCCGCCATTCTCGCTTGCTCTTTCCTATCCGTGTCATCCGCGTCATGCGCGGTCGAATCCACCCTCTCGGGGGGCGACGTCTCGTCGCCGTGGCCTCCCCTCGCAACCCAAAACTTCCTGGGACGAGACGTCCCAGCCCCTACCCGCAGCATCAATTACTTCGGGGTTGGAGACGTCCCGTCTCCAGCCTCCCACGCCCTCGCAACGTCCGTCATCAGTTCGGGACTTCCCCTGCCCTTCCCCAACCCGTCTTCAAAACCCTGAAAGGGTTTCAGACAGTAGCCGGGGGTAAGGCCGTCAGGCCACCACCCCCGGTCCCCCGTCCCCAAAACGTCCAGCCCCCTCCGCTTGCGGAGGGGGTGGGGGGTGGCGGCATCCCGGAGTTTCCGCAAGCCGTCAGTCCCGATGCATCGTGATGCTCCGCGATTCCACGGCGTCGAAAGAAAGGTCATCGAGGGAGCCTCTCTCGGGCGAGCGGAGTCTGTGCGGGCCGAAGCGCAGCCTGGCCCCGCCCATTTCTGCGTGCGTCTGCGTGGTCTGCGGGCCTGCGCTTCCTACCACGAAAGCTAAAGGCTGAGGTGTGGGGCGCGGAGCCTAGGAAGGATGCCCTACGCGTGACCCAGCAAAGAAGGGACCACGGATTTCGCGGATTTCGCGGATGAGGGAGACACCGCGCAGGGCGGCCAAAGTCGCTTGGACGGGACAGTGCCATGCTTGGCCGCCATTCTCGCTTGCTCTTTCCTATCCGTGTCATCCGCGTCATCCGCGGTCGAATCCACCCTCTCGGGGGGCGACGTCTCGTCGCCGTGGCCTCCGCTCGCAACCCAAAACTTTCTGGGACGAGACGTCCCAGCCCCCCTCCAGACCCTCAATCACCTCGGGGGAGGCGACGTCTCGTCGCCGTGGCCCCCGTCGCAACCCAAAACTTTCTGGGACGAGACGTCCCAGCCCCTACCCACAGCATCAATTACTTCGGGGTTGGAGACGTCCCGTCTCCAGCCTCCCACGCCCTCGCAACGTCCGTCATCAATTCGGCACTTTCCCTGCCCTTCCCCAACCCGTCTTCAAAACCCTGAAAGGGTTTCAGACTGTAGCCGGGGGTAAGGCCGTCAGGCCACCACCCCCGGTTCCCCGTCCCCAAAATTCCAGCCCCCTCCGCCTGCGGAGGGGGTTGGGGGTGGTGGCATCCCGGAGTTTCCGCAAGCCGTCAGTCCCGATGCATCGTGATGCTCCGCGATTCCACGGCGACGAAGGAAAGGTCAGTGTGAGGGAGCCTCGCTCTGGCGAACGTACTCTGTGCGCGCCGAGGCGCAGCCTGGCCCCGCCCATTTCTGCGTCCTTCTGCGTGCTCTGCGGGCCTGCGCTTCCTACCACGAAAGCTAAAGGCTGAGGTGTGGGGCGCGGAGCCTAGGAAGGATGCCCTACGCGTGACCCAGCAAAGAAGGGACCGCGGATTTCGCGGATTTCGCGGATGAGGGAGACGCCGCGCAGGGCTGGCGGTGGCAGGCAAAGTCGCCCGTCCGGGACAGCACCATGCTTGGCCGCCATTCTCGCTTGCTCTTTCCTATCCGTGTCATCCGCGTCATGCGCGGTCGAATCCACCCTCTTGGGGGGGTGACGTCTCGTCGCCCCTTCCACTCGCTGTCCCTCGTTCGAGCAGAGTCTCCCCCGCGCTCGAAGCCTGAGCGGCTCCAGGGAGGGCGCAGCCGCCGCGGCGCTTTGGAAGCCAGCCCGCAGACCACGCTGACCACGCGGACACGCTTTTTATGAACCATGGATGATACGGATGATACGGATGATACGGAAAGAGGAAACAGACCGATTGGGTCTGACGGTTCGCAGCGGACTGCGAGCCCCGCGCTGTCTGGAGTGGTCGGGCGCGTCCTCCATTGCGAACCGCGATTTCACAAGTGGCGGGGGGCGACGTCCCGTCGCCGCCGCCGCGGCGCTTTGGATTGTCCCGGTGTGCGGGTTGGAATCCGGCCGCTGCCCCATTCCTACTTCCCGAACCTGGCTCCAAGTACCCCGGACGGGGTTCCAGACAGCAGCCCGGGATCAGGCCGTCAGGCTGCCAGCCCGGCCAGGGCTTGAGGGACTGGCTCGGTGGACGCGCTCGCGCGGGCGCCACGAGCGCTGGCCAGGTCGGGAGCGGGCGGAGCAGCCGTCGTATTCATGCGCCCGGCTTGCTCCTCGAGGAAATTGAGATGCGCACGCGCGCGCAGCGCCGGGGTCGGCGGTGTATTGTATTTCATTGACAAAGCGGCTTGCGCTCGACATAATGCGGCTACCATGACACCTCCCTCAATCCCTCGAACGGGATGCCCCGTCGGCCGGCAAGGGGACTCCACGTGAACCTGGCTTGCTTGAAAATGTTGTGAAGGCGGGGAACCCCATGGAAGCGATTGGCAGGCTGTCGAAGAAGATGACTGCGGCGTGGCAGGGCGAGGCGGGGCGCCGGGCCCGGCAGCGCTGGGCACGTTTGCTGTTTCCTTTGCTCAGCGCGGCGGCGCTGGCGTGGTTTTTGGTTCGGGTGTTGCCCAAGCCGATTCGGGCGACCTACCCCTGCCAGCGGGCGGCGTTTCCGCTGGCGTCGGCCTTCGTGATCTGGCTGCTGGGCATCAAGAGCGGATGGCTGGCGTGGCTGGGCTGGAAACGGTGGCGGGAGGCGTTGCGACCCGCCGGCCTTGTCTGCGGCGCGGCAGGGCTTTGTGCGCTGGTGGCCCTGGCGGCCGGGGAAATGGCCAGGCTCTCCGGCCCCCTGCCGGGACCGCAATTGGGCTGGACGCCGGGCGATCCGCCCAATTCGCCGATGGGGACGGCAAAAGGGATTTTTCCGGGACGGGTGGTTTGGATGCGCGACACGAATGCCACGCCTTGGAATGGGACGACGGGGCACTGGTGGGATGATGAAACGGGGGTGAAACAGGCGGCCGTGGACCGCATGCTGGCCGCTTCGTTGCAGGCGTTGACGGCGGCGACGAACAATGCCGAGGCGTGGGCGCGGATTTTTCGGCATTTTAACGCGACCCACGGCCGCGGGGACACGGGGTATCGCGTGGGGGAAACCGTTGCGGTGAAGGTCAACTGCAACAACAACTACAGCGGGTATGGCGACGTGGACAATCAGATTGATGCCGCGCCGCAAACGGTTCGGGCGCTGTTGCGCCAGCTCGTGTACGAGGCAGGCGTGCCGCAGGAGAACATTCTGGTTTATGAAGCGGTGCGGGTGGTGCCGGACCGGATTTATGAACCCTGCCATGCGGAGTTCCCGGGGGTGGTGTGGCTGGATTCACTGGGCAACGGCAGCAACGGCCGGCAGCCGCCCGACTGGCACACCAACGCTTTCAACTATTCAACCAACAACACCGGCTGCGGGCGGAACATCCCGGAACGGGTGTTCCAGGCGACGTACCTCATCAACATGGCGCTGCTCAAGGGCCACTGGCGGGCCGGCGTAAGCCTGACGGGGAAGAACCACTTCGGCTCGATAGACAAGCCCTACCACACCTACGCGCAGGTTTGGGAACTGCCGATGGGCACCTACAATCCGTTTGTGGATTTGCTGGGCGCGCGCGCCCTGGGCGGGAAGACGCTGTTGTTTATGATTGACGGGCTTTACGGCGTGCTCGAGGTGCAATCGTACGTGGACTTTTCCACCGCCGGCTGGACCAACCTGTTTGGCGGGGGATGGTCGGCCAGCTATTTCCTCTCGCTCGACCCGGTGGCAATTGATTCCGTCGGCCTGGACTTCTTGCGGTCCGAATTCGGGGACCGGCTGGCCAGCGGGCACAATGCCAATGCCGACAACTATCTCCACGAGGCGGCGCTGGCGGGCAATCCGCCCTCCGGCAAGCCCTACCGGCCGGACGGGACCAACCTTCCCAGCCTTGGCGTGCATGAGCATTGGAACAATGCGGCCCTTCGGCAGTACAGCCGCAATTTGGGCGCCACCAACGGCATCGAACTGGTTAAACTCGAGGCCGCAACCCAACCCGCCGTGGCGATTACCACCCCGCCAGGCGGGGCAGTTCTTCCAGGGGTTGGCCCAATCAAGGTGCAGGCGGCGGTGGTCGAATGGGCATCGCCCGTGAGCCAGATCAGCTTTTTCGCCAACGGCTCCCTGCTGGCTGCCGCCACCGGCGGCGCTCGCGAAGTCCTTTGGACCAACGCCACACCGGGAACCTGGTCGCTCACCGCCGTCGCGACGGACGCCAATTACCATTCTGTCACGTCCGCGGTGGTCAAGGTCGTCATCATTTCGCTGACACCGCCAGTCATCTCCCGGTTCGCGCTCACCAACCAGAACCTTGAACTCACCTTTACCACCACCGTCGGCAGCCGCTACGGGGTGGAGCAAAGCGAAAGCCTCCGACCGGCGGAATGGACTTCGGTCGGAATCTCGCAGGTGGCCACCGGGACTTCGTTGAGCGTCTTGGTGCCGGCGCCGGCCGCGCCGCAGCGCTATTACCGGGTGGTGGTGCTGCCGTGACGGGCGGGTCCAAGCGAGGGAGCGTCAGGAACCCCTTGCGGCCAGGCTGTGCTTGCGTTCCTGCAGGCTGCGAAAGAACTCGAAACCCTCGCGACAGCGGCGCACCAGAACCGTCTTGTCCTCCAGCATGGTCTTGAGGATGCGCAGAATGGGCCTTGGACGGAGATAATAGGCCCGGTAAAAGCGGTCCACAGCCTCAAAAATCTCCTCCTTGCTCAAGCCGGGGTACTCCAGGGTGCTTTGCTGGAACCCGGAGTCCTCAACGAGGTGGGATTTGTCCCGACTGGCAAACCAGCCGTTCTGGCGGGCCATCTCGAACAGCTCCGTGCCCGGGTAGGGCGCCGCCAGGCTGACCTGGACACTGAAGAGGTCCAGCTCCTGGGCGAACCGGATGGTTTGTTCGATGGTTTCGCGGCTTTCGACCGGCAACCCCAGGATGAACGTGCCATGGATGCTGACGCCGGCCTGGTGACAGGCCCGGGTAAAGCGCCGCATCTGGTCGAGGGTCACGCCTTTCTTGACGTTCCTGAGAATCTGCTCGTTGCCACTTTCGTAGCCAACCACCAGCAGACGCAGGCCGGCATCCCGGAAGGTCCGGACCGTGTCATAATCCAGGTTCGCCCGGCTGTTGCAGCTCCAGGTGACACCCAGCGGGGCCAGCCGGCGGGCAATGTCCCGTGCGCGAGGGAGGTTCGCCGTAAAGGTGTCGTCGTCGAAGAAAAACTCCTTCACCCCGGGAAAGAGCTTTTTCATGTACGCCACTTCCGCGGCCACGTTGGAGGCGGAACGCACGCGGTACTTGTGGCCGCCGATGGTTTGGGGCCACAGGCAGAAGGTGCATTGGGCGGGACAGCCGCGGCCGGTATAGAGACTGAGATAGGGATGAAGCAAGTAGCCGATAAAGTAGTTTTCGATGCGCAGGTCGCGGTGATAGACGTCGGCCACCCAGGGCAGGGCGTCGAGGTCGCCGATGAGTTCCCGCTCGGGATTATGGTGGATGCGGCCGCTGGCATCGCGGTAGGAAAGGCCGGCGATGGTGGGCAGCGGGCGGCCCTCGGCGACTTCCTTGCAAGTGAAATCGAATTCTTTGCGCCCCACCCAGTCAATCGCCGGAGAGGCCTGAAGGGTTTCGGCCGGCAGCACGGCGGCGTGGGCGCCAATGAACCCGACGGTCGTCTCGGGGCGGTTTTGTTTGATCGCCTCGGCGACTCGACAATCGTTCTTCAGGGAGGGTGTGGAAGTGTGAATGATGACATGGTCGTAATGGCTGGCTTCCTCGAGGCAGGCGCGCAGCCCGATGTGGTGGGGGGTGCAATCCAGCAGTTTGCTGTCCGGGACAAGCGCGGCGGGCTGGGCCAGCCACGTCGGATACCAGAAGCTGGTCACCTCGCGGCGCGCCTGGTATCGGGAGCCGGCGCCGCCATCGAAGCCGTCGAAGGAGGGCGGAGCCAGGAAGAGCGCGCTCAAGGCAGCCGGAAACTAGGATTTGGATTGGCCGTTTTCACGCAGGCGCGCGAGCACGAGGTCGCGCTGGGAGGTGTCCCCGACGCCGCACGTGCCGGCGCCGGGCTTGGCATCCCCATGGCCATTGTTGCCGAAGGCGGACCTGGCGCCCGCCAGGCCCGATTTGAGGGCCGCCTTGGCCTCGGCCAGGTGGCCTTTGCCGAGGGAACAACCGTTGAACGCCTGAACCAGGTGGCCGGTTTTGGAGGGGGCGGGCCGGGGCCAAAAATTGTATTTGAAATTCTTCCAGTGGTCGCCGGGCTGGTAATTGGTTCCGAGGGCGCCGCTGGGGTCGTAACCGCAATGGACCATGCAGTTTTCGCAGCGGGGGTCGCGCACGACGCCGTTGACCACGCCGTAACGGTTCCAGTCCACCTGGTCGAGCATGTCCTGGTAACGGGCGTAATGGCCGTCCGTCATGAGGTAACAGGGGGCCTTCCAGCCTTTGATATTGCGCGTGGGAATCGCCCAGGCGGTGCAGGTCAATTCGCGTTTGCCCGCCAGGAACTCCTGGTAAACGGGCGTGCCAAAAATCGTGAATCGCTCGCCCCACTCCTGGATTTTCGCGAATTTCTCGCGGGTCAGAGCGCGGGTAAGGAAGAAATCCTCGGGCTTCTTGCCGAGGCGCCGGACCATGTCCTGCTTGGCGGCGTCGTAATCGTAGCCGGGGGAGATGGTGTGGCCATCCACCTCGAGGGACGAAAAGAACTCGAACATTTGTTCGAGTTCCCGGACGTCGGTTTCCTTGTAAACGGTGGTGTTGGTGGCGACCTGGAAGCCGAGGCGTTTGGCCAGGCGGATGGCGGCCACGCATTCCTTGAATACCCCCTCGCGTTCCACGATCAAATCATGCGTGTATTCGAGGCCATCCACATGCACGTTCCAATAAAGCCATTGCGTGGGCGAGATGACGGGCCGCCCGTCGTTTTTCCCGCGGCGGATTGCGGCGAGGTCCTGGTCGCTGAGAAGCTGGTCGGCCACCAGCGCGGCCAGGCGCTTTTCCAGGCGCGGGGAATAGATGCTGGCGAGGTAGTCCTTGAGTTTCCTGCGCATGAACACGCCGTTGGTGCAGATATAGACGATGCGTCCCTGCTCCAGCAAGCCGGCCACCAGCTCCTCGATTTTGGGATAGATCAACGGTTCCCCGCCGCAGACCGAAACCATCGGGGCGTCGCATTCCTCCGCGGCCGCCAGGCAATCCTCGAGGCTCATCATATCCTTGAGGCTCGTCGAGTACTCGCGGATGCGCCCGCAGCCGGTGCACGTGAGGTTGCAGGTGTGCAGCGGCTCCAACTGGAGCACCAGGGCGAACCGCGGGGTGCGCTTCAGTTTGTGCTTGATAATGTGGCGCGCAATTTTGGCTGTCAGGGCGAGCGGAAATCGCATAGGTTGTTGGCTGGTCTGTCCTCGAGGGTCTGGCTGCGGCGGACCGGGAATCAGAGCCGGACCACCTGCCGCGGCGATTGTTCGGCCGGGGAATCAGGTTCCGGTGGCGCCGGGGGCGGTTCAGCCTTGAGCAGGCCCGGCAGGAGAATGGAGGCGGGTGAAACGCTGCGGCTTGCCGAGAAGCCGCCGCAGCCGGCGGCCAGCCAGGCAAAAAAAGGCAGCAGCGCCCACGCTTTCCAATTCAATCTCACTGAAGCACACTATAAACTTGAATATCGTGCGTGCAACCAATAATTGGGGCGCCAGCCTGTCGGACGGCAGCCCAACCGCGGTTCGGAGCGAGGACGTTGTCATTCAGCGGCCTCCGCGGGAGGCGGCCAGAGTTGAGCCGAGTCCGAAGGCTGGCCGGCCCGGTCCCGGGGACGTTTGCCGCCGTCCGCGGTTGTGGAAGCCGGAAAGGCGGAGCCCCGGTGTATTAGAGTTCGGGATTCTCCTGCTGGCCGGCTGGCTGGGAATTCTGGCCGCGGCCGGCACAGAGGCCCCCCCTTTACTCCAACGCCAATATGCGGAGGCCCGCGAGCGTTATGTCCGCCAGCCGGAAGACCCCGAAGCCGGCTGGCGCTTTGCGCGGGCTGCATTCGAGGTGGCCGAGTACGCCACCAACAACACCGAACGGGCCGAGCTGGCGGAACGGGGCATCGCGGCCGCGCGGCAAGTGCTGGCGCGGGATTCCAATTCCGTCCCGGGGCTCTATTACCTGGGATTGAATCTCGGCCAGTTGGCACGGACCCGGGGGATTGGGGCGTTGAAACTGGTTGACCAGATGGAAGCGTTGTTCAAGCGGGCGTGCGAGCTGGACGCGCGCTTCAATTACGCGGGGCCGGAGCGCACCCTCGGGCTGCTTTACCGGGACGCGCCGCCAATTGCCAGCGTGGGCAGCCGAAGCAAGGCGCGGCGCCATTTGCAGCGCGCGGTGGAACTGGCGCCCGGCTACCCGGACAACCGGCTCAACCTGATTGAATCGTATTTGAGATGGGGCGACCGCAACGGGGCGGTGCGGGAACTCAAGGCTCTCGACGCCCTGTTGCCCGAGGCACGCAAGGAGTTTGCCGGCCCGGCTTGGGAAGCGAGCTGGAAGGAATGGAACCAACGAATTGTTCAAGTGCGGCCGAAGGTCGAGAAGCCGGGGCAACCGCTACGCGCGCCGCGAGGCGAGCAGGGAGCCTGAGCTGGTACTGTTCAGCGCTCTTGCGCTACTGCTTTGCGGTTGGGAATCGGACGGATGGTTTTCTCCACAGGCCGCCGCCCGGTGGCCTTCAGGTTTCAGGCTTCATCCCTCGTCCTTTCGCCCCCATCCAAACCTGCCCGAACCTATCCGACCGTATTCGAACCCGACCGCCGGTGAAATGAATGCTCATCCGCCCCGTTTTCCCGCCGCCGCTTCCGTTGGCCCCGGCGGGAGTGGGTTGGGTGCCGCCGGGAACTATGCTATTATGGAGTATGATGCAGGCACGACCCAATGGTTCGGTTCTGGCGCTCGCGGCCGCCATCGGCCTGGCGCTGTCCGGTTGTTCCCAAGCCGGCCCTTCGGACGCCGCAAAACGCAACGCCTCGCCGGCATCCGTTACAAACGCCTCTATGAGCAATCCTGCCAAACCTCCGGCTTCCGAGCTCAAACAGAAGCTCAACCCCATGCAGTACTACGTCACCCAGGAATCCGGCACCGAACCCGCGTTTCGCAATGAGTATTGGAACAACAAAAAGCCGGGGATTTATGTGGACATCGTCTCGGGCAGACCGTTGTTCAGCTCCCTGGACAAATACGATTCCGGCTGTGGCTGGCCCAGCTTCACCCGGCCCCTCGAGGAAAAGGAAATCATCGAACGGGCGGACTATTCGCATGGAATGACCCGCACCGAGGTGCGCTCCAAGACCGCCGATTCCCACCTGGGCCACGTGTTCAACGACGGGCCGGCGCCCACCCGGCTGCGTTACTGCATCAACTCCGCGTCGCTGCGCTTCATCCCGGTCGAGGAGATGGCCAAGGAAGGCTATGCGGATTACCTCGAACCGTTTGTCAAAGCGGGCCTCCACCCGCCGGTCGGGAAGAAAGAGTAGTTTCAGGGGTTCCCGCGGGGCCACTCTCCGGCATTGCGTTTGCCCCCAAAAACGGGTAGCCCTGCTGCCGTCAAATCGAACCAGACGACTATGCTCATTGTTCACGTTCATGTCCAGGTCAAGCCCGATTGTGTGGAGGCTTTCAAGGCCGCGACGCTTGCCAACGCCCGCGCCAGCATTCAAGAGCCGGGCATCGCCCGCTTCGACGTGGTCCAACAACAGGAGGATCCCACCCGCTTTGTGCTCGTGGAAGCCTACCGCACCCCCGACGCTCCCGCCGCGCACAAGGAGACCTCTCACTACCAGCTTTGGCGCGACACCGTCGCCCCGATGATGGCCACGCCGCGCACCAGCGTGAAGTTCCACAACCTGTTCCCCGCGGATGACGGCTGGTAAAAGGACCCCCATGCGTTTCGAATTCGCCACCGCCACTCGAATCATTTTCGGCCCCGGCGCTGTCCGCGAGGCGCCTCAAATCGCGGTTCAATTTGGCAGGCGCGCCTTGGTGGTCACCGGCCGCAACCCCAGCCGCGCGGATGCCTTATGCGCGGCCCTCTCCGACCAGGGCGTCTCGACCGAACGATTCTGCGTGCCGGGCGAGCCGGAAATCGAAACCGTCCGAACCGGTGTTAACCAGGCTCGCCAGATGGCGGCCGAGGGGGTGATCGCCTTTGGCGGCGGCAGCGCGCTCGACGCCGGAAAAGCCATCGCCGCCATGGCCCGAAACCCCGGCGACGTCCTGGATTACCTGGAAGTCATCGGCGGCGGCAAGAGCCTGCCTGGCCCCGGCTTGCCTTTCATTGCGATCCCCACCACCGCCGGCACCGGCTCCGAGGTCACTCGTAACGCCGTCCTGGCCTCCCCCGAGCACCGCGTCAAAGTCAGCCTGCGCAGCCCCCTCATGCTGGCCAAGGTTGCGCTGGTGGACCCGGAGCTGACCCACGACCTGCCGCGGGAAGTCACGGCTTCGACCGGCCTGGACGCGCTGACGCAACTGATTGAACCCTTCGTCTGCTGCCGGCCCAACCCAATGGTGGATGCGTTGTGCGTCGAAGGCATCCGCCGCGCGGCGCGGTCGTTGCGTGCCGCTTGCGCCGACGGCCGCAACGCCTCGGCGCGCGAGGACATGGCCCTGGCCAGCCTCTTTGGCGGCCTGGCTCTCGCCAACGCCGGTCTCGGAGCCGTTCACGGCTTTGCCGGGCCCATCGGCGGGATGTTCCCCGCGCCCCATGGCGCCGTTTGCGCCGCCCTCCTTCCCCATGCAATGGCCGCCAATCTCGCCGCTTTGCGCCTGCGCCAGCCCGACAGCCCGGTCCTGGGGCGCTTCGACCGCCTGGGGCAAATCCTGACGGGGGATGCGAGCGCGGCGGCGGACGATGCAGTAAGTTGGGTTCTGAGCCTGGTCAGGGACTTGCGGATTCCGAAACTGGGCGCTTATGGCATTACGCCGGCCGTAATCCCGGTGCTGGTCGAAAAGGCCGCCCAAGCCAGCAGCATGAAAGCCAACCCCATTCCGCTCACGGCGGCGGAACTGACCGAGATTCTCCAGCAGGCCCTGTAACCGCGCCCAACGCTCCGCCGTCCTTACAAGTGTCGCTCACCGGTCTTTGCTTGGCTTATGAATCAAACGACTTTGCTCACCCTCGCCGCCGCTCTGTTGCTGGCGGGGCTTCCCGCCACCGGGCAGCCCGCCCCTCCGCCGGCTGACCGCCCCGCTCGAGGCCCAGCCACGCCGCCCGGCGCCAAAGTCCTCCGCGACCTGGAATATGTCCCCGGCGGTCACGAGCGACAAAAGCTTGATCTGTATCTTCCGGAGAAGGGCGGGGATAACCTCCCGCTCATTGTCTGGATTCACGGGGGCGCCTGGCGGGCGGGCAGCAAAGACAACTGCCCGGCCGCGCGTTTCGTCTCGCGCGGCTACGCCGTGGCCAGTGTGAACTACCGGCTCAGCCAGCACGCCACCTTTCCCGCGCAAATCCAGGATTGCAAGGCCGCGATTCGCTGGCTCCGCGCTCACGCGCAGGAATACCACCTCGACCCAAACCGCTTCGGCGCCTGGGGCAGCTCGGCTGGCGGCCACTTGGTGGCCCTCCTGGCCACCACCGGCGGCATTGCGGAATTCGACCAGGGCCCCCACCCCTCCGTCTCGAGCCGGGTACAGGCGGTCGTGGACTTCTTTGGCCCCACCGATTTGCTCCTGATGGGAGCCCAAGCCGGCCCCAACAGCCGCATGAACCATGACGCGCCGGATTCCCCGGAATCGCTCCTCATTGGCGGAGCGGTCCAGGAGAACAAGGAAAAGGCCCGCCGCGCCAGCCCGATCAACTATGTCACCCCCGATGACGCCCCGATGCTGCTGGTGCATGGCGATGCCGACCCGCTGGTTCCTCACCAGCAAAGCATCCTGTTGCACGAGGCCCTCAAGAAGGCCGGCGTCGAGGCCAGCCTTTACCTTGTCAAAGGGGGCGGCCACGGGAACGGCTTTGGCCCGGAGGTGCAGGAACGGGTGCGAGACTTTTTCGACCAACACCTGCGCCCCGCCCGGGCCGCCGCGGCTGCGCCCTGAGGCAAACGCCACCGGAATCCCCGCGCCCCATTTGTTGTCGAGAATCATTTTGGCTTGATTCCCGGCCCCGGACGCCTAGCCTCGCGGCTCATGAAACGTCAATTTTGCCTGGCATTAATTGTCGCGGGCCTGGTCGGCGCCACCGGGTGCACTTTCGCCGCTGATGAAGAAGGTTTTGTTCCGCTCATGGATGGCAAGACCTTCAACGGCTGGAAGACCGCGGAGGAAAACAAGGACACGTGGAAGATCGAAGACGGGGCGTTTGTGGCCGCCGGCCCGCGCTGCCATCTTTTCTATGTCGGGGACGAAAAGCCCTTCAAGAATTTCCATTTGAAGGTGGAAGTGATGACCGAGCCGAATTCCAACGGCGGCATTTATTTCCACACCCAATACCAGGCGCGGGACTGGCCCCGGGCGGGCTTTGAATGCCAGGTCAACAACACCCACAGTGACTGGATCAAGACCGGCAGCCTCTACGGCCTGGTCAACATCGGCACCGCCCCCGCTCAGGACAACAAATGGTGGACGCAGGAGATCATTGTGCAGGGAAACAGCATCACGGTGATTGTGGATGGCAAGCGCATCTTCCAATACAATGAACCGCCGGGCGCGCAACCCGGCCGGGACTTCGCCCGGAAGCTGAGCGAAGGCACCTTCGCCCTCCAGGGCCATGATCCCAAGAGCGTGATCCGGTACAAGAACATCCGGGTCAAACGCCTCGACTGACCGCGGCTGGCGCGGGCGTCCGGGGGAGATTACTTCACCAGGTTCAGAATCTGCTTGAACTGGTCGGTGCCCGCCCGCCCCAACCACTCAAACAGCACCATCTCGGTCGAGCCGATCCACGCCCCCGCATCGCGCATTCGTCCGAGCCCAATCTCCAGGTTCTGCCGCGTGCGGGACGCGGTGGCGTCGGCAACGACCAGGACGCGGAATCCCTCGTCGAGCAAGTCCAGACAGGTTTGAGTCACGCAGACGTGCGCCTCAATCCCGCACAGGACCACGTCGCGCACCCGGTGCGTCTTGAGGGCCTCGACAAACCCGGCCGCGCCGCAGGCGCTGAAAGCCAGTTTCTCCAACGGGACAAATTCGCCCAGCGCGGACGCCACTTCCGCCACGGTGCCGCCCAAACCCTTTCGGTATTGTTCCGTGACCAGAACCGGCACCTGCAGCACTTGCGCGCCCCGGACCAGCCGCGCCGCGTTTTGCGCCACGGGCTGCGGGTCGCACATGGCGGGCAGAAGTTCTTCCTGAATATCAATCACCGCCAGCGCGCTGGCGGCCGGGTCCAACCGACGGGGGGAAGTTTGCATGGGATTCAGTTCCGGCGCCGCTTGCGCGCCAGTTCCTTCTGAAGCTGGGGCAGCGGAAGCGCGTTCACCACATCGGCGCGGGTCAGCCCACCCTTGCGCGCCACGGCCGCCCCGAGGCGCAGGAACTCGGCATGCTCGAGCCGGTGCGCGTCGCAGTTGATGACGCACTTGACTCCCTTGGACCTGGCATAGGGCCACAGCCGCCAGTCCAGGTCCAGCCGCAGAGGGCTGGCGTTCAGCTCGATCCACGTCCCGGTCGCGGCGCACGCGTCAATCACCGCCCGCGAGTCCACTGCGTAGGGCTCGCGCTCGAGTAGCAACCGCCCGGTCGGATGTCCCAGGATATGCACGAGCGGGTTCTGCACGGCGGCAATGATTCGCCGTGTCATGTCCGCTTCCGAAAGGTTAAAGCTCTGATGAACGCTGGCGATAACCACGTCCAGCTCCGCCAGTAGGTCGTCCGCAAAATCCAGCCGCCCATCCTTGAGAATGTCCACCTCGGTGCCTGTCAGCAGCCGGAACTCCACGCCCTCGCCGGCCAGTCGCAGATTAATCTCCCGGATTTCCCGGACCTGCTGCCGGAGCCGGCGCGCATCCAAACCGTTGGCCTGAAACGAGGCCTTGGAATGGTCGGTCACCGCCCAATAAGCCAGGCCCAGGTCCGCCATGGAGCGGGCGAGCTCCGCCGGCGTCTGGTGCCCGTCGCTCCAGGTCGAGTGATTGTGTAATGAGCCTTTCAGGTCGGTCCATTCCAACAGCCGCGGCAGCGGTCCCTGCTCCGCCAGCGCGAATTCGCCCGCGTCCTCCCGCATCTCGGGCGGAATGTAATGCAATCCCAGTTTCTCGTAGATTTCCTCCTCGGTGCGGCAGGCGACCCGCAGCGCCGGATCGCGCGTCTCGCTCTGGGAGCGGAAAAGGCCGTATTCGTTAAGCCGCAGGCCGCGCTCGATCGCCCGCTGTCGCATCACGATGTTGTGCTCTTTGCTGCCGGTAAAATACATGAGCGCGAACGGGTACTCGGCGTCGCTCACCACCCGCAAGTCGGCCTGGATGCCGCAATCCAGCACCACGCTTGCCTTCGTCTCACCCTTGGCAATGACTTTCGAAATGCCGGGCAGGCCGGCAAAGTGGTCCAGCACCGCCTGCGGCTTTTTCGACGAGGCGAGCAAATCAAGGTCGCCAATCGTTTCCCGGCAGCGCCGCAGGCTCCCGCCGGTGCTGCACCGGATGACATCGGGATGCGCCCGCAGTTGGTCCAGCAGTTCCTCCCCCAGCGGCAGGGCCTCGGCCAGCAAATGCCGGGCGGCATAGGTGCGGCGCCGCTCGATTCCCTCAAGAATGTTGGTTTGGGTCTTCTCGCCGAATCCCTTCAGTCCCGCCACCTTCCCTTCCCGGCAGGCTTTCTCGAGCGCTTCCACGCTCGCAATCCCCAGTTCGCGGTGCAACGCCTGGATTTTCTTCGGCCCAAGGCCGGGAATCTCCAGCATGGCCACCAGCCCGGGAGCGATCGAGTTCTTCAGGTCCTCGTAATAGGCCAGGCGGCCGGTCGTGACCAGTTCGGTGATCTTCTGCTGCAACGCCTCGCCAATCCCGGGAATTTCTCCCAACCGCCCCTCACTGACCAGTTTCTCCAGCGGTTCGGCCAGGGTCTGAAGCGCGCGCGCGGCGTTCGCATACGCCCGGACCTTGAAGGGATTCTCGCCCTTCAACTCAAGCAACGTGCCGATTTCCACCAAGATGTCCGCGACCTGGTCCCGGTTCATGTTTTCAGCGTATCCCGCTGCCGGAAAAATCCAAGCAAACCTTCCACCCCGCAAACCCATTCGCCGGTTGCCCCAGCCGGGCCCCGGCCCTTGATCGAAGCTTGAAGCCACGCCGCCCGGCGGCATAATGGGCTCATCGTGAACCCCGCCCAAACTCATTCC
>JARKQH010000029.1 GCA_029974925.1 Verrucomicrobiota bacterium
AGGATCTTCGAGCCGTTCTTCAGCACCAAGCCCCCGGGGGAAGGCACGGGGCTCGGGCTCTCCGTCTCCTATTTCATCGTCGCCAACAACCACAAGGGTTCGCTGGAAGTGGACTCCTCGCCGGGCGCGGGCGCGCGCTTCACCGTCCGCCTGCCGCTCTCCCTCGCGGGGCGTTAGCCAGGCCGCCCCTGCCCCGCATCCGGCGGCGAACGCCGGGGAATTGCGGACCGCGAGGGGAAAAATCCTGCTGTCCGGCCCTTGGGGGCCATCACCGGTCTTGCGTTTTGCCCCAGGAAAAGACTAGTGGGCCTGAAGCGCCCGACGCCCTGGCGGCGCCCCGGCTCCGGGGCGGGCGACACCACCACAAGGCAGGTTCCGATGAGCGGCGCGCACACGCGAAAGCTCTCAGCGGCCGAATCCATCCGCAAGTTCTGCGTCGCCTGCATGGGCGGCTCCTATGTCCTGGTCTCGGAGTGCGCGCAGACGGACTGCCCCCTGCACGCCTACCGATTGGGCCAGGCCGGGGAAGCCGCGCGCCCGCCCGTGAGGACCATCCGCCGCCAGTGCCTGGCCTGTTGCTGCGGCAACCGCGAACAGGTGCGCGCCTGCGCGGCCTCGCCTTCGTGCAGAGCCCCCTTCGACCCCTGCCCGCTCTGGCGCTTCAGGCTGGGCTCGCGCCCCGAGATCTTCGAGCGCCGCCGAAAGAAGGCCCGGCGCACCCTGCTCACCCTGCCCGGCCTGGTCATCGAGAAGCCCGCGAACCAGGAAGCCTCCTAGCCCACCGCCCCCGCTTCGTCCTCCGAACCCGAGCGCACGGTCCTGGCCTCTTCCCCAGCCGCCCTTGAAGGCGTCCCCCCGGCCGGGCTGGGCATCCGTGGGGACGCGCGCATTTCGTCCCCTCCCCCTGCCGTTGAGACGGCGAAATGCGCATTTCAGCCGTTTCATTGACTCGATGCCTGCCATGGGGCATATGCTGTATGTGAGCTTCATCCAACTGTCCGGACATCCGGACGGAACAGGCCCCATGCCCGGTCCGTTTTTCCGGATTCAAACCGGCAATCCGGCGCACCGGACACGACACGGGACCGTAACCTTCGCATTTCATTGACGCTTGCTTTTGGAACGAAAGTTGTAATGGCCTGCGAACACGCGCGCCCGGAAACGTCACGCCGGTAAGTTTCCGGATTGTCTGCGCGCAAGACGGCGCCCGCTCGCCCGGCGCGGATCTTCTTCTGGAGTAAACATGCACCTTGACGCGCTCTTCAGCCCGAAATCGGTTGCCATCGTGGGCGCGTCCAGGTCACCCGGCAAGATC
>JARKQH010000030.1 GCA_029974925.1 Verrucomicrobiota bacterium
AGCCGGAACGATTCAGATTGAAATTGTAATGCACCGTATGGCGAACTGTGGGATATATGAAAAACTCACGTTCCGAGCCTCGACAGGAGGCAAACCAAACGGTGCGGCTTCAAGTTGATACCAAAGACGGGGAGTCGTCCATCCGGATTTCGTTTACGGATCAGCGTCTGACCGCTTACGGCGGCATGGCGATTTGGTCGCAACATCTCAAGCAGCGAGCGGTCCGGCAGCAACTGCGGGAGGTGCTGCCCCATGAGCCCAGCAGTCCCAATGCTTACGATCCAACCGACGTGGCATTAGGCTGCTTGGGAGGGATTGTTTGCGGGGCCGACAAACTTTCGCGGGTAGCCTGGCTGCAAAGCGACGGCGCGATTGCTCCCGTGCTGGGGATTGAAGCGGTGGCCAGCCAGTCGACCTTGAGCCGGTTTTTCGGGGTGTTTAAGCAGAGCGATTGCAACCGTCTCAACGGGTTGCATCCGAAAGCCGTGCACGCTCTGCCTTCCCGCGCCGAAGGCTACACCCTGGATCTGGATTCCTGGGCGCTGCTGCATGAGGATGGGCATCAGGAGGGGGTGCGCATTGGCTATACGCGGCAGGGGCTCAAGCCGTGTCATCGTCCTTTGATCGCGGGTTTGGCCGAGCCGAAAATGATTGCCGGTTACTGGTTGCGGCGAGGGGATAGTGCTTGCGTAAACGGGGCGGCAGAGTTTCTGCGGCAAACGGTTACGAACCTGCCCAAGCACCTTCGGATTGGGCTGGTGCGTGGGGACAGTGGCTTTGGCGATAATTCCGTGGTGGAAAGTGCGGAGAAGTTGGGGTTGCGTTACATCTTTGTCGCCCGGCTGACCCAGAAGGTGCAGAGCCTCTGCCGGCATGATGATCCGGCGTGGGACAGGACCCAAGTGGATGGCTTGGAGGTCCAGGAGGTGCCGTGGCATCGAGTTGGCCAACGGCTTATCGTGGTGCGGCAGCGGATTGCACAACGGCCTGAGGCAGGCGGCAAGGAGTTGCTGGAGGTTCCGGGCTACCGGTTTCAGGCTTTCATTACAAACCTGCCCGCAGCGGTGAGCCCTTTGGAAGTGTGGCGGCGCTACAATGGGCGAGCCGATTTGGAAAACCGCATCAAAGAGCTTGGGGATCAGTTCGGGATCAAGCGGCTATGCGTTTCAAACTTCTGGGGCACTGAAGCGCTGCACCATCTGGCGATCCTGGCTTACAATCTCTGCGTGCTGCTCCAACGCAAGCTGGGACAGTTGGAAGTCTGCCAGCTCAGCACCCTGCGTTGGCGATTGTTTTCACGAGCAGCGGTCTGGAGCCGCCCACAGGGCAAACCCACCCTCAAACTGGCGGTTCATGGTAAGGAGAATCGGAACTGGTTTCGCGAAATCCTTAACAAATTGCTGGCTTTGCCGAACTGCAATGCAGTTGGGTCACTTAAAGCATGAACCTTGGAAAGACGTAAAAAAATGAGGGCTCAACTGAATCGTTCCGGCTAAGACGAGCACTAAACCAAAACAGCCTTCAAATTCGAGGCTGCGGGAGGGCAAGCCACAGCCAATCGAGCTCACCAGTCTTGAGTTCGATCCCGACAACCCTCGAACGGTGGAGCGATTGGGCCGGGCGGCGTCACAGGCTCGGATAGAGGAATTCCTCCTCGGCGGCGAAATGAGGGCTCAGGAGCTCGTTCCGTCGTTTATCGAAAACGGCTTCATTCCTTATGAGCCCCTAATTGTACGACGGGGGAAACCGGGCACTAACTTTGTGGTCGTGGAAGGCAACCGCCGTCTTGCGGCTTTGCGCTCCATGCGCGTTTCCAACGACCAAGAGATTAAAGCGGCTTTCGCTCGCCACGGACTTGCCCGTGTCCCATGCCTCGTTTTCGAGGGGGATGAGCGCCAACTGCTTGCTTACCTTGGCTTGCGCCACCTTTCGAAAACGAAGGATTGGACTACGGCAGCAAAGGGCGCTTTCGTCGAGCGCGTCCTACGGGCAAGCAAAGACAACGACCCCGCCGCCCGCTTGCGCGAGGCCGGCAGACTCACCAATACAAGTACTCCTGCGCTCCGTCTTACCCTTCTTACTCGGAGGTTATTCGAAAAGGCTCATGAGCTGGGGCTCTCCCTGCCAACCTCCGGCGCTGACAGCGAAACCATATTCTGGCATCTGGGTGACGCTATTCGACGCAGCAACACGAAAGCATACTTGAAGCTTACAGAGAACGCGGACCCACTCGAGTCGCCGGGCTTTGATGAGGACCGCTTCGAGAAGCTGGTCACTTGGCTGTATGGGAACCCCAAAACGAAACAAGGACCGGTCATCAATAGCATCCGCGACATCCCGGATCTCAACAGGTGCCTTGGAGACCCCCGGGCAACCAATGCCCTTGAGAATGGTTCCAGTTTGAGCGAAGCCTTGGAAGAACTCGAGGCTGCGGGTGCCACCGTCATCGCTCACCTGCAGCGAGCAAAGAAATCAATTCAGCGAGCCGGCACCGGACTATCCGAAGTTGACCAAAAGGGCCTCGAAGAAATCCGGGGTGCGCACAAGGAGCTAGAGAGTGCGCTGCAGCAATTTACAGGCAGCCTCGAGGTGCGGGCCAAAAGCATAAAGGCGAGCCAGGCATAATGGCTACGCTGGACTTGTCATTCATTGACGAGGCGCGGGCTTTGGAAGTTGAAGCCATCGACACCGGCTGCACCATGAGCGAGTTTACCCTCGCCCCGGGGCCGTCAAACTTCGCGACTGATGTCGGTGAAGGAGAGGAGGAAGCGCTCCACGGACGTCCGGTTGACGACGTCCTGGAGATAGGCGAGCGACTCAAGGACCTTCCGCGGTATACTGACCTCGCTAAACGAGCATTCCAACAGCGAGGGCTCAGTTATCCTTTCGAAATCGACGACTCTCACCAAGCCCTCACTGTCAGTCCAGGGCAGTTTCAGCTCGCCATCCAGGTGGCAGGCCTCAGCCGCGTCATCCGGCAGGGGAATCCCGAAGCATCTAAATTCGAAAAGCGAGCCTTTCGTGCGCTCCACAAGCTGATCGGAGGCTGGGGCGTGTGCGTTGGCTCACCACGCGAAAACCCCGGCATGGGCGCTGAAAGGACCATCCGACATTATCGGTCGCAGTTGCTCCCTTACGAGCAAGGTGCTGCTTGGCCGAGAGACTTCAGCCGCAACGGAGACTCTGGTGCCGATGGCTTTATTATCCTGGGTCGGGGATGGGGCGGGCCCATCGCTTTTTACCAGTCGAAGAATACAGGGTTCGATCTTGAGGCACACCCGGAAGAGTTCAGCCGCATCCCCTCAATCGCGGAGGATTGGTTCGGCAGGAGGATCAACACATGTCGCCGGATCATTCCCGTGCTAGCCCTCAACACGGTTTTAACTATTGAGCTCAAGGAGAAGATTTACACAGGGCGGGGGGAGCTCTGCGGGGTCCATATCCTCGACGCAGTTGACATCTTGGCCGCTGAGAATCTGCCAACAAACCACGGAACTTTTCGCAGCACCTGCCACGTCCTGTGAGCAGTCGCCCGTGAATCAGACGGTCGTTGTCGCGGACGGTTCATTAGTTCAGTGCCGTGGAAGTCATGAGTGGGGCTCCTGCGTGGCGCCGCGGGATTACCGCCCGGATTCGGCGACCGGGGCGAGGAGAATCCGGCCCAGTTGAATGGAGCCGCGCGGGGGGCCGGCCAGCCACTCCAAGCGAAGGCGCTCCACCGGTCCCCGCCACGTTTCCTCCTGACCGATGGCGAAGGCATATTGTCGCAACCGCGCGTCATTCTGCACCAGCGGCAGCAGCGCGGAACGGGCGGGGGTGAAGGATTGCTCCCGGCCGGCCCAGAATACGCGGCACAAGGGAACGCCGGAATGATTAGCCAGCTCGAACCACAACGTGTCGCCGGGCCGGGCGGTGAACGGCTCAACGGGAGTGAATTCCAGTGCGGCGGGGGCGTCCTGGATTTCGAAAGTCATCGCCGGGGAAGTCGTTTGGCGGAGCCTCAGGGCCTGCGGCTTGAGGGAAAAGGCCTCGGCGCCGGCGGGTTCGAACAACACTCTGCCGCCGGCCGGGGGCGTGAGCGTGGAGGGAGCGGGTGGGAGGCGCCGGACCAGTTCCAGAATCTCGAGCGTGGCGCCGTCCATGCCGGGAGCGGTCGAGGCTTCCGGGCGCAGGGGGAGCAGGACGAGTTTGTAATCCCCGGCCGTCTGCGGTTCAAACCAGAGCTCAAGAGCGCCGCCGCGGTGGTTTCCGGCACAAGTTTGACGGGTGATCGGCAAGGACCATTCGTTCCCGCCGAGCCGACGATGGACTTGAGCGCTGCGCCCTGACACGGCGTCGGCGGGGATGCTCAGGCGCAGGCCGGCAAACGGGGCCGCGGCAGCAAACACCATTTCACAGGCGCCACCCGATTCGCGGCGAGCACCCTGCTCCAGGGGCTGGACGGGGTTGACAGCATACTGCCACGCCCGGTAGGCGAGCTGGTCCTCGTTGTCGAGATAAACGCCCACCTGGCCGGCAGGGTTGGGCAGCTCGAGACGAAAACGCCGGCAGTTGGGGACGGGGGTAAGGGGCAGCTCGAACCAGTCGCCGTCCGCCGGCAGGGGATAGTCCTTCTCGCTGGCCACCACCTCGCCGGATTCGGCGAGCGCCACGATTCGGCCGCGCAGGGCGGCGCGCTCCCAGCCGCGGGTCCAGAGGGGCACCGCGAGCCAGTGCAGGGTCGCGGAGGAAGGAATTTCGATTTCGCAAGCCAGCGGGGCAGTCAGCACCGCATGTTTTGCCGACGGCTCGCGCGACTGGATCAGCTTGCGGCCCCATTCGCGCGCGGGAACAAAAGCCAGGTCCACACCGGCGATATGTTCAACGCCGTCCCCGAGGTCGTTGACCACCAGATCGGCGTGAACATCCTCGCCATCTCCGCGCGGGCTGCGACACCAATCCGGCTTCAGAAAGGAAGCCCGCTTCCAGGAGCCGGTGCCGGTCTTGCGGACGTGACCGAGCTTTTCCCAGGCGCGGGAGAATTGGTTGAAGCAATTGACTTCGAACTGATCGTGGCCGTCATCGAGGTATTCGACGGAGCAGACGACGCCATACATGCCGTGATATTGCTGGCGGTCGTCCACATCGAAAACCAGGTGCGGCGCGCCGGGGCGGGTCGCGGCGCAGGCCTGTCCGCCGACCGAACTGAGCGCGGGCGCGGCTCCCTCGGTCGGATATTCCCGCAAGCCGAGCCATTGGTTGCGATACTCCTGCGGCGAGGGGCTGTGTTCCATGACCAGGGAGAAGTCGCCCAGACGCGAGTAAAAGGTGGTCAACAACGGCGCGCCCAGCGTGTCGGCCGTGTAGGCCAGGTATTTGTGAACATGGCGCGAGTGGATATCGGTGCCGTAGAGGAAGAGGAAGTGCGCGCCGTCAATGAGAGCGCGGTTCAGCACGGACAGGGGGTGCCCTTGGGCGTAATGCGGGGAAACGCGCGAAATCTGTCCGCCGGTTTCATAGGTGAGCGAGATGCCGGGGTGAAACCGATAGCGGTTGAACAGGTAGGGGGCGCTGGTAATGTCGTCCCATGCCCCGTACTTTTCACTGAGGCCGTTTTGTTTGAGACCGATTCCGCGCGCCACGGCGGCCTGCGCCACGCGGCGATAGACCAGGTCCTGATCATTCTGGCGTTTCAGCCCATAGGCGAGGCAAATGCGAAGCGGATGGGGGGGGAAGAGGCGTTGGTACAGGTCCATGCACCAGGAAATGTGCGCGAGGTATCGTTCGGTGCTGAAACCGCGGGCGAGCCACTGGGCATCCAGCAGGCCCGGAACGTCGTCGTCGAGAATGACCTCCTCCCAGCGGCCGAATCCGCCCACCGAGATTCTGCCCACGCCAGGATGGCCGGCATAGCGCCGCGCAAACGCGGTCACGAATCGTTCCCATTTTTCGCGAAAGAGGGGATTGAAGTAATCGGGGTAGCACGTGACGCGGTCGCTCCAACGCGCCCAGCGCAGGTCATCAATGACCACCTGCCCCGGCCCATTCAGGCCGAGTTCCAGCCGGGTTTCGTCGCGCCAGACAAACGCGGGATAATGCCACCGCTGCTGGCCGGTGTCGCCGGCTCGGAGCGTGATGACCTGCTCATCCAGCAGATCGAAGGGCGGCGCGTGCGAAATCAGCCGCAGGCGGACGGTGGCGTCGGTGAGAGCCTTGAACTGGAACGTGGCACTGTAGCCCTGGCCGCGCAGAATCGGGAAGGTCTGCGGATGGTTCAACAGCCCGGCCACGTAACCCGGCGCCTGGTTGGAGAGCAGAACGGCGGCGCTGCCTGCAAGCGCCAGGGCGGGATCGCGCGTCACCCGGGCGATCTCGGTCGGAACCCAGTACCGCAGGCCCGCCTCCGCACCGTCGGAATGCAAGGGCGGTTGATTCACCACCGGCAGCAGGTTGAGATTATCCAGGCTCAAGTGGCCCGGGCCAGCCAGGCCCCACAGCAGATGCGCGTCCGGCGCCGCGGGCGTGGTGAAAGGAAAGGAGTAGCTGCCGCGTTCCCCGGCGGCGGCCCTGAATTCGCGGCGGTTGGTCAGGCCGATGGAAGCGCTCGCCAGCGCCACCCACCCGGTGGCTCCCGTGGTCGAATAATAATCAAACTGAAGGGAGTAAAGAGTCTCGGGAGCGAACAGGCCCGGCTGCTGCAGCAGCAACACCGGCTCCTCCTCGCGGCCACCGACAGCCGAGGCGAGGGAAGCGCGGCCGGCAATCACCTCGCCGGGCTGCTCGGTGCGCCGTCCTCGCGGGCCCAGGCTGTAGAGGCCGAGGCCGTCTTCGGCATCGCACCAATGGCCCCGGCCGATGCGGCGGACGTGGTATTGGTCGTAAAGCCAGGCGGGGCTGTGGTTTGGCCCGATGTGGGCGGTGCCCAGACGGATGTCCAGTTGCTTGCCGGCGCCCTGCCAGCGCTGGAGTTCCCGATCCACCCGCGACCACTCGTAAGCGCCTTCCCGCGGTTCGAGGTCGCCCCACCAAAAAACGGCTTCAGCTCCCGCGATCACGGGATCGTTCAGGTCGGCGGGAGGACGGTCAGTCGGCTTGGGTTCATAGAAATGAATGATGCCGTGCGCCGCGGGGACCCCGGCGGCCGAGCCACGAGGCGGGCCCAGGACGACGAACACGGCCGCCAGCCAGACCCCCGGGACGAGCTTCAGCCAAAATCCCGTCAGTGGGGCGAGGCTTTTCATGGGGTGAGCAAACGGTAATACCGTTGAGGTTCGGCGGGATGGACCGGCAGGAGCGTTTGGAAGGAGCCGTCGGGGTTAAAAAGATTGGTAAGCATGGGCTGCCAGAAGGGCGGTGGCGCCGCCGGATTGGTCGTGGAAAGGACTTGAAACAGGCCGCCGGGAGGCCCGTGGGTTCCGTTGAGCATGAGGGAGTTGGCGACGCGGCCGACGGACGTGATGCGCGGCGGCTGCGAGGCAAAGATGCCGTTGACCGTGCGGAAGCTGAGCTGGCTTCCACTCCAGAGGGGCAGCCCGCGGGCACTCAGGGCGTTGGCAGCAGTGAGAATGGCGGTGCCCCCATTCATGGCGCCGGAATTCCAAGTGAGCCGGTAAACCGGTCCGTTGGTTGTGGCGAGCAGGGAGATCGAGGAGGGCTGGCTGGCGAGGGTGCCGCGGCCGGGGCCGGCAAGCGTGAAGTTCGCCGGATCAAAGACTCCGCCCGAAGGCAGCATGGGCTGGTTGAAGCGCACATCCAGCTCGCGGGCCGAGACGGCGGTGACGGCGGCCAGATAAGGGCTGGCTTCGGCGGCAAACGCATCAATCGCCATGACCGAACCGGGCGTGTCCGTGGGGTCCAGCCGCCATTGGATGACCACGCCCTGGTAAGCCGCGCACTGGCCCATGTCCACCACGTAATCGCGCAGGAGCCCATCGGCGATGAGGGGGAAGAAGACCGACTTGGACTCGGTGAAGGTGGCATCGGTTTCGAGCCGGAAGAACACCTGAGCCCAATGGCCCGCGGTCTGGCTCATGCGGACACGCACCCAGCGCCGCTCGCGCGTGTTGACCCACGTGGGGGGGCTTTCGGCCCGGGGGTCCGCGCCGCTGGAGACGCCCACCAGCGCGCCGCCGCTGGCAGCGAAGCCGTCCCACTGGCTGGCGCTGCCCCACCCTTCGACGGAACTGGTGAAATCCCACTGTCGCGGCCGCGCGTTCACCACCGCGTAGGAGGTGCCGGTGCGGGTGGCCGCCCCGCCGGTGTAGCTGATCCAGCGGGTCACGTCATTGTAGATGGCCGGGGTGCCGACGGAGTTGGGGGCGCCGCGGTAAACCCCGTTGTTGCTGAACGAGCCGCTGTTGCCGGCGCTGGCTCGCAGTTCGCTGTTTTGCCCGCTGTCCTTCGGGTTGCGGCAGTTGTTCCAGAACGTGTTGCTGTTCATGACGAAGGCCTGGTTGCCCCCGCCGGAGTTGATGAGCAGCATGCCCGAGCCGTCGTTGTCGCGCACGACGTTGTTGAGGAACCACACGTTTTCGGTGTTGCCCTCGTAATCGAAACCGCAGCCGTCGTTGCCGCTGCCGTTCCGTTGGTTGCCGGCGAACTCACAGTTTTCGATGACCACGTTCCGGCTGTGCTGGATGAAACCGCCCGTGGTGCCGGTGGCATAAAAACCGGCGCCGCCCCGCCAGGTGTCCACGCGCCGGACGGCGCCGCCATCCACGTAAAACAACGCGAACGACCCGTTTTCGCAGCCGGTGACCCAGGAATCCTCGAAGCGGAAGTTGGTAAAGCGGCTGCGGTAAATGGCGGGATAATAGAAATTCATGCCCAGGCCGGTGCTGCAATCCTCGAATCCGCAGTGCGTGACCGAGAAGTCATCGAGAATCCGGGTGAACTCCGAGGGCCAGGGGCCGCCGGGTGGGGCCGGGACGGTCCCGCCCAGCCAGATGCCCGCCCCCCAGGAAAGCTCATAAGGCGGGGGCACGGTGATGCTGCCGTCAGGCGCACTCCACACCGCGTTCATGTTCTGGAAGTGACACGCGGTCACCTGCACATCGCGGTTGTTGAACATGGGCCCGGTCCCGTCGGTGTTGCCGCCGCTGAACCGCAGGTAGAGGCCCACCTTGGCATCCCTGCAGTGCAGGGATTGGATGCGGACGTGCGAAGGGTTTTCCCAAACAACGCACGCGGCGTTGGTCCGGTTCAGTCCGGTGAGGACCGGACTGGGGCCCTCGCCATAGGCGCTGAGTGTGATGGGACTCCCCGGCGCGCCTTTGCCGGTCAGCCGCAGTTGGCCTGGGTTCCACGTGTCGCCCCGTTTGAGCAGCACGGCGGAGCCGGGCCCCAGCGTGAGGCCGTCGAGGTTTGTAAATGTCGCCCAAGGCTGGGACGGCGTGCGACCGGAATTGAAATCGCTGCCACTGCTGGAACTGAGGTAGTAAACCGGAGGGCTGGCAGCGCCCGAAGCGACCACCGTCGGGCTGGGTCCCCAGGGCGCGGCCGGAGCCAGCCGGATGTAATCCACTTCCGCAAACTCACCGGCGGCCGCGGCAAAGAAGGGGACAAAGGCTTCCTGCGGAAAGTTGAGCGTGGCTCCCCCACCCGCCCCCCAAGGGTTCCCATACAGGGGCGTACCGCTCAGGTTCAGGACAAGTTCAAGCAAGCTGCCGTTCGCGGCCATGCCGCTCTGGAAACCGCCGGCAGCGTAATTGGCGGGGTTGCTGAAATAATTCCAGCCAAACAGATTCGGCTGGCTGGCGGTGACCACTCGAAAGCGGGAGACCAGGCGCGTGAAATGCCCGGAGTCTATGTTTCGGAAAGGACGGGACATGGCGACGCTGCCGGCCGCAGTTGACTCGAGCCGCAGGAGGCCCGGGGCGCCCGGTGTCAGCACGGTGCGGCTGTTGCCCTGCCACTCGGCCCAATCGCCCGCGGTGTCGAAGCCCCAATCAAAGAGCTCGGACAGGCGGATGAAATCAATTTCGATGGCATCGCCAACCGCCGTGTTCGGGACGTAGAAACTGATGCTGAGGGGAGGGGACCCATCCCCCCAGCAGGTGGCGGCCCCGGCGTGGTCAATCCCCAAATCAAACATCAGCGTCTGGAAGGCGGTCGTCGGCGCCCAAGTGAAAGTGTTGAGAATGGCCGAACTGCGGTCGTCTCCGCCGCCCGCCACCCCGTTGGGACCGGCGCTTTGCAGCACCAGGCTGCCGGTCCGGCTGGCGGCGCCGTGAAACCTCAGGCGAATTTCCAGCACGCGGGAGAGGGTCCGGACAAGGCCATCGCCATAAAGCGTGAGGGACAGGTCCGTGCCGGTGGAGTTGGTCATCCGCAACGTGCCGCCGGCCACAACCAGCGCATCGCCGGCCAGCGCGCCCCAGGCCTCGGAGTCGCCGAGAGTGTTGAAGTGCCACACCTGCGAGGCGGTGACATAAAAGGCGTCGCCGGCCGCGGCACTCTGGTTGGGGATGTTGAACTGGCCATGGGCGGTTGTCGGGAAGGAACCCACCGACGCCCCATTCTTGAACAGTTCCACCGAGGCAAACGGGGGAGCCCCGCCTCCCGTGACGGTGATCACCGGTCCGGTGCCAATCGGGTCCAGAAAGAGGGTCTGCGCTGCGCCAGCCCAGGCCAGGGCCAGGCAGCATCCGCCCACCCAGAACCTGGGAAGAACACCAGTCATGGTCGCATGACAGGAACTACTGCTTTGTGCTGCGAGCAAGGTAATCCGGCCAGCCCTTCTTTCAATACCCGCAAATGAGTGTATTGAGCCGAACGGGGGGCGCCGCGGGGCGGGCCGTTGCAGCCGCGCCCCAAGGCCCGTCACGCCCGTGCCCAACCGCCGTCCGGAACCCGAGCCACCGGGGGAGCGGCGTGGCTTGGGTGGACCGACGAGGGGTTTGGAGTCTCAGTGGGCGGCGGCAGCCGGTGAAGGATAGGCGAAGGGCTTGAGCTGGGGATACGCTTTCCAAGGCTCCCATCTTTCCACCAGCGTTTGATAGGCTTCCGGCCGGCGCTGATGGAACATGCGGTTGTTAAGGCGCTGCGTTCGCAACTGCGCCAGGTTCAAGGTGGCGGTGATCAGCGCCTCGGAGCCCAACACCGGCGCCACGGCGTCCAGCTTCCAACCGGGGTAGGAGCAAATGGCCGAACCACAGCCGTGGGACGAGTTGGCGGCGACCACATGGGTGCAGGTGATGAAACTGGCGGCCTGGATGATGTGGGGTTCCACCATGCCGCCGCGCGAGTTGACCCACACCAGCACTTCGGCCCCGCGCAGGGACGGCATTTGAAAACTCTCAAAGAAGTAGCCGTCGTAACAGGTGAGCAGTCCCACGCGGCCAAAGTCCAGCTCGACCAGTCCGTTTTCCGCTCCCAGGACCATCGTGTTCTCGCCCCGCTCGCCCGGCTCGGGCGGCCAGAAATACGGGGAAGACGCCCCCACTGCGGCGTGCATCTTGCGGTGTTTGCCAGCGATTTTGCCCTCCCGAGCAACCACCAGGACGGTGTTGGCGTAGGTGCCCGGCTCGGGCGGATGTTGCAGCACCGTGCCCGGCAGCCGTTCCCAGCCTCCGACAATCACGTTCAGGTCATGGCGTTTGGCTTCCCGGCACAGCTTGTCCGTCAGCCGGTCGGGCAGATAAAAGTCCCCCAGGAGATATTCCGGGAATACGAGCAAGTCCGCCTTTTCCCCGGCGGCGCGTTTCATCCAGGGAATCAACGCGTCCACGGTGTCTTCGCCGGGTTTCAGCGCCTCGGCTTTGAGGGTCATTTGGGCCACAGCCACCCGCACCGAGTCTTTGAACTGCCGGAGGGGCGGCACCGCCCGGGGCGGGGCGGAGGCGGGGCTGGCGGCGGCGGCAGGAAGAGCGCCGGCGCACAGACTGAGGATGCACAGGTTGAGGAGGGGAAGCTTTTGGATGTTCATCATAAGGAATAAAGCGGATAAAGCCCTAACGCTTCGGAGGCGCGAGCGCCTCGCCGGCCGCCCCCGGATGTGGGCGCGGCGTCCGGGCGGCGCGTTCCGAGTCGAGCGTGGCCAACAGGCCTGTGTACACCTGCCGGGTCGTTTCAATTCGACGGCGAATCTGGACCGCTTGCTCCGCGGGCCAGCGGTTCCAGTAATCAAGCGGCTGCCGCGCCGTGGACATGACGCGCACCGCCTCGGCGACGGCAGTCTCGATCTCATCCAGCACCGCGAGTTGTTTCTGAATCAGCATGGCAGCCTGGGTCACGTCCCAAAAGCGAAAACCGTCGCGGAGCACATAAACCGGGGTGGAATGCGCCTCCGACCCATCCTGCCCCGTGGCGTGAGCCGCCAGCCAGCAGCCGAACCCGCCGTCCACTTTCGCCTCGAGGCGCAGCTCGGTTTCCTCGGCGGACGAGGCTTCAACCTCACGCAGGACCCGGCCAAATTGCACCAGGCGCAACTTCGCCGGAGCGGAAGCGCCGGGCCGGCCCCAGGCCCGGGCCTTGACCCGCACCGGCCGGCCCGGCTTGAGCCGGACCTCGTCCCCGGGGAGGGCATTGTCCACGGTGAATTCCAGCATCGGGCCGGTGGTGACAAACGTGTGGCCGCGCCGGAGCGCCTCGAACCAGCGGTCCGGCGTGAATTCGCGGCGGCCGCACCAGGCATAGAGCCTCACACAGCCCACCGTGCCCCCGTAGGGGGTGTCACTGCCGGCGCTGGCCGTCATTTTGAACCCGAGATTGAGGAAATCGTAAAAGAGGTCCAGTCCCAGTTTGGTCTGCAGGATGCTGTTGAAATCCACGATGTTCATGGGCGTGAACAGCGCCATCTGGCGCTCCGTGAAGAGGGTTTTGACTTCACTGTTGCCAACGTGGGTGTGGCCGTACAGGCCGCCCTGGCGGTGAATTTCCTCCGCGATCCAGTCGTTGAGGTAGTAGCGGTCCAGATCGCGCACCTTGGCACGCAGGTTCAAACCGATGGCATGACCGAGTTGCGAGCGCGGGTCCTCCTGGCCGGGCACCAGCCAGTGGAGGCCGTCCCGCACGCGGAACTCGGGGCCGAAACCCCGCTGGGCATACCAGGTGCGCATCTCGTTGCCCATTTCCAGCACGTTGGACACATGGATATCCGCCGCGCGGGTAAAGGCCATCAACCGGTCCGCATCTTCGCTGCTCATCAAGCGCGAATGCACGTGGTCATCGCCCGAATACCAGCCCCGGCGCGGCATGTGCACCCATCGCCGCAACCGAACCGTCTTGCGCGTCCAGCCTCCCGGTTCGATCCGGAGGCGCTCCCGCACCGGCTCGTACTCCAACCCGTGGAGAACATGAATTTCGTACTCGCCGGCGGGCAGGGGCATCTCAAAAGCCTTGGGCACCACCCAATAGCGCCCTTGAAAAGGCCCGGGAATATAAACCATGTAGCCGCGGCCGGGTCCATAAATGGGCAGGCCCGTGACGGCATTCATCATTTCACGCAGGTCGCACGCGCCGGCAGGCTCGATCAAGCGCTGGCTGGCGCGCGCCGTGAGGCGCAGCAGCACGGGCGTCGGCCGTCCGTTCTCATCCAGGACCGCCAAAGCCAGTTGACCGGAGGGGCGGAAGACAAACTTGAGGGCGTGCCGATACCCCGGGCTGCCCGCTCGGTCGCTTTGAAAGACAAGGTGAGTCACCGCCTGATCCGTGCGCGTGTGCTCCAAGCGGAGCAATACATACGTTGTGCCGCGGGCACCAATGGGAATCGTGCAGGCCTGCGGGTCCCGTTCGCCGGTCAGGTCCATGTCGTGCACCACGAACCGGACCGCCCCGTCTCCCGTGACGACTTTTAAGAGCACGAGATTGAACTGCTGATCCACCTCGACCGGCGAGTCGGGGTTATGCGCCGGCCGGCCCGGCTGAAAGTCGAGGGCCACAACGTCGGGCAACTGCTCGATGAGACGCAGCAGGTGGGCGTCGGCGCGCCAGCGGTAATACTCGGCGTCTTTCGGGTCGAGCCCCTGCGCCTGGCCCGCTCGAATTTGCTCTGCCAGCCGCAGGCTGCCGCCGAGCTCGTCCAGCGTCCGCATTTGTTCAGCGTCCAACTTGTTCCGATAGGTTTCCAGCAACACACGGGCAAAATGCTCCGCGCCCGGCAACGGGGGTTGCACGCGGGCCAGGTCCGCGGCCGTGGGCTTGGGGACATCCACGCCGTGGGCGAACAGCAGCACGGCCGTTCCTGGCAGGGCCAGCCAGCACACCGCCAGCCACGTCAACCGGACTGAGGAATTGCCTTTCATGGGGGTCAAAAGCGGATGGGCGAACGCCGGGCTCTATGGGGCATTGGCCCTGGCGGCCCGGTCCAGCCAGAATTGTTCAGTCTCGCGATAAACTTGAAGCACTTCCCGTTGCTGTTGCGGGTCCGGCAGGGCGATTTGCGCGATGCGTTGGCGCGTCCAGTCCAGAAAAAAGGCCGCGGCGGCCGGGCTCGAGCGGTTTGGCCGGTCCTTCACTTCCACGTAGAACGGTCCCGTCGAGGCAAAGCGAAAGGTTTGGGGGACGTCCGCGATGGCGCGCACCAAAAACCAGCCACTCTCCGCCAGCCGCAGCCGCCCCAAGTCTTGCACCGCCGCGTCGGAACGAAACGGCACCCGGCGCGCAACCACGCCGTTGTGAATGATCTCGAGGTGGCTCACCGGGTCGCGGGAACTGAGCCGCGCCTCGAGGTCAACCTCCAACCCGCCATGCTCGCCCCGGAAGACTTCGCCCGGCAGGCGTCCATTGGCGCGGCAGCGAAGCAACGGGCCGTTCGAAACGAACACCCGCCCGGCGCGCAGGCCGTCCCACCATTTTTCCCAGGTCAGCCCGCCGTCCACTTGAACATACACGCGGTTGTAACCCAGGGGGTTGGGCAGCACGCCGCTGGCGCTGCCGGCGCTGGGCGGCAGCCGGAAACCGGCATTCAAAATGTGGTGGTAAATTTCCTGCGACCAATGGCCGTTGCCGTGAGGCGGCGGGTATTTTGCGCGGTCGCGCGGCTTGCCCCAGGCTTCATTGTCGAGCATGCCCTCACGCTGCTGGTGGTTGTTGGCCAGGCCGACGGAGTCTCCCACACCCGCCGCCAGCCACGCCGGCACGTCCCACCAGAACGGCTTCTCAATGTCAATCCAGGCCCCCGCCTGCCGCCGAATCTGCCGGGCATAAACCAGCGAATGCGGGTAATGCCGGGTCGCGCCGGTGATGTCGAAGGGCCGCGGCAGGTTGAAATAGAGCAGGGCGCCGCCGTCGCGCTCATCCTCTCCCGCCAGGAGGTGGACAAACCGTTGGTCCGCGAACCGCCGCAGGGGCTGCTCGGGCAACGGTCCGCCGGCCCACACGTTTTGCTGGTTCCACCACGTCGTGAATTGCGCGAGGTGCAGGTCCTCGGCCGCCAGCAAAAGTTCCGCCTCGGCCGGGTCGCGATGCACATGCAAATCGCCACTCCACCACCCCTCCGCCGCCAGATGAGCAATGCGAGGCAGGATATTGGTCAGCAACAATCCGGAACCCGCCCGGACACTGAAGTCGCCCGTCGCCGCCCGGTATTCCGGGCCGCGCTCGATTTCAAAGCGGTAGTCGCCGGGCGCCAGCTCCAGCTCCACGCGACCGGCGCAAACGAAATGGTCGTGCCAGAACGGCAATCCGGGGGCCTTGACGGGCTGGCCGGCGGCATCCTTGAGGTGAACGCGGGCCGCCAGAGGCTGGGCGCTGCCTTGCTCCTGAATCGTGATGCCCACCCGTCCGGTCCGCGGTTCCCCGGCCCGCCTCCAGGATTGCTGGTCCGCCCGATAGCGCCGCAGCAACTCGTCCGGGTTGTTGGGCAGCAGATAAATTTTCCCCCGCCAGGTAAAGGAACCGCCGGGCGGGATTTCCGGACTGAAGCCGGTGCCGGTGTGGAGGCAGGGGTTGCCGCAGTTGCTCATCAACGCCGCCGGTTCGACGCTCCAGGTGTATCCGACCAGCCACTTGCCGTTGCGGCTCACCGCGCCCATCAGGTTCTCGGTATGATGCTGGTCAATCCGCCACCAGGTGGGACTGATGCGCGGCAGGTCGGTGGTTTGCGCCGCCTCTTTGCGCAAGGAAAGGAACCAGGGCTGGCGCCCCACTTGAGCCGCCGTCGGAGTCGCTTTGTCGAACGAAGTCCATTCTCCGTCAAGCACGGCGTAAATCATGCCGGGGTCCCACCGGGCGTTGAGCTCGGGACAGTCGTTCAGCGCGAGGCAGCAATTGGCCTCCACGCGCGCGAGGGGCCGCGGGCGGCGGTTCTCGACGGTGAACTCCAGGAGCACTTCGTCTCCCAGCGGCGTGGCAGCCCCCATCAGGCGCAAGCCGTCCGGGGTGACAAAATCATAGTGCAGGCGGCCGGTTTGCGGATGCTGCTGCCATTGGGGAAACGGGTCCCACTCCGCCAGCGGGGTGACCGCGCTGGAATAGTGGTCCAGGAAATGGAAGCCGGCGGAGGAGCGGAGGACCTCGGGGAAGCGCAGCTCGATGGGGCCGGTCATCCACGGCGCCTGCACCCGGAACGCCAGCCGGCTCAAGTCCTGCCCCTCGCGCATGCCCGCCTGGCGGGGAATGGCTTTTTCCACCGTCACCGGCCGGAGCACGACACCCGCGGATGGCGAAGGCTGCGGGGCGGGGGGCCGGCCTTCCGGTCTGGCAGGCCGTTGTCCGTGGGCCGCCAGCAATCGCCGGTAGGCTTCGATGCCGCTGCGGACATGGCTCACGGCTTCCTCGCGCTGGGCATCGGTGGCAAAGACCCCGTGCTGCGCCAGGTCCTCGGCATGGCGGGTCATGCGGCGGATCCATTCCTCGGCGGCGGCGGGGGTGAAGCGCGGCTGTCCGTCCACGTGCACATAAATGGCGCTGGTGTGGGCGGCGTGGGGATTGGTCTCCGGCCCGCTGAGCGGAGCGAACTGCTCGTTTTGAGAGCAGCGCGCCACGATCCAGCGCGGTTCGCCGGCCGCCAGTTCAAAGTCCAGTTCCGCCTCGGAGTTGGGGGTCCGCTTCTCCGCCAGCACCCGGCCGTTCGACACGATCTGCAGCGTGCCGATCGGAAATCGCGAGACGGCGCGCGCCCGGATGCGCAGCGGCGTGGCGGGTTGCTCCTCGAGCACGTCGCCCACGTCGTGGCCGTTGACGTCGAGAAACAGGAGCGGGCCGCTGGTGGTGAACGTGCGGTTCGAGCGGATGCCGTCAATCCAGCGGCCGTAGGTGAAGGGCATTTCGGTCTTGACATACACCCGCGCCGACCCGGCGACGCGGGCGGGATGGTCGCTGCCGTTGCTCAAGGGAAGCTGAAAGCCGCAGTCCAGAAAGCGGTAGTAGTCCTCGGCCTCAATCTGGTCCAGGGAATCGGTGAGGTCCTGAGACACGTTGACGGGCACGTCATTGTTCCGGCCCAGGCCATGGGCTTCGATGCTGATGCCGCCCTGGGCGCGGGCCTCGAGGATGGCGGGCCGGTTCGGGGGATAATCCAGGAACGGCGGCCCGCCCATCGAGCCGGTGGAGATGGGTTGAATCAGGCGCTGGATGTTCAGGAAGATGAGGTGGCCGTAAAACTCCTCGTTGCGGTATTCCTCGGCCATTTGAATGTGCCAGTTGGCGGAGCAGCGGCCGGGAACCGGTCCCATCGGAAACTGGGTCGGGGCAATGAAATTCGCGTCCCGGGTGTGGTGTCGCAGGGTGAGATTGTTGGCGACGCGCAAGTCTTCGGCGCGCTGCACCACCGCCAGCAGGTCTATGTCCTCATCCACATCCCACGAGTTTTTCGCCCAATGAATGTGCGTGTCGCCGCTGATCCACCCGCGCGCCTGCATGTCCAGGAACCGGCGGGAGGCCAGCGCAAGGTCGTGGGTCTGCCCGGCGGCAAGCACCAGATTGGTCGAAACCAGCGGATGTTCAAAGCCGCGCTCGAGCGTGATTCGGGTCTCGCCGGGGGGCAGCAGCAGATCAAACCGCCCGTCGCTGTAAAAGAAGGGCAGGGTGTGGCTGGCACCCCGGCCGGCAAAGACAAAGTTCAGAAGCGGCTTGGTTGAGAGCGTGTCATTGGCCCCGAGACGCGTGTCCCGCCGCAGCAGGCCGTCCGCGGCGCGGACATAAACGCGGCCGGGGAACAGTTCCTCCGTGCTGCCCTCCAGCAGGCGTCCGCGTAAACGCGCCGGCTCGCGGATACGCGCCGGCACGCTGACCTCCAGGGCGGGAACGCCGGGCGTTTCGGCCACCAGACGCAGCGTCACCGTCTCCGCCCGGGAATCCTCCGGTTTGACCCGCGCCCACAACACCCGCTGTGCGCCCGGGCCGAGGTGCACCGGGGCCTGCGCCGGAGCCGCCGAGCCGGCGAACCGGGCGGCGAGCTGAACGGCGGCGGTCGAGCGGTTGGCAAGCTCGATCAGAACGAGGGTTTCCAGGCCGCGGGTCAGCCGCAGCGGCGACGGCGGGGTCGCCAGACTCGCGGAGCCCGTTTCCAAAGCCACCGCCACCACCGGATGCAGCTCCCGCAGTTCGGCGTAATGCCGCTCGCAGTCGGTCAGCAGCCTCTGCCGCGTCTCGGGTGGCGGATCCGCTTCGAGCCGCAGCCAGTCCCGGTAGGTGTTCCAGGCCACCCGAATCGTGTCGGCCTGCCGTTCAGTCGGCGCCAGATAAACCAGGTCCAGAAACAGGTCCACCCAGTCTCGCGCCGCCGACCGCGAGGCGAAGGCGGGCGTCGGCGAGGCCGGGGGAACAAATTCGCTTTGATGACCCCGCGCGACCGCCAGCGCCACCAGTCCCAGCCCGAACACACCGAATCGGAGGGCGGCTTTGCAAACGCTCCAGCGGCCCCGTCCCGGCCGCGCCCGCGGGAAGGCCGCCTCCCCGCGCGGGGCGGACGCCGGTGTGACGATTGGCGGCTTCATACCGGTTTATGGCTCCTTCGCGCCGCGTCGCCAGCCCGTCGCGTCAATCCGCGCCAGTTCCCCATCGAGGTCGGTTCCTTCGTAGAACGAGAGCCAGCCGCGGGCCCGCACCGTCTGGCCCGGGGGACAATCGGCCAGCCGGGCGTTGGAATGCATGCAAGGCACCGGAGGATTCTGCCATACCCCGTCCACCGGGTCCCAGGCCGTAATGATCCAGCGGCGGCCATCCTCGGACCGGCAGGCGGCATACGGCGCGCGAAGCACCTTGTTCTGGCCGGTCTGAGCGTGGAACCCCCTGGCCGCTTTGAGCATGACGCAGTTCTGCAGGCGCAGCCCGGTGAGGGGGCTGCCGCTGCCGTTGCGCAGCCAGCTTTCCAGACGCACCGCATCCCGTTCCGGAACAACTTTTGTCCCGAAGACGATGCCGTTGGGCAGGGCGCGCTCAAAATCCAGCGAGCCGTCCGGATGGCGGTTCCATTCCAAGGGATCGAGCGTGGTGCCTTCGCGCGTCCAAATCGTTTCCACGTGCTCGTGGGCCAGATACGTCAGGCCGAGGCTCGACCAGAGGGCCTCCGGCACGTCCACGACCACGTAGCTGCGGTCGTCCCAGGGCGTGAAAACGCTGAACTTGGTGTCGCGCTGCGGATGGAGGGCGCCATCGAGAAAGCCGCTGCGGGGATGGCGGCCGCCGGGGTAGGGCAGCACGCGCAGAGGCCCGCCGCCAGCCAGGGCGGGCCGGTTGGAGGCCTGGACCTCGTGGCGTTGCTGGGCGGCCCGGATTTCCTCGATTGTCAAGCCGGTGGCGGCGCGAACCTCCTCGAGCGAAAAGCCGTGATGCCAGATCATGTTCTCGAGCCAATACCGCAACTCGCGATCATTTTTCGGCGGACGGGCATCCCGCGCCACGTCGGCGGAATCGTCCCGCGGCGCCAGTTGCTCGTAGGCGGCGAGCGCGGTTCGATTTTCAGCCTGGGCCTCGGGCGGCAGCACATTCTGACTCCGCTCGATTTCAAGCCGCATCCGGCTCACCAAAAACTCCTTTTCCTCCCGCCGCAGTTGCCGGGGTTTGCCCGGGATTTCAATATGCCACGGCGCGGTGTGGGCCCACCGAAAGCGGCCGTGGGGGCGGTCCTCCCAGCACCGGACGGCCACCCACCCGCTCCGGTCGGCCAAAACCGTGGTGTCAAAAACCGATTCCCGGGCGCCTTCGGGTGTCTCGCGGTTTTGCGGCATGAGGGTCCGCACCGGAACGCCGTCCTGCACCACCTCGATGAAGGACAGGGGCGCTTCGCTCACCACCACGCCGGTCACGTGGTATGAGGCGGGAGTGGCGGCCGGCCGGAAGGTTTCCCCGGGAAGGGAGTCATTGACCTTGGCAAACAGCATCGGGCCGGTGGTGACGAAACTGCGGCCGTCGGCCAGGCCTTTGAGCCAGGCGTCATAATCAAATCCCCCCGCCAGGTGAACATAAACCCGGCTGAAGCCGGCCGGCACCGGATGAACTCCGCTGGCGGTCCCGGCCGTCGGCACGCACCGAAAACCCGCGTTCAGCAACGTGTAGTACATGCCCCAGGTGTAAAGCGTCCAATCCCGCTCATTCCCGCTTTGGCTGCCGTACGGTGGATGGAGGTACGGCGGGGCGAAGGAGACATAGTTGGTGAAGGCATACTCGGTCCGCCACATGTGATTATTGGCCAGCTCGTAAAGCTGCGCGCCGGTGACCGGCGGCAGCAGCAGGGCGAACGCCCAGTCCAGCTTGTCCATGTCCAGCAGCGCGCCTTCCGCTTTCCCCCGGGACGCCACGGGTCCCCAGGGCGGCACCCCCTCCGTGAACACCGAGCGGTGGTTCAACAGGAACAAGGCGCCCAGGGTGTGCTGGCGCTCGCCAACGTTGAAAATCTCATATTCCGTGTTGCGCGGCCAAATCACGTGAGTCGAGTCCACCCGGACGAGTTCCGCCGGAAAGGCGCCCGCCATGTTCCGGTCGCCGGCCGCCGGCGGCGCGAACGCCCGGGTCACCCAAAAGGAAAGCGGAAACGCCACGTTAAGGTCTTCCGCCAACAGGACGGTTTTCAACTCCTCAACGGTGCGGTGCAAGTGCGTTTCGCCCGAGAACCACCCGCGCTCCGCCAGATTGATCCAGCGGCGCAGGGGCAGGCGGAGCTGGACCGGCTGGTCCCCCACCTCGAGGCGATGCTCGAGGGGAAAGTATTCCTTGCCGCGCTCGGCGGTGAAGGTGTAACGGCCTGGAGGCAGGCGAAGGCGGAACCCCTCCGCCGTGAGGGTGGTGTGAACCTCGATGGAGCGCGGGTTGATCCAGTTGGTTTTGGCATAGAAGACCGCCGAACCTTTCGGCCCGGCCGATCCGGCCTGGAACCCTTCGCCTTGAGTGTTTTCCACATAGAGCCGCGCGGCCAGGGGCTGGCCCGTTTTCTCATCCACCACGACTCCGGTCACCTCCGCGGCCGGCGCGTTGGCGGCCAGCAGCGGCCACAGACACAGCGCAATCCGCGCCGCCGATCGTCGGGTTGTCGCCAGAGCCGGCTGCCGCGGGTCCTGGATTTTCATGGGTTGATTATGAGGGCTTCGCGCGAGCAGTGAAAGACCGGGCTGGAGCCCGGCCTTCACCGTTTCCAAGCGTGTGCGGCACTTCCCTGGTCCGAGGATCACGGCACGCGCAGCCGGTAAAAGCCAGGACTGGCGCCTGCCGGCGCGTTCGTTACCGTCTCCCGTCCCCCCAGGCCGTAACGCCGGTTCACGTCCGTCCAGGGTGCGGGGGCCAGATCGCTCCGGCTCTCGACCACGTAAAACACATTGGCCAGCGAATCGAAATCGAACGTAAAGGCGTTCGTCTCACCGGTCACAAAGGTTGGATTGAGCAGCACGGGCGGGGGAACAACCCTCCCAATGTCGAGCGACTCGATTTGCAGGTTGTCAAAGGTGGCGTAATAGCCCGTGACGTCCGGATTGGCAAAGGACTGCAGGGTGATGAAGTTGCCCGTCTGGGTGGGGGGCAGGGCGAAGGAAGTTTCCCCGCAACCCACACTCAGCGTTTCGCCGTTGAGCGTCGCGCGCATCACGTTGTCCCGCACATCCACTTCCAGCGCATAGTCCGCCCCCGGCACGGCCGCCCCTTGGGCGATCACCGTGCCGCCGAGGAACATCGCCCAGTTCCCGTTGCCGCGCACGATGAAGCCCACGCCGGGAGTGCTGTTGTTGGCCACGAAGACTCCCGGGAAATTGTCACGGAAACGGATGCCGGCCCACTCGTTGACGGTGCCGACCGGGCTCAGCGTGCACCGGAGCCGGAAGCTGCTCAGGCGCTCGAGCAGGCGGAAGTCGAGGTTGGGCGCCGCGATGCCCAGCGAGGGATCGGTGGCCGTCGGTGTGTTGCGCAGCACCAGCCGGTTCCCCTCGATCCGGGCGTCCGCATTGAAGATGCCCACCGTGCTGTAAGCCACGGCCGCCGCCGCGCCGCTCTGCCGCCCGGCCAGGTTCTCATCCAGATTGGCCGTGTCCGCGGTGTCAAAGGTGTCCGCCAGCAGCAGAGTGGGAGCCGCCACCAGATCCGGAATGATCTCCGACGCCTTGGGCGACGCCGTGATGTTCAGATTGTCATACGTCACGGTCGTGCCGGCAAAACCGCCGATCGAAAGCGAGACGTAATTGCCCACCGGACAGGAAAGCGGGTGGACACTGACCACGTTGGTCGGACCGTATGAGTTGGTGCCGCTCAGGGTGAAGGTGGCCACGTTGTTGGCCACGGCGATTTCAACCTGGTAGGGGGCGCGGACGGAAAGCGCGTCATACTCGGGGTCGCCGGGCGGCCCGCCGGGGTTGACCCCGAAGGACTGGGCGCCGTTGAGGAAAATCACGTGCGCGCCGTTGGTGAAGATGATGGCGGCGAGGCCGTCCGGCGACACGGGATTGATCGGCTTCAAGCTGGAGTTGATCACCACCCCGGCCCAGGTGTCATAGAGCCCGCCTGTCGCTTCAAAACTCGTGATCTCGTAGCGGACCACGAAGTCCTTGCCGGTCAGGGCGACCAGGTTGGTGTCGGGGCAGAAGGACTGGCCGGTAAAGGGGCCATTGCCCACAGCCAGTTTGACGCCGTTGCCGAAGATCTCCGCCAGGGTCCAGTCATACCCGACCGGGGCGGCGTACCCCGACTGCCGCGCCCCCACCTCCTGGTCCAGGTTGGGCGTGTTGGCCGTGTCGAAGTTGTCGGTCAGCACGACGAAACCGAATTTCTGGGCCAGGTAATACGTGGTGGCGCCCAGCTCGCCGCCGCTCAGGGCGGTGTCATAGATCAGCACTTCGGCAATGTCGCCATTGAGGCCGTGGGTGTTCTTGTTCTTGTTGCAGCCCAGCAGCCAGCCCTGGTCGGCGGGGCTGTTTAGCGTGCCGATGGCGGTGCTGTCGATCCACTGGCCGTTCTCATACAGCGACAAGGTTCCGGCCACGGCATCCTGAACCACCGCGAAGATGCGCCACCGCCCGCGTTCGTAAGCGTAGGGGGCGGCGAGCGCCTGGGCCGAGGCGAAGGAATTGAGGGTCGGAGAAGGGGCGGGGGCGGCGTTGGTTTGCAGATAGAGGATGGTGGTGCCGTTGCCCAACTGCTGAACCAGTGTGTCCCGTTCGCCGCTAAGCTGCGACTCGGCGACGATGACGACGGTGAAGGAATTGCTGTTGGCGCTGAGCGGGAGCGGGCTGACCAGCCAGTCCAGCCCCGGGTTGTTGGGCACATTCGAGCCGTTGTCGAGGAACCGCACCACCGGCCAGCCGTTCAACCCGTCGAGCACGACCACCGGTTGATTGGCCGGGATGCCGTTGGTCGCGTCATAACCGGTGCCCAGCGCATTGGCCCAATGCGAGACCGGACTCAGGTTGACGGTGTTGGTGAGCCCCTCGGGCTTCAGCCAGAGTTGCAGGCCGGTCAAAACCTGCGCCGGGAGGGGGAAACTGCCAAGACGCACCGCGCTCAGCAGCAACAAGGGGAGGAGGATACGATTCATAAGGTTCATCAGTGGGTAGGGAACAGGTTGGGTGTTGACTGGAGACTCAGGGGAAAAATCATCCGGGGGTTCACGATGCGCGCGCGGGGGTCAATACCACGTGATGATGAGGTTGTTGGTCCTTCCGGCGGCACGGTCTTCGATGTGTCCATCCATCATCAGGAAGTTGGCCTTGCCGTTGGGAGTGGCCTGGCCGTGCTTGTAACCGATGTAGTCGTCCCACAGGGCCTGGCCTTTGCTGTAGCGCGGCACAAAGGCATTGGGCCAGAACCACAGCATGTTCATCTTGTAGGAGGCATCCGCCACCAGCAGCGTCTCGGTCGGCCGCGGCACGGTCGAAAGCCGGTGGGTTTTGGGATTGAGCAGCGTGTGGGTGTCAAACTGCACATTCACGTTCATCGTAAAACTGATCTTCCACTGGTTGCCCGGCTGCACGTTCTCCAACGGTTCCTTCATTCGGTTCGGACACACGTAAACGCTGCGCGCGAAGTCGCTTTCCTCGGTGGTCTGCCCCGAATTGAAGCGGTCGGTGCTCTTGATGTAGCGCGCCAGGAGGCTTTGCCAGTTGTTGGTGTCCGCGAAGGTCAGCACCGTCGTGTTGCCGTAGATGGCGTAGGGGAGGTGGTCCTCGTTGTCGTCCACATAGAGCCGGGCGGCCAGGCCGATTTGTTTGAGGTTGTTCTTGCATGCCACCGCGTTGGCGCGCTCCTTGGCTTTGGCCAGGGCGGGCAGGAGCATGGCCGCCAGAATGGCGATAATGGCGATGACCACGAGCAGTTCGATCAACGTGAAAGCGCGCCGCGCGGCCCCGGCCCGGTCACACAGCGATCTTTGGGGCGGTTTCATAGGTGTTGGCAATGTCACCCGTACCCAACCACGAACCCCCGTTTTGCTCAATACACCCAATCGGGGGTATTACGGCCGGAACTTCATCGCCGCCTGGGTGCGCGAGTGAACGTGCAGCTTGGTGTAGATGGTTTTGAGGTAGGCACGCACCGTCTCCACGCTCAAGCCGAGGGTGTGGGCGATCTCCTTGTTGGTATATCCCTGGGCGACATAGGCCAGCACGTCCGTTTCGCGTTTGGAGAGTCCTTCGCTGGCCCGGGCGGGGCCCGGGTGCCGGAAGGAGTGCACGACTTTGCGGGCGATATAACTGGACATGGGCGCCCCGCCGCGCACCACCGTCTGAATCGCCTCCACAATCTCGTCGGCCGTCGCCCGCTTGAGCAGATAGCCCGAGGCGCCCATCTGCAGCGCCTGGAAGATGCGGTCACTGTCGTCATAGACCGTGAGCATGACGATTTCCACGCGGGGGAACAGGGTCTTGAGCTGACGAGTGCATTCGACGCCGGACATGCCCGGCAGGTTGATGTCCATCAGCACCACGTCGGGCGGGCGGCGCCCCAGCCCCTCCAGGGCGGCCTCGCCGCTGGGATAGGCCCCGGCACACTCAAAGCCCGGCGTGGCGCGGATGAGCCGTTCGAGGTTGGCCCGGGTCTGGGTGTCGTCTTCAACGATGGCAATGCGGGTCGGCATGGCGGGCTTCAGTCTTGGCAGGGCGCTTTCAACGGCAGCCGGATGGTCAGGCGGGTGCCCCGGGCGGGCTCGCTGGCGACCGTCACCTGCCCGCCCAGGTTTTCAATCCGGCGATGGATGTTCCGCAGCCCGTCGCGGCCGGGAGGCAGGGGCGTGCCCGCCAAGCCGCAGCCGTTGTCTTCAATGCCCAGCCGCAGCTCCCCCGCCTGGCAGCGCAGGCGAATCCAGACTTCGGTCGCGGCGGCGTGCTTGACGATATTGTTCAATGCCTCCTTCGCGGCCAGGAACAGATTGTGACGCGCCTCCGTGCCCAGGGGATGGTCCGGCACATCGGAAGGGACCTCGAGGCGGCAGCGAATGTTGGCCGGCTGCAACAGGGTCTCGGCAAAGTGGGAGAGGTAGTCCGCGAACTTCTCCACCGAATCGTTCTGCGGATTCACCGCCCAGACAATGGCATCCATCGCCTGGACCGCCTGCCGCGCCGTGGTGGCGATTTGGCTCAAGTCGGTGGCGACTTCCGCCGGTCGCTCCGCGCACTTGCGCGCCAGATCGGCCAGCAGGCCGATCCGGGTGAGGCTGGCGCCCAATTCGTCGTGAATGTCGCGCGCGATGCGGGTGCGCTCCTTTTCCACCAGGTGCTGCTGTTCCAGCAAGGCGATGCGGCGGCGCAGACGCCGCACCACCACCCACCGGGCCGTCAGCGCCAGCACCCCAATCCCCACCGTCGCCGCCACCGCCGGGAACCAGGCCGTCTCCCACACATAAGGCGCGATGGTGAAGCGGAAGCTGGCCCCCGCCTCGTTCCACACGCCGTCATTGTTGCAGGCGATGACTTGAAAGCGGTAATTGCCCGGAGGGAGCCCCTCGTATCGCGCCTGGCGGCTCGCGCCGGCTTCGACCCAATCCGCGTCGTAGCCCAGCAACCGGTGCCGGAAGCGGACCTTTTCGGGCGCCACCAGGCTCAAAGCGGTGAAGCGAAACTCCCAATCCCTTCGCCCGGCGGGCATTTCCGCCACGTCCGTCAGTTCAACCGTCCGGCCCTGGCAAAGGATTTCCTCGATCCAGACGGGGGGCGGTTCGCGGTTGATCTCGAGCCGGGCCGGGTCAACCACCACCGCCCCCTTGGCGCTGGCGAACCACAAGCGCCCGTCGCGGGCCCGCCAGGCCGAAGGATGGGCGGTGCCGGGGAAGGTGAAGTCCGCCAGGCCGTCGCTGCGTCCGTAGGTGCACACCTCCAGGCGCGACAGCCGGCCGTCGGCGACGGCATTCAAATCCCGGAGGGAGACGCGGAACAGGCCCTTGCTGCTGGCACACCAGAAGTTGTCTGCATCGTCTGGCAGGACGTTGGCGACGAAGTCATCCGGCAGTCCCTGCGCCGTGCTCACGCGCGCCGCCCATCCCGGCCGCACGCGCACCAGCCCCCCCGCCAGAGTCCCCAGCCAGAGCGTCCCGTCTTCCAGCGGCACAATCGCGTTGACCGCGCCAATGCCGGGCGGCAAGCGCTCGGGCGACAAGCGCCCCTCCGACCACCGCGTCAGCCCCCCGTCCGCCGTGCCAATCCAAAGGCGGTTCAAACCATCCTCCGCCAGCGCGCGAACGCTCATGCCGGGCAAACCGTCCGCCGTGGTGTAGCGGAGCAGGCGGGTGCCCTCAAGACAGCCGAGTCCTTCGGCGTGGTAGCCGAGCCACAGCCGCCGCTGACGATCCTCCAGCAACGCGTCCACCCGCGGCCCGGCCAAGCCCTCGGCGGGCGTCCAGGAACGCGTCTGCCCCTCGCGCCAATAAATCAATCCATCGTAAATCGTCGTAATCCAGACCCCTCCGTCAGCCGCCGGAGCCACGCCGAGCAGTTGGGTTCCGAACGGCGGTTGGGAGGGCAGGGTGTGCCAGACGCCGTTGCTCAGGAACGTCAGGCCGCCGCTCTGCGGCACAAACCACATCCGGCCGGAACGATCCTCTGCCAGCGAATGAACAATGTCGCTGGGCAGTCCGGAGCGGGCGTCGAACACCTCGAAAGGGGTTTCGCGGATTCGGTTCAAGCCTCCCCCCTGGGTGCCCACCCACAGGCTTCCCTCGCGGTCTTCATAAAGCGTGAGGATGCTCTGATGCGAGGTGGGCAAGGGGCGCAGTCCGCCGCCGTTCCGCCAGGCCAGCAAGCCGCGCCGGCTGGTCCCGATCCAGAGCGTGCCCCGCCGGTCTTCCAGCAACTGGCGCGCGTTCGTATCCTCGGCCGGCCACGGCAGCGCCGCCACCTCGCGGCGCGCCCCGCCGGGTTGCACTTCGTAAATCCGCTGGCCTGCCACCAGCCACAGGCCCCCGGCCCGCCGGGGGGCAATCTCCAGCGGGGGCGCCAGGTTCTCGGCGACGGAGACCCAGTTGTTGCTGCGGAAGAAGCCGAGGCTGCTGTGGCTCGCCAGCCAGACGGTTCCATCAAGGTCGGCCGCCAGACAGGAAGGTCCACGGGCGCCCTGGCCCGGCCGCCCAAGCTGCCGCACCTGCCCGGCTTCAATGCAGGCCACCTCGCCCTCCAGCGTCACGGTCCACAACCGGTCCTCCCGGTCGCAGCACATTGAAAAGATCCGACGCGCCCCCTGCCGGGCATCGGCGGAAAACCGATGCAGCCGGCCATTGCGCCAAAAGCAAAGCCCGCCCTCATCGTCCGCAATCCAGAACCCCCCGCGCCGATCCGGGCACAGACGCCAGATGCGCTCGGAGGTCAGGACCGGCTCGTTCTTTGGGGTCAGGACCGTGAACCGGACGCCGTCAAATCGCGCCAGACCGCGGGAAGTGCCCACCCAGAGATACCCGTCGGCGGCTTGGTGAATGGCCTGGACGCCGTTGTTCGGCAGGCCTTCCTCCGTCTGCCACACCGCCAGGGCATGGCCGTCGCGCGCCCCGGCGACACGCCAAAGGAGGGCAATCCAGAGCAAGGCCAGGGCGCCGCTCCGGGCCACTCCTGAGAAAGTTGCCGGAGCCGAGTAGGTCGGCCAGTTTCCTGACATGTTCACACAGGCATGGGGGTCGAGGGCATCAGCCCGCGCGAACCGCCCGCTATCAGTGTGAAGGCCGCCGCCTGAAAAACCAGCTTCAAGTGTTACCCTCATTCGGGGGTATTGTGGCAAGCCGCCCGGCAAATCAATAATAGAGGCTGAATCGTCATCAACCATAAACGCCCAATCAGAAAGTTCACCTATGCGCAAACTTCCACCCATCATCAGGCCGGCCGCCGCCTCGCTGGCACTGGCGGCAATGCTCGTATTCCCGGGGGCCAGTGCGAGCCATGCTCAATACACGCCCGCATGGTTCGATGGTTTTGATACCAGCGCAAATACGCTGGACATCAATTTCGAATACAACGTGCGACAGGGGGGTGTGCCCATTCCCTATGTGGCAAACGTTTTCAACCCGGCTGCCGACTACCATCAGCAGCTCATCGGCCCGACCGCCCTCAGTGACCGGCTATTGCTGGCCGGTGACGGCGGTCCTCCGGCCCCCCTCAACACGCTGGTCTCCCCCAATTACAATTTCGTCGGGCCCTTCGCGGGCGGCATTTTGGGCAAACGCGTCACCCTGAGCATGGACGTTGGGGCGGTCGTGCTCGGCGCGCCCAATTCCTTCGTCCAGGCCGGCATCAGCATTGGGGGCAACTCCACCTTGCTGGCCGCGGATGATCCCGCCGCCCATTTCGGCGTGCGGTTTATCGAGGACAAGTTCGCCGGCAATCTGAACTTCATTCAACTGTTTGACGGCAACCAGCTCGTTGGGAACCTCATTCCCAACCCGGCGGAATCCGGATGGCTCGACCTCGACCTGCAAATCAACGACCCCGCGGACGGCAATCCGTGGGACGGCATTGGTTCCACCCGGATTGAGGTGTATGTCAACAACAGCCTCGTGGGCTCCTACACCAAGGGGGGCGGAGGATACACGGGCAATTACCTTACGCTGGAAGGTTCGCCCAACTTCAACGGATTCGGCCTGGCCACGCACCATTTCGACAACTTGACCCTTTGGGCTTCGCCGGTACCGGAACCCTCAACGCTCGCGCTGCTGGGTGCCGCCCTGGCCGGGATGCTCAGTAGCCGTCGGCGCCGGCAGGCACATCCTTAAGTGTTGGAATCGCTTCAAGCCCAAACCAAGGTGGCTCTGGGCGCCCGCGTCCAAAGCCCCAACCTCTTGAGCGCCTTGTCCCGCAGCTCGCGGGCCCGCAGGCTGGGGTGTCTGGCCCTGCTGCTGGCCGGGCTGGGGCTGCGGGCCCCGGCCCTCTTTGCCCACGGGCTGGACCTGCCCCGCCCCTCGGAAGCCGGCTTGGCTCTGGTTCAACCCCCGTTGCCCGGCTCGACCCATTTCGCTCGCACCCTGTTTCTGCATCTGCGAAACCAGTTGGACGCGCAGCAAACCACGCTCCTGGACAACATCGGCCAGATGTTGTTCTTCCAGGATCAGATCGCCGGTGGATTTGTGCCTCAGGCCGGGCCGCGCGACGCGGAGTTCCACCGCTGGCGCATGGAAACCAACCTGCTCGCCCTGCTGGAGGGGCTGCCGTCGGTTCTGGTTCTGGATTTTCGCGCCGGCCGGCCCACGCACAACCCGGACGCACCCGTCGAGCTGGACGGCCAGTTCAACCTCGTCCTGCTCAAAACCATTACGGGCGGCGGCCCGCCGCATTTCTTTGTCCAGGAAGTGGACTTGATTGGCGAGCAGGCGGGGGACATCCCGTGGCCCGAGGGTTTCAACAAACGCCTGGTGCGGCTGGGCCGCGACGCGGTGACTTACACGGTGCTGCTCCTCAACCAGGTGCCGCCGGAAAAGACGATTCTTCACCTGGCCTTTCAGAACGAGGGGGCCGCCCAGCCTCAGCTTTGGCACGGCTTGACTCTTGTGACCCAACCGCCCGGCCAGTTCGCCCTCCAAATCCGCGACGAGAAAGACCAGCCCGCGCCGGTCATGCTCCGGCTGACCTCCAAAGCGGGCCAGCGCCTCCATGAACCTGCCGGGGCGATTGACCTCCGCCCGCTGATGAACGAGGTCACCGGGCTTTCCTTCTACGGGCCGGGCCGGGGATACCGCGTTCACATGCCGGGGCCGATGGCCGGTCATTATTGGTACGTGCCCGCGGATTTCGAAATGGCTTTGCCGCCGGGCGAATGGCTCCTTCACATCTTCCACGGCCTGGAATACGTGCCACGGATCGAAACCTTCGAAGTGAAGTCCGGCCAATGGACACGCAAGACCGTCCGGCTCGCGCGCCACACGGACATGGCCGCGCGCGGCTGGTTTTCCGGCGATGACCACACGCATGCGCGGCTCATGTCCAGCGACGATGCGAACAAGCTGGTGACCATCGCCCAAGCGGCCGACATCCGGGTCTGCAATGTGTTGGAAATGGGGGACTGGATGCGCAGCTACTATCCGCAGCGCGGATTCGGCCGGGAATTCCGGGTTCGCCGTGGCGACCACTGGGTCGTGCCCGGCCAGGAAGACCCGCGCTCGCTCCTGGGCCACGCCATCGGCCTCAACCTCTCGGCCCGGGTCCGTGATCTGCACCGGTACCTGTTGAACGACTGGTGGGCGGAGCAGATCCACAAGCAGGGGGGCCTTTATGGCCACACGCACGTGGGGGAAAAAGCCTGCCTGGTGGAACGCGAAATGGCGCTGTTCACGCCGCTGGGCATCGTGGACTTCAACAGCATCCAGCAAACCCGCCTCGGCACGGACTACTACTTTGACTTTCTCAACCTGGGTTTCAAAATGACCGCCAGCTCCGGCGAGGACATGCCTTACACCGGCGTGCTGAGCGCCAGCCGCCTGTACGCCTTCTGCGGCACCAATCAGCCCTTCACCCCCGACCTCTGGTTCGAAGCGGTTCGCCGCGGCCGCACCTTTGTCACCACCGGCCCCATGCTCGACCTGCGCGTCGAAGACGCCCTGCCGGGCGACGAGCTGGTCGTCACCAACCCACATCCCCTCCGCGTCCGCGCCCGGGCCTGGGGTCTGCCGGGACATTCCGCCCCGGCAAAGCTGGCCCTTGTCCGGCACGGCAACCCCTTCAAGGAGGTCTCCGCCACAGGGACGAATCAGGCCGAGCTGAGCCTGGACCTCGAGTTGCAGCCTGAGTACGGCTTTTGGATTTCCGCCCGGGCCGAGGGGCGGGATGGCTCATCCGCCTTGACCACCCCTGTGTATGTCACCCGGCCGGGGTTTCGCTTCTGGAACCCAGCCGAGGCCGGCCGGCTCATCGAACGGCAACTGGGGGTCCTGACCGAAATTGACGCCGCCCTTTCCGAGTGCGAGAAGGTCGTCCGGGCGGGAACCGCCCCGCTGGATTACTGGACGCGCTGGGGCGCCGAACAGGCCGGGGAGGTTCGGCTTCGCATCGAACGGGCCCGCGTGATTTACCACGAGCTGCACCGCACCCTCGAGCGCGAGCGGTCGTTGCGCGCCTCATGAGCTGCGCCTTCGCCCGCACCGTCTGCTCGAGCCAGGCTTTGCGCCTGCTTTGCATTGCCGCCGCGGGCCTGGTTCAGGCCGCGCAAGCGGAACGCTTCACCCTCACTACCAACCTGCTCGCCCCCAAGCCCATCAGCCCCCGGCTCTACGGCAACTTCCTCGAGCTGGGCTACGGCC
>JARKQH010000031.1 GCA_029974925.1 Verrucomicrobiota bacterium
TCCCAGCCCCCATCCAGACCCTCAATTACTTCGGGGGCGGCGACGTCTCGTCGCCGTGGCCTCCCTCGCAACCTGGGACGAGACGTCCCAGCCCCCATCCCGACCCGCAATGACTTCGGGGGTGGAGACGTCTCGTCTCCAAAACTCCCATGCCCCCCCAACGCCCGTCATCAGTTCGGCACTTCCCATGCCCTTCCCCAAGCCGTCTTCAAAACCCTGAAAGGGTTTCAGACAGTTGCCGGGGGTAAGGCCGTCAGGCCGCCACCCCCGGTCCCCCGTCCCCAAAACGTCCAGCCCCCTCCGCTTGCGGAGGGGGTTGGGGGGTGGCGGCAACCCAGAGTCTCCGCAAGCCGTCAGTGCCGATGAATCGCGATGCTCCGCGATACCACGGCGGCGAGAGAAAGCTCATTGAGGGAGCGCCAGGGGGGAGCCAAGTCTGCCGTGTTTCACGGCGGAGTCCATTTTTACGGGGGAAGGGCCCGCTTGGCTGAGGGTTGACCGGCTCTTGGGAGAGCACGGCATTCAGCGGGACACGCCACTGTCGCACCAGGAATCCGAGCGCCACGTGAAAAGGCGGCGCTTGGAGGAGATGGATCCGGAAGTGCTGGAGCAGTTTCGGAACGACTGGTGCCTGGGCAGTGAGGCGTTCCGAAAAGAGTGTCTGGAAAGGATGGACGACAAGCTCACCGGGAACCACCTGGGCAGCGCAAGGCTGGAGAGCACCACGGCCAAGGCAGAACGATTGATCGCCCGGGAACTGGCGCGGCTCAACTGGACTCGGGAGGATTTGGTCAGCAGACCTAAGAGCGACCTTCTCAAGCTTGCCCTGGCAGCGAGACTCCGGCGGGAAACCACCCTCTCGAGAAAGCAAATTGCCGGACGCCTCAATCTGGGAAAGCCCAAAGGCCCAAGAGCAACCCTCACAAATGGATGAACCGCCAACCCGACAACGGCTCCCAACCCAATTTGGACATCTGCTGAATTATGATTCGCCTGTCCTTCTTTTACGATCCGACTTGGCCAGGGCTGCGCCAGTATCTAAAGGAAAATCGCTGATGCTTTACAAATTGGGATTCTCGTCCTTTCTACGGTCTGACCCCACCCACGCATTTTTCCAACAAACCGCTTGACGGCTTTCACGAACGCGGCAAACCATCTCAGCCGCTCTCTCATGCTGCACCGCTGTCCAAATTGCGAAAACATGATGCGCCTACCCGACGATCAAGCGAAGGGTCCCCAGTGGGTGTCATGTCCCTCATGTGGCAACAAATCCATTGCGTTAGGCGAGCTATTGCCAGGAGCAAGAGTGACTCTTACGGCTGCACAACTTAAGCTGCCCGAAATCGAAGAGTTTGTTGTGCTCCTGGTTAACATTGCCTCGGACGGCGTGTTGGATTACGAGGAACTCCAGAAGTTGACCGACTGGCTGAATGGGCACATTCAATCAGAAATCCCGGCAGTGAGATACATGGTCAACTTGATGCTGCGGGTATGCGCTGATGGAAAGGTCACGGAGCAAGAGCTTTTCGAGATTCAACTTGCGATCGAGCGCATTCTGCCCAAGCAATATCGCACTCGCATCGCAGAAGCGCGGCAGAGCGCTTATTACAACGGCCCTGCTTCGGCTGCCCAACTTGATGCGATTGAGTCGTGCACGGGGAGTCGCCCGTTCGGGCTGACAAGGCGTGAAGCCTCGGAAGCGCTGGATCGGATTTATAACAGACCCTCCAACCGCCAACTAATGGTGCTGCGATTTTTCAACCGCATGGACCTGGCGACAACAACCCGTTCTCAAATATCGGGTTGGCTGGATTCCTTCATCGAGGAAGATCCCGCACGTTGGGAAGCTTGGGAACTATTCAAAGCAGAGAACGGGGACGATGGCTCACAACGGGATCCTTCGTGGGTTCCGATTGGGGCGGTGCAGGCTTACATCACCAGGACTCGCGCGCAGTTCCGGTAGGTCTCAGTCTACGCTGAAGCCCCCCAACCACAGGTGATGCGGGTCCTGTACGTCTGCCCCCGGGAAAAGGGGTCAACCCATGGTTTGGTTCGGTTTGCATGCGGTTCCTGTCTATTAAATCCCGAGGTTTGGGAGGTCCGCGGGCGTGGTTTCGCTCCGCTGGGCCCTCCAGCGATGCAAGGTCGCGTTGGCACTCTCGCAACTGCCCAAGCCTGCCCTGGCTGCCATGGCTTTCAAGGGGAATGTTGTTTCCCGACGCAACCGAGCGGCAAGGGCAAGCTTCTGCGGATCGTTCTTGCGCCGCAACTGCAACTGACCCGCATCCCAGCCCGGTCGAATCGCGCCGCCGTCACCGCTCACCAGCCGGTCCAGGGGGCCATTGGGGAACGTGTCTCCGCCGGAGCCGATCGGGTTCCCGTTGGCGAGGGGATCGGTGCCGAAGCAAGAGCAACTCGGGGCGACGGGAAGAGGACAAACCGGCACCCCGTGGCCCGGCCAGGTCGGCAGGACCGAGCCTCCCTCGGTCCTGCCCGCCCCGGTCCGAACCCGGTTCCCGATGTCGTCAAAGGCATGCTCGTAACGCCAGTAACTGCCGTCCTCCGCCTGCCGCAGGACGCGCTGATTGGCCGGGTTGTAATCGTAAGCGAAGCTCCCCGCGTTGGCGCCGGCGGGCGCGGAGGAAACCTCCGTCAGCCGGTTGACGGCATCGTATGCCTGGGTCGTCGTCATCCGCCAGTTCCCGTTGTTGGTAAAGGCAATTTGCCCCACCCGCGCCGCGTTGGCAAGGCGGGAGTCCGTGGCGCAATGGCGGTTGCGGTAGGGACCTGTTCCACCAGGTCCCTGATATTTGGGAGAAGAACGGGGAAGGTGGAACGCGTCCCTGCCAATCCGCAGACGGGGACGGGGCGAGGGGGGAGGGAGGGCCGTGCGACGGCGACGAGACGTCGTCGCCGCGCATAACGATGAATAATGCTCTGTCTCTCACCTAACTCTGGCGGGCAGCGGCGGGAGACTCGCCAGCCGCGGGCCGCTCGAGCTGGCACACCGCGTCGAACACCTCCGAAACAGGCAGCAACCTCAGGCTCTCCGGGTGCCGCAACAGCCGCATCCGGCGACTGGGCGGGCGCCAGATGCTCTCGGCGGAGTGCGCCCAGAGCAACACACCGGGCAACCCCACCGCCGCCGCCAGGTGCGAAATCCCCGAATCGTGTCCCACAAACCCCCGGCATTGCTCGAGCAGGTTCCCTAGTTGCGGCAGGGGCAGGCTTTGGGCCACGCGCAACCGCGTCGGCGGCAGCGCCGCCGCCAGCCGCTGCAGCCGCTCCCCCTCCGCCTCGCCTCCCACCAGCAACAGGTCAAACCCGGTTTCGTGGACCAAGCGTTCCAGCAGCTCCGCCCAGGCGTGTTCCGGCCAGTTCTTGGATTCACTCCCGCTGCCCGGGTGCAGCGCCAACTGCCGCCCCATCGCGCCACCCCGCCCGAAACTCAGATGCGGCACCGGGTCAGCCTCAAAAATGGCCAGTTGCTCCAGCGGCTTGAGATAGACCTGCGTCGCGTGGAGGCCCGCCCGCTCGTCCGGCCGATGCGGGGCGGCAATGAACTGCGCGCCGGTGCACCGCGCCACGTTCGCCCGGAAAATCTGATCCGGATCATAAAGATACGAAACGATCAGATCGAACTCGGAGAAATAATCCACCCAATCGGAGGCCAGCTCGCCCCCCCGGGCGAAGAACCCGGCCAGGGCGCGGGCTTCAATGGACTGGGCGCGGTCGGCCAGCCCGCTGGCAATCGCCAACTGCACAATGTGCGAATAACCCAGCACCTCCAGGTGCGCCTCCGGAAACTGCCGCCGCAGCGCCGCCACAGCCGGCAGCGTCAGAATGAAATCGCCAATCGCCCCGCCGCGGATCACCAGGATTTTGCCTTTGCCAGCCACGGCGGGAGCGAGGTTCAAGGGGCAGCCAGGGGCCGGAACACCGTCAGCCCCAGCGCCAGGATGAACAGGCCAAAAGCCACCCGCGCCGCGCACACGGCTTGAAGCCGCTTCCGATTGGCCGTGGCCCATTCGATCAGGTCGCGCGCCCGCCAAGGGGAAATGGTCAGCCACATCCCGCCGAGCACCATCAAGTAAGCCCAGACTTGAATGACCAGCACCCAGTGTGTGGCCGCCAGATGCGGCCGGCCGCTGTCCACCATCAGCTTGGCCAGCAACAACATCACCACCGCCAGGCCCCGAATCGCCAGGAAGTCCTTCACGTAAACGCACGCGCCGATGCCAATGGCGGCAAAACCCGCCACCAGGAACTTCTTGTATGCCGCGAAATCGGCGATGGATTCCTGGCTCAGGTTGTACAGAAACCACGCCGTGCCCAGCAGCATCAGCGCGTAGCCCCAGGGCAGGGACCGCGGAAACTTGCGCATCGCGGCCCCAAACCGGTCCGGTTTCAGCAAACCGTAAACGTGCGGAACACAGACCAGCAGCCCGAGAAGGATTGCAAGGGTGGAAAGGGGAAGGGGAGGCATAGATCAGCCGTTCAAGTCCATCAGGGCAATTCCGCAGCAACAAACATTCATTCCAGATTAACGATGGCCGGGTCCCCGTAAAGCGTAAAGGAACCGGCCCGCACGATCCGAAGGTCCATCACCTGCCCCACGTGCCGCGGGGAACCTTCAAACACCACAATCTTGTTGCACCGCGTGCGGCCGGTCAGCCGGGCGGGGTTCCGTTTGCTCGGCCCCTCAACCAGAATCTCGACCCGCTGCCCCACCAGCCGCGCGTAACGCCGGCCGGCCACCTCGTTCACCTGCGCCAGCAGCCGCTGCATCCGCTCCTCGCGCACCTCGACCGGCACCGGGTTGGGCATCACCGCCGCCGGCGTGTCCCGCCGCTCCGAATACTTGAAAATAAACGCCTGGTCGAACTCGACCTCCCGAACCAGGGAAAGCGTTTCCTCGAAATCCGCCTCCGTCTCGCCCGGAAAACCGACGATGAAGTCCGTGGTCAGCCCGATGGCCGGCTTGACCTTGCGCAGTTTGGCCGTCAGTTCAACAAACCGCTCGCGGGTGTAGCCACGGTGCATCAGCTTCAGCACCCGGTTGCTCCCGCTTTGCACAGGCAGATGCGCGCTCTCGACCAGCTTCGACAGCCGGCCGTAGGCCTCCACCAGGTCGTCCCCGTACCCTTTCGGGTGCGGCGCGGTAAACCGAATCCGCTCGAGACCCTCGACCTGTTGGACCGCTTCCAGCAACTGGACAAACGGCGAGTGCCCGTGCTGCCGGGGGATTTCGCGCTTGCCGTAGCTGGTGACGATCTGGCCCAGGAGGGTGACCTCCTTGACCCCGCGTTGCGCCAGCTCCTGGCACTCCGCCACGATGTCCGCAATGCTGCGGCTGCGTTCCTCCCCCCGCGTGTACGGCACAATGCAAAACGTGCAATACTGGTTGCACCCCTGCATGATGCTCACGTAAGCGCTGACGGCCGGCTGGCCGTTGCCCGCAAGCAAATGCTCGCGAATGGCCGCTTCACTGTGCGGCTCGGCCTCCACAGCCACCACCTTTTGCCGCCGGCCCTCGAGCAAATCCGCCAGGTGTTCGGCCGTCCGATGGAATTTCTGGGTGCCGATCACCAGGTCCACGTCCGGCAGCCGGTCAATCAATTCCTGCCCCCGGCTTTGGGCCATGCAACCCAGAAAGCCAAACCGCACCCCGCGGCCCGCGCGGCGGCTGTCGGCAATCAGCGCCCGCATCTTGTTGACCGCCTTGCGCTCGGCAAAGTCCCGCACCGAGCAGGTGTTCAGCAGGATGATGTCCGCCTCCGCCTCCGTTTCCGCCAGGGTGTACCCCTTCGCCACGAGCTGCGCCGCGACCGCTTCGCTGTCGCGCTCGTTCATCTGGCAACCGTAGGTTTTGATAAAGACACTGGGCATGGCTTGCGCCGGACCCGGTCCGGCCTGACATGAAAAGGCTCGCCGGGAAAGGGCCCGCCAGGGGCCGTCCCGGCCGGGACCGGTCAATAGACTTTGCGGAGGTTCGAGGGAAGAATGTTCAGTTCGGTCCGATACTTCGCCACCGTCCGCCGGGCAATCACAATGCCCTTTTCCTTGAGCATGGCGACGACTTCCTGGTCCGACAGCGGCTTGGACGGGTCTTCGTTGCGGAAAATCTCGGCGATCATGTCCTTGACACTCGTGTTGGACAGGCCATCCCCGCTGGCCGTGGGGATGCCGGCGGTGAAGAAGTACTTCATCTCAAACACCCCCTGCGGCGTCTGGATGTACTTGCCGGACACCGCGCGACTCACCGTGGTTTCATGAACGCCAACGGCCTGCGCGACCTGGACCATCGTCATCGGCTTGAGATAAGCCACCCCTTTGTCCAGAAACTCCCGCTGCCGGGCGACAATTTCCCGGGCGATGTTCAAAATCGTCTGCTGGCGCTGGTGCAGGCTCTTGATAAGAAACTTCCCGGCACGAATCTTCTCGCGAATGTAATTGCGCACCTCGGCCGAGTTCTCGGAATGCGCCATCAGGTCCTTGTAGGTGTTGCTGATGCGAAGGTGAGGGATGTGATCGTTGTTGGTCGTCACCACGTACTCGCCGTTTTGTTTGGTGACAAAGACCTCCGGCAGCACGTATTGATCGTTGTCGGGAAGGTAGGCCCGGCCGGGCCGCGGCTCGAGCTTGGCAATGTTTTCCATGGCGTCCTGAACCTCGTCCACCTCCGTGCCCGTGCCCCGCGCGATCTCCGGGATGCGGCGTTTCCCGAGGGCCTCCATGAAATCCGAAACAATGCGGTATTCGAGCGTGTTCCGCTGGCCCGCCCTCTCAAGCTGCAGCAGCAGGCACTCGCGCAGGTCTCGCGCGGCCACGCCGGGGGGATCAAACGTTTGAATCACCTTGAGAACCTGTTCGATGGTTTCCACCGGCACGCCCGTGGAAGCGGCAAGTTCCTCGAGGGTGGCCTTGAGATAGCCGTAATCATCAATGTTGCCGATCAGCATTTCCGCGATGGACCATTGCTCCCGCGGCAAAGTGGACTGGCGAACCTGCTCGAGCAGAAACTCCTGCAGCGAGGTGCCCGCCACCAGCGAATCGAACATGAACTGGCGCTTCTCCTCATCCTCCGGGGTGGACCGCGTCGGAAGGCTGGTCTGCCCAAAGTAATCCCGCCATTCCTGGTCCAATTGGACGAGGCGCTCGAATTCCGCCTGGAAGTCGTCAACCGGCTCCGCCGAGGCTTTTTCCGCCGCAGGATCGAAGGCCAGGTCTGCCGGCGGTTCGGCCGGGTCCGCCGCGTCGCGGTTCTTGCCTTCGGTGGTTTCCTTCTCCTGGGCTTCAAGGTCCTGAACGGAGACTTCCTCCAGAACCGGATTCTGCTGCAACTCCTGCTCGACCAACGCCTTAAGCTCCAGCGTGGGGGCTTGGAGGAGCGCCAGCGACTGCTGCAACTGGGGGGCCAGTATGAGCGACTGCGTCAGGCGCTGTGACAAGTGTAAGCCTTGTGCCATGCCTCAATAATAGGCCGGGGTTCGCGACGCACAAGAACATTTGGCACGAATTTCGCTGCCGAACGCGCCCCTCTCTCCCGCCCAACTGCCCGACGGGGTCAAAACCGGGCCGGGTGCCGGGCAGCCTCAAGACGTTTCTTCCCCCCCCTTTGCGGGGTCAATCCCCGGTCAGTTTACGGCATCCAGACATTCCCTCACCGCCAGCGCAAGCTGACTCGGCGGATAGGGCTTTTGGAGATATTTCAGCCCGCGTTCAAGCACGAAGCCCTTGCCCACCACGTCGGAGTTGTAGCCGCTGGTAAACAGAACTTTGAGTTGAGGCCGCTCGGCCCATAGCCTTTCGGCCAGCTCCCGTCCGTTCATGCGGTCGGGCATCACCAGGTCGGTCAGCACCAGGTCCACCTGGTCCTTGCATTTCTGCCACAGTTCCAGCGCCTTCACCGCGGTTTCCGCCTGAAGGATTTTGTAGCCGTGGCTGGCCAACAAGCTGCAGACCAGGTCGCGGACCGGTTCTTCGTCCTCGACAACCAGGATGGTCTCGGTGCCGCCGGGAATGACCGCCGGTTTCTCCACCACTGCCGTCGGGACGGGCGCCGCAGGGGCCGCGGGCAGAAAAACCTGAAAGGTGGAGCCCTTCCCGACCTCGCTCTGGACGTCAATCCAGCCCCGGTGCTGTTTGACGATGCCGTAGGCCGTGGCGAGCCCCAGGCCGGTGCCCTTGCCCACTTCTTTGGTGGTGAAAAACGGCTCGAAAATGCGTCGCAAGTTTTCCGGCGGGATGCCGCAACCCGTATCCGAAACGGACAGACAAACAAACGTCCCCGGCGCGGCCCCGGGCTTCCGCGGCAGCCGCTCGGCGGACAGGTCCTGCAGCGCAATCTGGAGGCGCAACTGCCCCCCGCCGGGCATGGCATCCCGCGCGTTCACCGCGAGGTTGAGGATCACTTGTTCCATCATGCCGCCATCGGCCTGCACCAGGGCCGGAACCGGCGAGTAGTGGAGCTGAAGGGCAATGTCTTCTCCCAGGATGCGCCCGAGCATCTTGGTCATGTTGGCCACCACATCATTGAGGTCCAGGCGGCGCAGTTGCATCACCTGGCGGCGGCTGACCGCAAGGAGCTGGCGGGTCAGTCCCGCGGCGCGTTCGGCGGCCTGGACAATTTGCTGCGCCGACCGCGCGGCATTGGGGGCCAGGTTGCCGCAGGTCAGGAGCAAGGAGGCGTGGCCATGGATGACCGTCAGCAGATTGTTGAAATCGTGGGCGACGCCGCCCGCCAGCCGCCCGATGGCTTCCATTTTCTGGGCGTGGCGGAATTGATCCTCCAGGTGTTTGCGCTCCGTCAGGTCCCGCACATGCAGCAGCAAAGCGGGCTGCCCGCCGTACTCGATGCGGCTGACCCGAATCTCCACCGGGACGGCTTTGCCCTCACGGGTCAGGCTGACGCCTTCCAGTTGCCGCAAGCGGCCGTGCGCCAGGGCAGGGAAGTATTCGCGAACCGCGTCGCGGGTGTCGGGAGGCACCAGGTCCAAAACGTTCTTTCCCACCAGCTCGGCTTTAGAAAAACCGTGAAGCTGGCAGGCCGCCGGGTTGACATCCAACACATTCCCGGCGAGGTCTTCGACAAAAACCGCGTCGGGCGACCCTTCAAACAGGTCGCGAAATCGTTGTTCGCTTTCCCGCAGCGCCTGTTCGGCCCGAATGCGCTCCAGCGCCCCGGCGCAGTAGTTCGCCAGGGTCTGGAGTGTGTTCAGATCGTCCGCATCGTAGGCGTTGAAGCTGTAGCTCTGCACCGAAAGGATGCCAATGACCTGGGTCCGGTTGCGAATCGGCACCACCATGAGCGACGCCGAGGGGCGGCTTTCCTCCCCGATGGCGATGACGTCGGGGGGCATCGAGAGCGGCGCTTTCCGCAGGATCAGCTCGGCGCCTTGGGAAATGACTCGCCGGGCCATCCCGCTCGGATCCCGCGGCAGCCCTGAAAGCTCCAGTTCGTAGCGTTCGCCCGCCCGATTCGTGTCAACGTTATAAAAGGGGGTGACCTTGTCCTCCGCCGCGGAATACAGATCCAGGGTGAAGGCGTCCCACCGGAACAGGTCGTCGGCAATCGCCCGGATGATCCGCGCGGCATCCGCCGGCGAAGTTGCCGAACTCAGTTGCTGCCCGAGCTTCGACAACGCCGCGTCCCGGCGCTCGATCCGCTTGCGGTCGGACACATCGCGGGCGTTGATGATCAAGGCCCCAACGTCGGGGTCTTCGAGCCGGTTCTGACCGGCGACTTCAAGATGATGCCACGAACCGTCCGCGTGGCGCAGCCTTAATTCAAGACGGACGGTGCGTTCCGGATCGGCGAGGGCCTCAGCCAGCGCCGCTTTGGCTTTCGGCACATCGTCGGGATGGATCAGGCTGAAAACCTGCGTGCCGATGACCTCTCCTTTCGAGTAGCCGAGCAGCCGGGTCACCGACGGACTGTAATAATCCAGGACACCGTCCCGATTCAGGACAGCCACAATGTCCAGCGAATGTTCAGTCAGGGCGCGGAAGTATTTCTCCGTGCGTGCCAGGTCCTGCTCCGCCCGAATCCGCTCAAGCCGTTGCCGCGCTTCCTCGACCGCCCGGCGAATGGCCGGCACCAGACGTTCCGGCCACAGCTTCAAAACATAATCGCGCGCGCCGGCCTTGAGACTTTCAATCGCGGCTTGCTCCCCGATGGTGCCGGACACCAGCAAAAAGGGAGTGTCTGGCCGCGTTTCCCGCGCAAAAGCCAGCGCTTGGAGCCCGTCGTAGTCCGGCAGCCGGTAATCGGCTAGTACGAGGTCGAACTCGCCGCTTGCCAGCGCGGTTTCGAACTCCGTCCGGCTTGCGGCGTGAACGATCTCCGCCTCGATCCCCTCCTGAGCCAGCAGCGAGCGGACGAGCGCGGGGTAGTCCGGATCATCTTCCAGGTGGAGAATCCGCAACTGGGTTGCTTTGGACATGGTTGTTTTGTCGGACGTGGAGAAAGTGAAGCATGCCTGATGCCAGCGCCGGGGAGCTCCTGTGGTGGGTGTCCAGAATTTGGCCCACGTTATGCCGGGGGGGCCCCCTGCGGGTGCCATTCATTCCACGGTTTTCATTCCGGCGCTTGCCATTCCGCCCTTTTTCCAGTACAGCCCGGCACGTGCAGTGCATGTGTGGCAGTCCCTCGCGGCCGGCCGGCCTTGGCCTTTCTCTGCTCCTGTTTTCCCTGATCAGTGCCGCTCCCGCCGGAGCGCAAACGGTCCTGATTGACACCTCCCCCGCGGGCCGGCGGCAGGTGATTGACGGTTTTGGCACCTGCCTTTCGGGCACCGAGGGGCTGGCCTCGTGGTGGCAACAGCTCTACTTTGACGACTTGCAGTGCAGCATCTTGAGGATGGACCTGACGCCCAAATTCAAACCGCCCTACAACGGCGTCAATGGAACCTATAACTCCCCTTGGTTTCATAACAATCCCCCGTTGCCGGGGCCGGAAACCAACAACGTTCGCACCTATACGAACGCGGCGGATTACACCCGCCTGTATAACGGCTGGCGGGCGCCCATCGCGGTCATGGGCACCAACATCAATCAAAACACCAACTATTTCGATTTCCAGCAGTCCATGCCGCGGGTCGCGGGGGCGTTGGCGAAAATCGGCCACGCCAGGGCCGACCACCTGGGCGGCTTCAAACTCGTGGGTTCGCTCTGGTCGCCCGCGCCGTGGCTCAAAGTGGCCTCCGGCAACCGGTGTCCGGACTACGCCTGGCCCTTGCCGGTGGGCGGCACGCCCTGGCCGTTCATTTGGTACGACAATTTCGCCGGCGGGCGGCTCGACACCTCCGGAACCCCCCGGCCCGAGTTCGACGACGGCACGGGGCCCACCAGTGCGCTGACCCAGTTCGCGCGCTGCACTGCGGCTTACCTGCGGGGCTTCCAGCAGATTCATCAGGTGCGCTTTTACGCGATCAGTCTCCAAAACGAACTCAACTTCGAGGAATTTTACAACAGTTGCACCTACCCGCTCTCGGCCGGTTACCTCGCCGCCCTGAAAACCCTGCGCGCGGAGCTCGACCGCCATCCGGACCTGGCGCCGATAAAAATCATGGGGCCGGAGGACCTGCTCGGGGGCGACGCCTACGGCCTGTGGCAGTACGGCGGCGGAAGCAACACCATTCACAAGAACCTCCAATATCTGCAGAACCTCGGCGCGGACCCGCAGGCTTCCGCCGCGCTGGATTTCTTCTGCATCCACGGCTACGCCAGCGACGGTGTCAGCGCCGCCAACGCCACCCCCGGTCTGTGGAACTGGTGGGCCAACGGCTGGTCGGCCAGCCCCGCCCCGGGCATCCCTTCCAACGTCAAAGGGTTCACCGCGTATGGCAGAAAATCATGGATGACCGAAACCTCGGGGGAAAAGCCCGTCTGGCTGGCGCCAGCCGGCGAGTTCCCCGGCGCCGGGGCGTGGAGTCTGGCCTTGCGCCTCCACCAGGCCCTGACCACCGGCCGGCAGAGCGCCTGGATTTACTGGCAACTCACCGACGGCAACGCCACCAGCGCCTCGACCCTTACCAGCGCCTCCGAGCGGGCCAACGCCCCCAAATATGCCGCCGCCAAACACTATTTCCGTTTCATCCGGCCCGGGGCGGTGCGCGTCGAAACCGCGGTCTCCGGCTCCACCAACCTCCTGGCCAGCGCGTTCGTCCACGACACCAACCGCACCTTGACCGTGGTGCTCCTGAACACCTCGCCCCACAGTGAGAGGGCGACCGTGCGGTTGCCCTCCGAACCGGGCCCCCTCGCCGGCGTGCAGGCGTTCGTCTCGAGCGACGCCAGCTATTGGCAGCCCGTTCCGGCTCCCGTGGAAGGGGCGTCGGTCACGGTCACCTTGCCCGGGTACAGCGTCTTGACACTCCATGCGGTGACGCCCCCCAGGCTGGGCTTCCAGCTCCCGGACGATGGCAGGCTCCGGTTGTTCTGGGCGCCCGCCAGCCTGGGCTTCGTGCTGCAGAGCCGGGCCAGCCTGACGGCGGGCGAGTGGTCCAACGAGGCCGCCCCGCCGGAGGTTGTCGAGGGCGAGGCCTCCGTGGTTCTGGCTCTCGAGTCGGCCCCGCGCTTCTTCCGGCTGGCGCTGCCCTGAAGGCCGCAAGCGCCGCGCGACGAATGGATTGGTTGACGACCGCGAAAGCCGCGGCGCTTGCTCAATATCAAGCCACGACAGCAGCCTCTCCCCCGTTTATCTGATGTGAGATTGCGGCAGCCCCCTGCTGTCCTTGACCCGGCAAAGCAGGCCATTCTCGTGAACCGCTTCCTTGCCGGGAAGGCCGGACGATGCCTCCCCGACGCCCCGCGCATCCGGACCGCCGGGCTGGACGGCTCCTCGGGGGCCGGCCCAAAACCGGCCCTCCCTCATTTGGGGGAGGGCTGTGTCATTGCCAGCCGGACTTGCCTGCCGTTACGATGCGGTCCGGCGTGGCGCACCGGGAACCGGCGGCGGCCTCCGGGTGGAGTGGCCCCCGCGGTCCCTGGGTGGCGCCATGCGAGCCGTAACATGCAATTTCTACTGGAACAATTCGGGGTCAGCGTCGCCGCCATCACCGGCGCGCTCGCCGCGCGAGGCAAGCAGGTGGACCTGTTCGGTGTGATCGTGCTGGCGTTGGTGACGGCTTTCGGCGGGGGAACCATCCGGGACTTGCTGCTGGATGCGCCGGTGTTTTGGATTCAACACCCCGGATATTTGTTCAACGCGTTTGCCACCGCCGTCATGACGTTTTATCTCGTGCGCTATCGCGAACTGCCGGGGACGGTACTGCTGGTGGCCGACGCGTTTGCCCTGGCGTTGTTCACGATGGTGGGAACGCGGAAGGGCCTCTCGCTGGGCACCCCGGGCTCGGTGGCCGTCGTCATGGGCGTCATCACCGGCGTGGCCGGCGGCATCGCCCGCGATCTGCTCATTGGCGAGATTCCCCTCGTGTTCCGCCGCGAGATTTACCTCTACGCCACCGCCGCGTTCGTCGGGGCTTCCGTGTTTGTGATGCTGGACCACTGGGGAGTCAACTCCCAGGCAAATATAATTGTCAGCACCACCACCACGCTGCTCCTGCGCCTGGCCGGCATTCGCTGGCGCATCGCCCTCCCCCTGTTCCGCCCGCGCGCCGCGGACCCGGCCGCCGGCGGCCGAAACTGAGCAGAAGCCACTCCGCGGCCCCGGCGCGGCCAGGAAAGGCGCGGCCCGGGCCGGCAAAATCCCGGTGCCGGACGCGCCCCGCGCGCAGCGCCGTCCCCGTCAGAACCGGACGGGCCGGATGCCTTCGTGCGTAATCCGGACGGGCTTGATCAACCCCGCCTCGTCAAATTCCATCCGGTCTATGCACACCACGCGATGGTTGGCGTCGGTCTCTCCCAGAGGACGGCGATGATACACGATATACCATTGGCCGGTGCCGGGCACCCGAATCACCGAGTGGTGGCCGGCGCCCGTCGCCACCGCGGGGTCCTGCTGGAGAATCTTCCCAATCCGTTTGAAGGGCCCCAACGGCGAGTCCGCCATCGCGTAAGCCACGGAATAGTTCGGGCCCGTCCAGCCGCCTTCCGACCACATGAAATAATACTTCCCGTCCTTGAGGAACAGGAACGGACCCTCGACGTAGCCCTGCGGCGTGATTTCCTTGAACAGCGTGCCGTCGGGGAACGGCACGAACCCCTTGAAGTCGTCGCGCAGCCGCCCGATGTTGCAGTGGCGCCACCCGCCGTAAATCATGTAGTAACTCCCGTCTCGGTCTCGGAAAACGAACTGGTCAATCGGCTGCGCCCCGTTGTAAAACCGGTCAATCAGCGGCTTGCCCAGATAGTCAGAGAAAGGGCCCTCCGGCCGGTCCGCCACGGCAACCCCGATGCCGCCGGGCTGCTCGTTGTTCTGGATGTCGTTGGCGCTGAAAAACAGGAAATACCGGCCCTCCTTTTCGATCGCCGCCGGCGCCCACATGGCGCGACGCGCCCATCTCACGGCATTGGTGTCCAGAATGCGGCAGTGTCGGGTCCAGTCCACCAGGTTGGTGGACGAGAAGGCGTCAAAGAACACCTGCTGGTCGTAAGGGGCCGAATAGGTCGGGTAAATCCAGAACCGCGAGCCGAATACCACGCCCTCCGGGTCGGCATACCAGCCGGGGAACACCGGGTTCGCCGCCCGCCCGCCTCCAGGCAGGGCCGCCCAGGCCAGCAACACCCAAAACAGCCATCGTTTGGTCATCGTCATGGACGCATGAAGTACCCCAAGGTTCAGGCCAATACAAGGCCCGGTTTCCTCACCCCGCGAATCGCTGTTCCCCCGGCCCCCTTCCCACGGATCGGTCCCGTCGTCGCCCGTCCAACTCAACTCGGGGGCGGCTCGTTGTCGTTGTTCCAGCGGCGGCGCCACGTCTGATGGGCGCGGTTTCCCCCCCCTCGCGGCGAACTGCCATCTCAACGCCGTCTCAATGGGGCTGGCGCCGCAGCCCGGCCGGGCTTATTTATTCGGGGTAGTTGTGAGCGCCAGACCCAAACCGGTTCGCGGACGGGGAGCGGTGACCAATCCGCCCAACCGGTTCGCCCCGATTTCGCGGGAGCCGGAGACGGGACGTGACCCCGAGGCGGACCCCGCCCCCCGCACGCAGTTCCTCCGGGACGATTCCCGCAGCATCATCACGCGCAACGACAGTCCGGACATTCCCTTTACGGCGAGCATCAATCCCTACCGCGGCTGTGAACATGGCTGCAGTTACTGCTATGCCCGCATCACGCATGAGTTCCTCGGCTTCTCCGCCGGCCTGGACTTCGAAACTCGCATCCTGGTCAAGGAGCGCGCCCCCGAGCTGCTCCGGCGCGAGCTGTCCTCCCCCCGCTGGCGGCCCCAAACCCTTTCCCTCGGCGGCGTCACGGATTGTTACCAGCCCATCGAGCGCCGCCTCGAGCTGACCCGCCGCTGCCTGGCGGTCCTGGCCGAATGCCGCAACCCGGTGAGCCTCGTCACCAAGAACCAACTGGTCACCCGCGATCTGGACCTCCTGGGCGAGCTGGCCGCTCACCACGCCGTCATGGTGCATCTCTCGATCAATTCGCTCGATGCCGGGCTGGCTCGACGACTCGAGCCCCGCGCCTCCGCCCCCCGGCAGCGGCTTGAAGCTGTCGCAGCCCTGGCCCGGGCCGGCATCCCCGTCGGCGTCATCGTCGCCCCCATCATCCCGGGCCTCAACGATCAGGAAATCCCGGCGGTCTTGCGTGCCGCCAAAGCCGCCGGGGCCGGCTGGGCCGCCGCGGAAATCGTGCGCCTGCCGCTCACCGTCGCCCCCGTGTTCGAAGCCTGGCTCGATGCGAATGAACCGGGTCGGCGCGACAAAATCCTCGGGCGCATCCGCGCCATTCACGGCGGCCGCCTCAACGATCCCCGGTTCGGTTTTCGAATGCAGGGCGAGGGCATTTTCGCCCAACAAATCTGGAAAATGTTCGAGGTCGCCCTTCGCCACGCGGGCTTGCAAGAAGAAGGACCGGTATTGTCCACCGCCGCCTTTCGTCGTCCCAAACAGCCGCAAGGGGATTTATTTGAAGACTACACAGCCTCGGGCTGACCCCCGCCGCCCGGCTCTTGCAGCGGCGGTCCGGGACGGAGCGGGCTTGAGTATTTCACCGGGCTAGTGGGAAGGACTCCCTAAGCCGGCTCTATCCACCGAACCACCGCTGCAAAAACCTGACACCGTTCGCCCCAGGAACCCCTGCCTGGCGCCCTCAGCGAGGGCGCCAGGCAATCGCTGAATTAAACCCAGCCCAAAACCCCGTCCAGGTTCATCGCGATGCCCCATTCATAGCACAAGGGAGCCCGGGACGTCTGTCAGGGAATCCCCTCTTTCTTTTGTAGTGTTTAACACTACAAGTGGGCTTGACATTCAACGGAAACGCCCCCCTCCTCGACCGGCGCGGCGCCGGCCGGCGCGTGCGCCCAACCTCAATCGCCGCAGGCATTATACCGGCGCGGATTTGGATTCCGTCCCGGACTAGGCTTTGCGTCCGGCAGCCCGCCCTTTGCCCTTCGACTTCGAAGCCGCCGGGGCGGCGGCAGCGGGCTTGGCAGGAACCTCACGCACCATGTCGTGGCTTCCGTAGGCGTTGGGAACGCGAATCGTGCATTCCGGGTCGTCACACCACACCCCATCCACCAGAAAACGGTAGTGGTGTTTGCCCGGTGGCAGCGCAACCTCCGCCCTCCAGATTCCGTCGCTGCGCTTGTGCATCTGTATGGGACGACTCTGCCAATGCGTGAAGTCCCCAACCAACTGCACGCTCGTTGCCTCGGGCGCGCGATAGAAAAACTCCTGAACCTGGTTTGCTGTTGTTGTGTCTGCCATAACGTCCTCACCATCGAATTGTTACTCCCGCCCGCGGGGCCCTCGCCCCACACACCACAGGAGACAATGACTATTTACACTATAGACCCGCCTCCTGTGCTGTCAAATGACCCGGGCGGACGAAACCTTGCCCTCCGGCCGCCCCGGATGTTTGCTGAATCCCCCCGCCCCCCAACCGATTTGGCGCTTCTCCCGCGACGGACGATGTGCCAGAGTCTGCGCCGTGCTGCGTTTTGCGCTGACGACGTTTATCGGGGCCTTTCTCCTGTTCCAGGTCCAGCCCTTGATTGGCAAATACATTTTGCCCTGGTATGGCGGGGGGCCGGGGGTCTGGAGCACCTGCCTGTTGTTTTTCCAGGCCGTGCTGGTGGCCGGCTACGCCTATGCTCACGCCACCACCCGCTGGTTCCCACCGCGCATTCAGGCGCTGATTCACGTTCTTTTGCTGGCAATGGCCCTCGCTCTCCTGCCCATCATTCCACCGGATGCCTGGCGCCCGCAGGGCGGCGAGAATCCGGCAGGGCACATCTTGCTGCTGCTGGCCGCGACGGTGGGTTTGCCCTACTTCCTCCTGGCCACCACAGGCCCGCTCCTCCAGGCCTGGTACAGCCATACCCACGGCGGGGCGGCTCCCTACCGCCTCTACGCGCTCTCGAACGCCGCTTCGCTGCTGGCCTTGATCACCTACCCGGTCTGGTTTGAAGCCCACCTGCCCCGGCGCACCCAGGCCCTCCTCTGGGGTTGGGGACTCCTCCTCTATGCGATTGGCGCGGCGTCGTGCGCGTGGCGGTTCATGCGCACCCGACCGGACCCCGCAGACCCCAATCCCTTCAGCGCTCCTGCCGGCGCGGGCGTCGCCCTCGACCAAGGCGCCCCGTTGGCCGGTTGCCAGGGCTGCCAATCGCCCCGCCGCCCTCCGGCCATCGCCAGGCTGCTTTGGTTGCTGCTCCCGCTGTGCGCCTCGGCCCTTCTGCTGGCTGTCACCAACAAACTCTGCCTCGATGTTGCCGTGGTCCCGTTCCTGTGGATCGCGCCGCTCTCGCTGTATTTGCTGAGCTTTGTCATCTGCTTCGACAGCCCCCGCTGGTACCGCCGGGGCCCGTTCGCCGTCCTGCTGACCGCGGCCCTCGCCGCCATCGTTTGGGCCATGTTCCAGGGCTCCGAGTGGCCGGTTTGGCGTCAAGCCGCCGTCTATTGCGGCGGGTTGTTTGTGTGTTGCATGGTGTGCCACGGCGAACTCTACCGCCTCCGGCCCGAACCGGCGCGGCTCACCAGCTACTATCTCACCCTCGCCGTCGGCGGCGCGCTCGGAGGATTGTTTGTGGCCATCATTGCCCCATGGCTCTTCAGGGATTTCTTCGAGCTTCACTGGGCGCTGTTGGGGTGCGCCCTGCTGGCCGCAGCCCTCTGGAGTGTTCCCAAAGCCCGCGAACCGCAACCCGGTTCTGCCGGCCCAAACCCCGCGCCTTGGCGCCAGCGTCCGATTCCCAGGTTCCTTGGACGTGTGCTGCGTTCACGTGGCTTGCGAATCCTCGGGCTCGGGGCGGGCGTCATTGGCCTGGGCACTGCCCTCTGGCGCGAGTCGGCCGAGTCCCGCGAGACCGCCCTCTACCATTCGCGCAATTTTTACGGCGTGCTGGCCGTCGAGGAATACGAGCCCGAGGACCTCGACAGCCGCTACATCCTCTTGCAGCACGGGCGCATTACCCACGGCCTCCAGTTTCTCGACCCCGAGAAAGCTTGCTGGCCGGTTTCCTATTACGGCCCCCGCAGCGGCATCGGCGTGCTGATGAACGCGCTGCCCCCTGGGCCCCGGCGGATTGGCGTCGTGGGCCTGGGCACCGGCACCCTCACCACCTATGCCGCCCGCGGCGATTCCGTCCGCTTCTACGAAATCAATCCCGACGTCCTCACCGTGGCCTCCACCTACTTCGCTTATTTAACCAACTGCCCCGCCACCGTCACCGTCGTCCTCGGCGACGCCCGCCTCTCCCTCGAACGCGAGCCGCCGCAACAGTTCGACCTCCTGGCCCTCGACGCCTTCAGCAGCGACGCCATCCCCGTCCACCTCCTGACCCGCGAAGCCTTCGAAATCTACGGCCGCCACCTCAAAACCAATGGCGTCCTCGCCGTCCACATCTCCAACCATTTCCTCGACCTCGAGCCGGTCGTCGCCGCCCTGGCGCGGCATTTCGGCTACGCCGCCGCCACCATTGACTGCGACGAAAACGACGAGGAATGGTGGGACTACGCCTCGACCTGGATGCTGTTGTCTCGCGACCGGGCGCTCCTCGAATCCTCCCCCATTCAAACGGCCGCCAATCCCCCCGCCACCAACTCCCTCCAGCTCCCGCTCTGGACCGACGACTACGCCAGCGTCTTCCGTATCCTGAAGTAACCCGCCTCAAAACAAAATCCCGCGGACAAAGCCCGCGGGATTACGCACCGGCCCCCAATGGGGGCTCTCAAACCCTCTCGCACGAAGTCGTCTTAATCCACCTTGATCCGGCGGGGCTTTACCCGCTCGGACTTGGGCAGCGTCAGCGTCAGCACGCCCTGGTCCATCCGGGCCACGACTTTTTCGGTGTCAATGGCCGGGTCCAGCTCGAAGACCCGCCGGTAGTCCGCCGCCCGGGATTCCCGAAAGAGCGCTTCGCCCGCCACCGCGGGCGCCTGCCGGTGCCCGACCAGGGTGATCTCGTTGTTCTCCAAAGTGATCTCCAGCCCCTGCTTGTTCACCCCCGGCATCTCGGCCTGCAGCACGTACCCTTCGCTGGTCTCATAAATGTTCACGTCCGGCGAAATATATTCCCGCGTGGGACGGGCCGGACTCGATTCCTTTTGCGTTGTAGGTTTCATCGTCGCATCTCCTTTCTTCCACGGGCGCCCCCGGCGGCCCCAGCCGCCAGGGAACACCTCTTCAGTTCACGCTCACCTCGATTTGCTTCGGCTTGGCTTCCTCTGTCTTGGGCAGCGTCACCGTCAAAATCCCATCCTGATAGTGCGCCTTCACCTTATCCACCGCCACCGGCCCCGGCAGCGTCACCGTCCGCTGGAACCGCCCAAAGAACCGCTCCGACCGGCACACTTCCGCATCCTTGAGCGTGTCATCGGGACGCCGCTCGCCCGCCAGCGTCACACACCCGTCATGCAACGACACTTCTATGTCCTCCTTCTTCATCCCAGCCAGCTCGGCTCGGATGGTGTAAGCATCCTTGTCCTCATAAACGTCCAGCGCCGGCGTCCATCCGCTCAGAAGCTGCGACGTCCTCGCCAGCTCACCCAACGGTGCCTCGAATAACCGCTCAATCTCGTCCCGCAAGTCCGTCAGCCGCCCAAGATCGGGCCACTCACTCAACCCCGGCCGATGCCATCGAATCATGCTGCTCATAGTTTTAGTCCTTTCTTCTTTACGTTTGTTCGGACACGAACATATAGCTTCGTATATGCCACCTCCAAATCGGATTTGTAATTGGCTATGAAGTAATGTCTTGCGATTTACACCTCCGGCAGGATAGGCCAATCAAACGAGTCATTGTGGCACACTCTGGCCGTGCCTAAGATTCAAAACTGTGTCAAAATGACACCGATTTTTGGTCCTCCAAGGCTCTCCCAAACTCGAACGGGGTATCGAATCGCACGGCGGGGTTCACTGCGGCGTGACCAAACCTCCGGCATGCCATGCAAAAGCTGTGCGGCCTCGTATCCGGGTGCCAGGACCGGGATGGCCGCAACCGCCCTCAGCCGACCCGTTGAGCTTTCGGAACTCGGGGACTATTGCACGCCGACGCGGTAGAAATACGGCACCGGGTTGGTGGCGGTGGCGTCGGTGAAGGTGGTGCTTCCGGCCTGGCCGACGATATTGCTCTTCAGGGGCAGCAAGGGCGTGCTGCCCAGGTCACTCCCGCGCTCCAAGTAATACGTTCGCGTATCAACGCTCTGCCACGTCACCGCCACGCCGCCGGACGGGGCAGGGCAGGGGGGCAGCAGGACCAGGAGCGACGCAACGTTCGTGGGGTTGGTGCCCGCCACCCACTCGCTCCAGTTGTCCATGCCGTCCCGGTCCGCATCCTCGGTATCGGCCGAGCCGTCGGTGGGGAACCCGTGTTGCCGGGCCCAGTCGTACGACAACCGGGAAGCAGGCGACGGAAGTTCATACGCCCCGAGGTCAACGGTTCCCCCTTCAATACGAGCCCCGCCCTCCAAGTCCGTGCCGCCGGCGCTGAGGGCGTTCTTGCCGGCATTGATGCACGGGGAGTCGGCCGCCAGCCGGAAATTACCGGCCCCCAGATCGCGAAAGCGCGGCTCAGCCTCGAGGTTCCCAGGTCCGGCCGGCAAAGGCGTCGAGCAAGTGTGCGAGCAGACGGTGGGCACGATCCCGCCAATATTGCCGGGGGAGTTGTAATAGAGAATCGAGTTGTAAACCGAACAGCCTTTTACCCCGCCCGAGCTCGTCCACCACGGCGCCGCATTGCCGGCCACCGTGCAGTTGGTGAGCGTGCAATAAATTGCGCCGCCGCCCTCGGCCGAATAGGTGCCGTTGCTCACGATCAGGCAATTGACCAGCGCGGCGTAGGAGGCGCCGCCGCCGTAATAGGCCGAATTGAAGCTGACGAGGCAGTTGTAAAGGTTGCCTTGGTGGGCACCGCCGCTGTGAAAATCCGCGAAATTGCGTGTAATCACGCAATTGGTAATCGTGGCGCCCGGTTCGCACCACAGGCCCCCGCCGTCGAACAGCCGTGTGTCGGCATACTGGCTCTCCAGCGTGTGGCCGTTGGTCAGGGTGAACCCATCCACAATGGAGAGTTTGTCCGCATACACGCAGCGAACGGCGCCGTCCCCCGTGCCGCCCGACGCCGCGGCGCTGCCGACAATGAGCGTGAACTGCGGGCCATGGACGCTTTGCAGGCGGACGCCATTCGTCAGGGCCACGCGATTGGTCATCAGGCCGTGAAGCGCCCGTCCCCCGTGCTCATACACGCCGTTGGTCACCAGCACGAGCCGTCCCAGGGCCGTGCCGGCGTCCACGGCGTCCTGGATGTTGGTCGCGGCAGTGGCCCAGGTGGAATAGGGAGGCACGGGAGTGGGATTGGAGGCATTGACGTAGTAATTGGCCTCCAGCACCTGCACCACCGCGGTCGCCACGCCCGTCAGCCCCGAAAATGGAAATTGCGCCGTCAGCCGCACCTCGTAGGTTCCCGGCGCTTCCCAACCATGCACCACCGGGTTTTGGTTGGTCAGCCGCATGCCGTCGCCGAAATCCCACCAGAACTGGCTGGCACAGCCGTCCACCTGCCCAAAGAACGGCGCCGGAAACCGCAAGGCAAAATGGCTGAACGCGGCCCGAATCCCCAGGTCCGCCGCGTCCTGGACCGGGTGGCGTTCATACGCGCCCATGTCGAAGGCCGCGCTGCCGTCGCCATCCCCGTCCGCGGGCCGGGGGATTCCCCGCAGGTCGTCGGAAAACAGAGCCGCCAGGTTGGTGCCCGCGTCAATTCCCGCCGAGCCGCACTGGAGCCGGAATATCCCCGCGTCCGGGTCCACAAATGCCGGGAGGCTGGCAAGGTTGCCCGTTCCTCCGCTTGGCGCGGGGGCGGTGCAGGAGAAACTGAACGAGCTTTCCGAGTAGTTGGCCAGGTTGCCGGAATAATCGTTCAAATGAACGATGGTGTTGATACAGGTGGCCCGGGCGACGCCGCCCCCCAGCAGGCGGCTGGTGGAATGGTTCCCCACCACCGTGCAATTCAGCAGCAGGCTGCCATGCGCCCCGCCCCCGTAGCCGGCTGAATTGTCCGTCAACTCGCAGTTCTGAAGCGTGCCGCCATGAACCCCGCCCCCCTCGCTGGCCGCGGAATTGCCCTTGAGAATCGAGTTGCGCACCGTAGCTCCGGGCTCGCACCACACCCCGCCGCCGCTGCACTCCTTCACCGCGTCGCCCGTGGACCGGGTATGCCCGTCAGTCAGCGTGAAACCGCTCAACACCGCGTTGCTGGCGAGAAACACGCACCGGACCGCGCCGTTGCCGTTCCCGCCGCCGGGGGCCGGCGCCCCAACAATGGTGGTAAAACGGGCGCCATTGACACTCCGCACCGTCAGGGGCTTGGTCACCGCCACCCGGTTGGTCATCAGTCCGAACACCGCCCGCCCGCCCGTCTGATATACGCCATTGGTGACCACCACCTCGTCCCCGGCCGCCGCGGCGTCAACGGCATCCTGAATGGAAGCGGCGGCGCTGGCCCAAGTGCCGTAGGGCGGCGCCGGAGCCGGGCTCGCCGGCGAAACGTAAAGCGTGGCCGCCATCGCTTGAAAAACCATTCCGACGGCCAGCGCGGCGGGCGCGAGATGTCGAAGATTCACAAGAAAAATTGGGTCGGCGTTCATTTCATAATGACAAAACCCACCCGCTCCGTCAAGCAGTACTGCCGCCTTCGTGGAATGCGCTGCCGCACCGGCGCTTTGGATTGTCCCGGGTGGGCGGGTGCGAACGCCCGCCCCCCCAACTTCTCACACTCGAAACCAGCAAACCTTCTTGGGGAGGCGACATCTCGTCGCCCCGCCCCCCCCTCGCAACCCAAAACTTTCTGGGACGAGACGTCCCAGCCCCTACCCTCAGCATCAATTACATCGGGGTTGGAGACGTCCCGTCTTCCCACCTCCCACGAGCTCGCAACGCCCGTCATCAGTTCGGGACTTCCCCTGGCCTTCTCCAACCCGTCTTCAAAACCCTGAAAGGGTTTCAGACAGTAGCCGGGGGTAAGGCCGCCAGGCCGCCACCCCCGGTCCCCCGTCCCCAAAACGTCCAGCCCCCTCCGCTTGCGGAGGGGGTTGGGGGTGG
>JARKQH010000049.1 GCA_029974925.1 Verrucomicrobiota bacterium
TTACAGCTCCTATGGCAGCGGCGGCGCCGGGGGTGGGGCCATCAGAATGAACGTGTCCGGCCAGCTCATCGTTAATGGCATCATTTCCGCCAATGGCCTGCCCGGGCTGGCCCTTGGCAGCGGGGGTGGGTCTGGCGGCACGGTTTCACTCAATGTCGGAACGATTGCGGGAAGCGGCAGGATTTCGGCAACAGGGGGGGATGCCGACGGCCCGGGCGGCGGAGGGGGTGGGGGACGGATCGCCCTCTTGTATGGCACGAATCTCTTCACTGGCAGCCTGGTTGCCTGGGGCGGCAACGGCTCGGCTCGCGGCGGCGCCGGTACGATTTGTCTCCAGAGCAAGAACCAGTCGGAGAAGAGAATCCTCATTGACAATGGCGGCCAGCCCGGCGCGGTCACTTTTCTCGGCTCCTCCGACTATGGGGTGGACGTCACGGTCACGGGGGGAGGCAACTGGGCGCCCACCTACCAGACCAGCCTGAAAAGCGTGGTCATCGGCTCCAATAGTTGCCTGGTGGTGTCCAATCAATCGCAGGTACTGACCATGAGCAGCCTCGTGGTGCAGAAAGGCGGCGCACTTCAGGCGGATGGGCTGGGTTTTGGCACGATTGGGGCAGGGGGATACGTGCCCTACCAGATCGGTTACATCGGGGGCGGGGGGGGATATGGCGGATATGGAGGTTCTGTGACCAACGCAAAAATGCGCGGGGGCATCCCCTATGGCTCGATTGAGAATCCGACCGATGCCGGCAGCCGGGGCGGATACTACTCTTATTATGCCGCGGGGGGCGGGGCCGGCGGCGGGGTCATCCGCCTGACAGTCACGGACCTGCTGAATGTCGAGGGCCGTATCTCGGCCAACGGGGTCAGCGGCACCAACTCGGGAGCGGGCGGAGGCTCGGGTGGCAGCATTTTGCTTAACGTTGGCACGCTTGCAGGAAGCGGGATCATTTCAGCCAATGGTGGTCCGGGGAGCGGGTTGGGTGGCGGCGGCGGGGGAGGACGCATCGCGATCCAATGCTCGGTGAATGCCTTCAATGGCGTGATTTCGGCTTATGGCGGCCATGGCGGGCTGGGTGAGGCGGTCGGGGGCGCGGGCACCGTTTACCTCAAATCCAAAAGCCAGCCGGTTTACGGAACCTTGATTATTGACAACGGCGGCAAGGTGGGAACCAACACGCTGCTGAGCGGGCTGAGTGGCGGCGCTGTGGTGATTCAAGGTGGCGGCGTGGCCATGCAGAGCGGCCCGCTCACTCTCGCCAGTCTGACCGTGGCCTCGAATGGTTGCCTGCTGGCGACCAACCAAATGATGTCAGTCAGCGGAAACGCCAGCGTCATGCCCGGAGGCAGCATTCTGGCGGATGGCGGAGGCTATCAGGGAGGTGCAGGGCCCGGCGCCGGCTATCCCTACTCCCTCTACGGATACGGGTTTACGGCAGGCGGGGCGGGCTACGGGGGTTACGGTGCGCATGGTGTTGGCACCGCGGCCAATGGCGGCAACAGTTACGGCTCGATGACCGCTCCAACCGACCGGGGCAGCGGCGGCGGGGGGACCTCGACACCCACTTATGGGGGCAGCGGTGGTGGGGTGGTGCGAATGAATGTCTCAGGCACGCTGCACGTCGGAGGGCGAATCAGCGCGAACGGCATGGATGGGACCGTGCCAGGAGCGGGTGGCGGTTCCGGCGGCAGCGTCTGGATTACCGCAGGAACGCTGGCGGGCGACGGCAGCATTACCGCCGACGGCGGGGCGGGGAACGGTTGGGGGGGAGGCGGGGCTGGAGGGCGGATTGCGTTGGAACTCGGCCAGAACTGGTTTGCGGGTCGGCTCGGCGCGGTGGGTGGCCCCGGGGAAACGGGCTTTGGTGGCG
>JARKQH010000060.1 GCA_029974925.1 Verrucomicrobiota bacterium
GCGCCGATCCGCGCCTGGAGACGGCCTTCGAGTGGATGGCGCGCACCACGACCGGGGAGGGAATCGCCCCGCTGGAGGACAAACACGCCCCGGTGCGCTACTATGCGGGCAAGTGCGGCCCGGACTTCGCCTGCGGCTCGAATGACAAGCTGCCCTGCGCCTGGGGCGCGGTCAAGGTGATGCTGGCCTTCGGCAAGCTGCCCGCCGCACGCCGCACGCCGCTGATCGAGCGCGCCATCGCGCGCGGGGTGGCCTTCCTGCTGGGGGTCGACCCGGCCACGGCCGCCTACCCGACCGGCTACGCCGCCAAGCCCAGCGGCAACTGGTGGAAGTTCGGCTTCCCGGTGTTCTACATCACCGACCTGCTCCAGATCGCCGAGGCCCTGGTCGGGCTGGGCTATGGGGACGATCCCCGCCTGGCGAATGCCCTGGCCTTCATCCGCGACAAGCAGGACGCTCAGGGGCGCTATGCCCTGGACTACGACTACACCGGCAAGATGTGGGTCGACTACGGAGTCAAGAAGCAGCCCAACGAATGGGTCACTCTGCGCGCCCTGCGCGTGCTCAAGGCGGTGGGGTAGGGAAACGCCCGCTGGATGAAGCGGTGCGCTGCATGGCGAACGCGGCCCGCTTCGTCGGGGATTCGTCCGACTCTGCGATCATTCGGTGATCAACCCAACCGGCATCCAGAGTATAAACTGCATTCCGATGTCACAGCCGGTGCCATCGATCGGCCGAAAACACCGGAATTGGCCGTCGTTCACGGTAGCATCGGAATTGCAATTTCGACGCTACATATCCGATACACGCCTGCCGGGATTGGACACCCTGATCCCACGCGCCCGGCCGCCTTGACCAATCACCACCCACCACGCACCAACAACCGCCTTACCCAAACACCCCGGTCGGCCAGCAGCCCAGGTTCGCAGAGCGGGCTTCGCGCGCCATCTGGCCGAACCAGGCGGCGTTGGCCGTATCCGGCGGGTATTCGACGTTTTCGGCGTAGCCCTGGCGCACCAGCTCGGCGTTGACGAACGTGCTGCCTACGTACACGTAGCGCAGCAACCGGCCGTAGCGGTCGGTTTCGCTCACGTCGCGCACCAGAGTCACGGTCTGGCCGCTCACCAGGGCGGCGTTGGCGTTGGTCGCGTCCTGGTAGCAGGATTCGTCGCGCTCCGGCGTGTTGACGCCGATGTAGCGCACGCGGTATTCGTCCCCGTCGATCAGGACGTCGATCGTGTCGCCGTCGATCACGTCCGTCACCAGGGCGCGCTGGCCCGCGACGGTCCCCGCGGTCGGGGACGCGGACGGCCCCGCCGGGATCAGGTTGCAGCCCACCAGGCCCAGCACCACCACGAGCAGCAGCGGAATCAGTCGTTTCATCAGTCCCCATCCGGCAAGACAGGCCGCGAATCCGCACGAGTATGGCCGCATCCGGCCCGCGCGGCAACTGATTGCCGCGAGAAAAGCAAGGCGAACCGCCAAAACGCCAAGACCGCCAAGGAAAAACGCGGAGAAAAGAGGGGCTTTCGTGATGCGACAGTTGGGGTGATGCCATCCCAGGCCCTCCAGACGCCAAAAGCGCCTTTCAGTCCGGAGGACTTCCTGTCCTGAGTCGGGGATTTCATGAACCTTAATAAAATAATCCAGTAATCAGGGCTGCTGCGATCCAGTGAAACTGGCCGTTGGATCACCCGCGCCGGCAGTCTCACCGCCGCCAGGTCGCGGGCTAGGGATAAAAAGTCCGCTGAAGCGGACTCAACAACCCGAAACGCCACGCCAGGAGCCTGCTTCAGCAGGCTTTTTTGACTGTGTAGCCGGGGACTTGAGTCCTCGGCGGTGGACCGGCGCGCGACTCCATTGGCACTCGCCCGATTACCCGATTAATTTCTTAACCTTCATGAAATCTCCGACTCAGGACAGGAAGTCCTCCGGACTGGAAGGCGTTTTGTCGTCTGGAGGGCCTGAGACGGCATCACCCCAATTGTCGCACCACTAAAGACCTTCTTTTCTCTGCGTTTTTCCTTGGCGTCCCTGGTGTTTTGGCGGTTCAGCTTGTCTTTCTCGCGGCAATCAGTTGCCGCGCGGGCCGGATGCGGCCATACTCGTGCGGATTCGCGGCCTGTCTTGCCGGATGGGGACTGATGAAACGACTGATTCCGCTGCTGCTCGTGGTGATG
>JARKQH010000064.1 GCA_029974925.1 Verrucomicrobiota bacterium
GAAATGTCGTGAGGCGCCAGGTCCCACGCCACATTGATATCCTTCTGGAACAAGCCCAGATTCAACCGCCGGGCGGCAATATACTGAACCTCCCCAATGTCGCCATTGTCAATGATCTCCTTCATCCGGCGCACCGCCGGCGAGAACAGGAAGGTGTGGCCGACCATCAGGATCAGCCCCAGGCGTTCGGCCAGATTGACCAGCTCCTCCGCCTCGGCTTCGGTCCGCGCCATGGGCTTTTCAATGAACACATGTTTGCCCACGCTGAGCGCCGCCTTGGCCATCTCATAATGGAACCGGACGGGGGTGGCGACGACAATCGCGTCCAGCTCCGAGTCGTTGAGCAGGTCCTCGAAGCACCGGGTCGTGGACACCTCGGGATACAAACGGCGCATGTGGGCGAGCCGCGGTTCACTGGTGTCGCAAACGATTTTCAGATGGCAATCCGGCGCCTGACGCAGGTTCCGAATCAGGTTGGGCCCCCAATAGCCGCACCCCACCACGCCTGCCCGAATGATTTGTTCCGTTGTTTTCATAGCCTTATGATTGAACTGATTTAATGATTCCCGCAGGCGCGCACACCGGCTCGCTGTGGGCTGCAGCGCGCTGATCCTGGCATTGCCGCCAGAGCGCCGGCAGGGTTCTCAGAATGATGGAAAGATCGAGCCAAAGGCTCTGCCGCCGCGCATATTCAATATCCAGGTTGACCATCTGCTCGAAGGTCGTCCGGTTCTTGCCGCTCACCTGCCACAGACCGGTCAGCCCCGGCACCGCGTCCAGGCGGTGCTTTTGCCACGGCTCGTAAAGATCATACTCGTAGGGAATGCAGGGCCGCGGCCCCACCAGGCTCATGTCGCCCCGCAGGACATTGATAATCTGCGGCAGTTCATCCAGGCCCGTCGCCCGCAAAAACGCCCCCAACGGGATCAACCTCGGATCCTGCTGCGCATCCAGCTTCGTCATCGGAACCTCCCCGGATTGAATCAGCGCCCGGGTGTGGCTCCGGTGCGAGTCGGTCTCCGCGTCCTTTTTCATCGTGCGGAATTTATACAGCACGAACTGCCGGCCGCGCTGGCCCACCCGGAGTTGCCGGAAAAAGACCGGCCCATCCGACCCCAGCCGAACGACCAGCGCCACCGCAACGCCCAGCAGCAAAATGGCGGGCGCCATAACCAGGATGATCCCCAAGTCCAAGGCCCGTTTCCACAACGGCAGCCGCGGCGGGTTATCCCCGGCTGCCTCGTGTATTCCTTCTGTTACCACAGGTTTCATTTTAATCCGTGTTTACAATGACTTATCATCACCTGTTACAGAAAAGTCGCAATTCCACTGATTACGGAGAGGGGGGTCGGGGTTATTACGGAAAGGTCCTCAGCTAGAAGCGCATGGCGGCCAGCCGCTCATCCCCCAGCCTGACGTAATTCAGGCTGTCCTAATGCGCTAGAGCGGTAAAAATGAAGGCCGAGACCCTTCCGCTCAGCCGAAGCTGCGTCGCAGGTTCAGCCGGGCGGATGGCAGGAAGATCAGGCTTCGCCGCAAGGAGCCAGAGCGGAAGACGAAGCGGGATGCCGGGAGGGGATATCGCATTTAGAGTTTCTTATGCAATCGGCCGACGGAAGCCCCGCAGCCCGCTCCCCGGCACGCCCCCTTTCGGATGCCGCGGTCCCCTGCCGCATCGCCGGCTTCGGCAGCGGCCGGCCAGCCGCGCGCGTCACCGCGACACACAGCACGAACGACAACGTGATCCAGCAGAGGCACAGAATCGCCATGGCATTTGTAAGAGCACAAAGCGTGCCCGCGCAATTTCGAGGATTCGCAGACCCCACATCATTTTTTGTCGCGACCCTGGCAATTTCCGCCCTCCTTACGCATCACTTTTTCTCCTGACAGCCATGCTCCGAACGGTTGCGCGGCGCAGGCTTCAAGACCGGCATGGGTTTAGAGGGGGGACTCCCCCGCGAGGTAAACCGCCGCGCGCAAGGGGATCCGCAGGTTTGGCGAAGCTGCCAGCTCGTCATCCCCCAGCTCGGTCATGACGCGGTGCAGGAGGTAGATTTGCATCAGGTCATGCAGGTCCTGTTCGGCCGTGGGGATCAGGCCCGATCCCTCCAGCCGGTGAACGTAGGCCTTGAGGTAAGCCACCCCCACCCAAACGTTCCAATAGCGAATCCACGGTTCACAGAGGGCGAACTTGTCCTCGGGAATGCAACCTTGTTCGACATGGCGACGCCAGCCCGCATGCGCCGCATAATGAAACGCCCGCACCAACGCGGCCGCATCGCGCAGAGGCGAGCGCTTGATCCGGCGTTCGCTCAGCGGCAGGCGGGCCTCACCCTCGAGGTCGAAAAAGATGAAGTCTTTGCCCGTCCACAGCACCTGGCTGAGGTGACAGTCGCCGTGGATGCGGATGCGGCGGGCGTCAATGCGGCCCTGCAGCACGGAACGGAAGCGTTCGAGGAACGCGCGTTCCAAGTCGGCCACCTGACGCGCCAGAGACTGGAGTTCCGGCGCGAGGGCGCCCAAGCGCGAACGGAGGCGGCGAAGGCTGCGGGTCGTGACGTTGCGCATGGACTGGAACAGCCCCCGTTGATAGTGGGAGGTGAAGGGCTCGGGAACGGCATCGGGTTCCTGGCCGGCGGCGAGCGCCAGGTGCAGCTCCGCCGTGCGTTGTCCCAGAAGCCGTGCGCTTTCAAGGTAGGTGCCAATGCGGTCGGCAGCCTCCGAAGGAATGTCCTGTTGCAGCAGGCGGATGGCCTCCAGGGGCGCGGGAGGAGCCGGCACGCCCTGCGCCACCCAGGAACTGACCCGGTCATAGTAACGGCCCAGCGCATCCAGCGTGTAGTCCCACGCATCTTTTGCATAGGGCACAAAATCGTGCGCGACGGCCAGAGTCGTGCCCGCGCCGGCCGCGTCCCGATAATCCAGCGCCCCGGCCAGCCGCGAGGCATGGGGGAAGGCCCGGGCAGCCAGCCAGCGCCCCAATTCGACTTCCGGATGAATGCCTGTTTCGAGGCGGCGGTACAGCTTCAGGATGATTCGGTCACCGAATTGCAATAACGAGTTGTGGCGTTCCAGGCGCACCACTTCGGGAGGCAACGCCACGGCTTGCGACAGCAACACTCGAGACTCGCCGATTCGGCTGCCCTCCACCTCCCCCCCGGCGCTCTTGAGCCGCGTCCGCTGCCAGACCAGTTGCAGCAGCGCCCGGCCAAACGCGGGCAGAATCACGGCGTCAACGAGCACTCCCGCCTCTTCCCCGGCGCCATTTTGCAGCTCGGCCACCACCCGTCCGGGCCGCTCCGCGCGCAACCGGCTGGCCTCCGGGCCGCTGACGCCGGCCAGTGGAACATGGTAAAGCTCGGTTTCGCCGCCCACAAATTCCACCGCGACGAAGTTAAGGCGGGCCTCGCCGCCGCTGTCGAGCGGCAATCCGATGCTTTCCTTGAGCGAGACCCGGAGAATCCGCCGTTTGGTGTCGAACCAAGGCTGCTGCAGCAAGTGGCCGGCCAGCAACGTTTCGAGCCGCAGCCGCAGCCCGCCGGAAAAGACTTCCTGCCAGTTGTCCCTGACCACCAGGCGCCGCTCCCGGCCCCCGACTACGACCGGGGATTGCGCACCCGGACCGCCCAGCGAAAACCAATAGAAGGCGTGAGGGCCCAGAGTGAGAAAGTAGGGGCGGTCGGTGATTTCCGGGAATTCGTTGCCCCCAAAGAGTTCCATCGGAACTTTGCGTTTGAACGCCGAAAGATCCAGATGAACGGGCTGAACGAAGCGGGAGAGGTTGGCAACCACGAGGAGGGTCTCCTCGCCGAACCGGAGGACATAACTGAGAATCTTGCGGTTGTCTGGCTGCAGAAACTCGCACTTGCCCTCGCCCAGGGCGCGCCAGCGTTTGCGCAGGGCCAGCATCCGCCGCATCCACCACAACAGCGAGTGAGGGTTGGCCAACTGCGTCTCGACGTTAACCGCCTCATAGTGGTAGGCGGGGTCCAAAATGATGGGCAGGTAAAGGCTCTGCGGATTGGCCCGGGAAAAGCCCGCGTTCTTGTCCGAACTCCACTGCATCGGGGTGCGGACGCCGTTCCGATCGCCAAGATAAATATTCTCGCCCAGCCCGATTTCGTCGCCGTAATAGACCACGGGGGTGCCGGGCAGCGAGAAGAGCAGCGCGTTCAACAGTTCGATGCGCTTCCGGTCGTTGCCCAACAACGGCGCCAGCCGGCGGCGAATGCCGAGGTTCAGCCGCGCCTGGTGCGTTTGCGCGTACATCCGATACATGTAGTCCCGTTCCTCATCCGTCACCATTTCCAGCGTCAGCTCGTCGTGGTTGCGCAGAAACAACGCCCATTGCCCGGTTTCGGGCAGGGAGGGGGTCTGCTCGAGAATGTCCACCACGGGATGGCGGTCCTCCATGCGCAGCGCCATGAACAGCCGCGGCATCAAGGGAAAGTGGAAGGCCATGTGGCACTCATCGCCCCGCCCCTGGCCGAAATAGGCCACGGCATCCTCGGGCCACTGGTTGGCTTCGGCCAGCAGCATGCGGTCCCGGTACTTTGCGTCCACGTGCGCCCGCAGGGTTTTTAGAAACTGGTGGGTTTCCGGCAGGTTTTCACAATTGGTGCCCTCGCGCTCGTAAAGGTAGGGCACCGCATCCAGACGCAGCCCGTCCACGCCCAAATCAAGCCAGAAATCCAGCACCTTGAACATGGCTTCGTGCACTTCCGGATTCTCGTAGTTGAGGTCGGGCTGATGGGAAAAGAACCGGTGCCAATAGTAGGCGTTGGCGGTGTGATCCCAGCTCCAGTTCGAGATTTCGACATCTTTGAAAATAATCCGGGCATCCCGGTAGCGCTGCGGCGTATCGCTCCAGACATAGAAGTTGCGCCAGCGAGAGCCGGGGCGGGCCTGCCGGGCTCGCTGGAACCAGGGATGTTGATCCGAGGTGTGGTTGAGGACCAGCTCGGTGATCACCCGGAGCCCGAGCCGGTGGGCTTCCCTGAGAAACCGCTTGAAGTCCGCCAACGTGCCGTACAGGGGATGCACATCGCAGTAATCGGCGATATCGTAGCCGTCATCGCGCAAGGGCGACGGGTAAAATGGGAGCAGCCAGACGGCTGTCACGCCCAGGTCTTTCAAATACTCCAATTTGCAGGTCAGCCCCCGGAAATCACCAACACCGTTGCCGTCGCTGTCGTAAAACGCGCGCACGTGCAGTTGGTAAATCACGCCGCTCTTGTACCACAAGGAGTCGGAATCCAAGGCCGGAGGGGATGGGGGAGGTTTCATGGCGAAAGGAGTCAGCGAGGGCGTTGTCCCGCCCATCGGGGATCAAGCGGCGGCGCAGCAGCCCCCTTCGGAGGGAAGGCGCAAGGGCAACAAACCAGAGCGGTCATGCGGGGGGCGGGAGAGGCCGCGGCGATTGGACGGCATCCGGATTCGGACCGGCAGGGCTTTCACTGGCGCTGGCGGCGCCAGGATGGCGCTCGAGCATCTCGCGCAGCAGCCGCCGGACGGCCGCGGGGTTGGCCAGATGATATCGCGCGGCCGTTTGCGCCATGCCCACCCGGACCGAGCAGGCGGTCTCCGGCAGCGCCCGGAACAAATCCTCATCCGTCCAATCGTCGCCGATGGCGAGCACAAAATCCGCCTGGACGGTGGCCAGCCATTCCGTGGCGGCGGTGCCCTTGCTAACGCCGGTGTTGCGGACCTCGAGCACTTTGTTTCCCTCGAGCACCTGCACGTCAATGTTGCGGGTGTAATCGGACAGGTCATCCCGCAGTTCGCTGGCCCGGATGGCCGCCTGTTCCGGGTCGGCGCGGCGGTAGTGCCAGGCCAGCGAAAATTCCTTCTCCTCGAGCAGCGCTCCGGGCAGGCGGTCCACATACAACTGCAGAATCGGACGGACTCGGTCTTTCCACTCGGTGGTGATGGTCCGCAACGCCCGCCATTCGCCCCCCTTGGGCCGCAACCAGACGCCGTGCTCGGCCACCAGCGTAATGGGCAGCGGGCCGAACCAGCCTTCCAAGTCCGCCCGCGGCCGGCCACTGATAATGGCGACATGGTTGGCCGCGTCTCCCGCCAAACCCTCGAGGAGGGCCAGCAGTTCCGCATCCGGCCGGGCCAGGGGCGGCTTTTCCTCGAAGGGCACCAACGTGCCGTCGTAATCGAGCAACAGCGCCCGTCGCCGCGCCGCGGCGTAGTGCTGCATCACGCTGCCATGCGCCTTCCCGGTCAGCGACCGGGCCCGGCGGGCGGCCTCGGTCTTCTGCGTGGAGAGCAACCCTTGAATAAACTCCTCTGCCCACCGGTTAACGTCATAGCGGCGCAGCCGTTCCTGGAGCAGCGTGTTTCGGCGAACCTGCTCCTCCAGGGGCATGGCCAGCGCCTGCTCGAGCGCCCGGGCAAACTCGTCCTCGTGGAACGGATTGATCACCAGCGCCTCGCCCATTTCCTTGGCCGCGCCGGCCATCTCGCTGAGAATCAGAACGCCGGACCGGTCCGGACGCGAGGCGACGAATTCCTTGGCGACGAGGTTCATGCCGTCGCGCAGGGGGGTGATCAGCGCCACATCGCACATGCGATACAAAGCCACAATCTCGTCAAAGCCCAGGTTCCGGTATTGGTACACCAGCGGCGTCCATTGCACATTGCCGTGCGCCCCCACAATCCGGCCCACCGTCTGCTCCAGTTCCTGCTTCATCGCCTGGTAGGTTTCCACCCCCGTCCGCGATGGCGCCACCGAGATCACGAAGACCACTTTGCCCCGCCAGTGCGGATTCCGCCGCAGAAACAGATCATAACCCCGCAAGCGGTTGATCAGACCCTTGGTGTAATCCAAGCGGTCCACGGAAAAGATCACTTTTTGATCGGCGCGCTGCGCCCGCAATTCGTTGGCCCGCTCCTCCGTCTCGGGGGCCGCGGCCGCCCGCGCAAAGCGGTCAAAGTCAATCCCCATCGGAAAGGTATCCACCTTGACCACCCGGTCGCGCAAAGTCAGTTGTCCGAGCTGATGCTCGTAACCCGCGGTTCGCAAGACACAACTCAGGAAATGCCGCGTGTAGTCATGCGTGTGAAACCCGACCAGGCTCGCGCCCAGCAGCCCTTCAATGATTTCCCCCCGCCACGCCCCGGGCAGCAGCCGGAACACCTCGTAAGACGGAAACGGGATGTGCAGAAAGAAGCCAATGAGCATTTCCGGAAAATGTTCCCGAATCAGCCGGGGCAGCAGCATCAACTGGTAATCGTGCACCCAGACCACGTCGTCCGGTTGCAGGGTTCGCAAAACGGCTTCCGCAAACCGACCGTTCACCTCCCGGTACTCGGCCCAGTAATCCTCCTGATAGCGCGCCAGCGTCGGAAAATAGTGAAACAGCGGCCAGATGGTCTTGTTGCAGAAGCCGTGATAGAACCGCTCCATGCTTTCCTCGGGAAGAAACACCGGCACGGCCCGAAATCGCTGCTGGCCATATTCCCGAACCCGCTCCTGATGCTCCGGGGCGATGTTGCCTCCCGGCCAGCCAAACCACAGGTAATTGTGGTTGTCGTCCCGCTTCCCTTTGGCCTCAAGGTAACTCCAGAGCCCAGTGGTCAGGCCCCCGGAACTGGACCGAAAGCGGGGCGTTCCGTCCTTCACCGAAACGGTGAATGGCAGGCGATTGGAAATAATGATCAACCGCATATCAACATCAACTCACCGTGGCCCGCCCGGGGACCGGCGACCTTTGAAGCGGCTGAGCAACCGCTCAGTCACACCCCCGCGAAAATCGCGTCCCAGTTTCCTGCCCCGCTTCCACGCCCATTGGTCAAGATTTGCCCGATTCCCCTCGAGCCGGCACCACCCAGACCGAACAAGGCGCGTGCCGCACCACCGCCTCCGCCGTGCTCCCCATCACCGCCCGCTTCAGCCCCGTGAAACCGTGCGTGGTCAACACAATCAAATCCGCGCCGCGTTCGGCGGCGGCCTGCGTGATTTGATCAAACGGCTTGCCCTGTCGCACCATCGCTTCCACCTCGATTCCCGGCGGAATCTCCCGCCGCGCCACCGCCTTGAGTTCGTTCAGCGCGCTCCGCGCCACTTGCTCGTCGGAAACCGCCAGGGCCACGCTTTCAAGCCCGGCCATGAAATGCATGGGTTCCACCACATGCAACACGTCCAGCCGCGCCCCAAACGCCCGGGCCAGCGGCACCGCGCACTTCAACGCCACGAGTGACAGCGGCGAAAAGTCAATTGGCACCAGAATCCGCCGGAGCTTCAGCTCCTCGACACCCGCCCCGCCGGAGCGTTCCCGCGCCGAGGCTTCCCCACCCCCACCCGCACCCCGGGCCTTCGCGCCTCGCGTCAACCCGGGCTCGCCCCGCGCCCCGGCCGCCGCGCCGGCCCCCGCCCCGACCGGCCCCGCCACCAAGCCTCCCAAAATCGCGCCGGCCACCGTCTTCCCGATGGCCTCGGTCTGTTTGGGGACGACCGAGCCTTTGCCCGGCGTTCGTACTCGTCGCTTCTCGTTCTTTGCCATAAACCTCTTCCTTCGCTCAAGTTTACATCGCCCGTCCTCGTCCTCGGCCCCGCCCACGGTTCGTGATTTCCCACCCTTCTCTAACCTGCCCGATTCCGCCGGTTATGCAACCCCGGCCGGTGTCTTTTTTGCCTGCCCGCTTTTAGCAGACACCGCGCAGGCTGCGTGCTACGATTCTCTTCATGAATGTTCCGGCTGTCGAGGTCCTAATCATTTTGCTGCTGCTGCTGGCCAATGGTTTGTTCGCCATGACCGAAATCGCGGTCGTCTCGGCGCGCAAAGCCCGGTTGCGGTATCTGGCCGATGGGGGCAACGCCCGGGCGCGGGCGGCGCTCGAGCTGGCCGAGTCACCCAATCGGTTTCTGTCCACGGTGCAGGTGGGCATCACCTTGGTGGGGATTCTGGCCGGGGCGTTTGGCGGCGCCACCTTTGCCAGCCAGATCGCCGAGGCTTTGCGCGAGGTTCCACTGCTGGCGCGTTACAGTGACACGCTGGGGCTGGCGGTCGTGGTGGTGACCATCACCTACTTGTCGCTGGTGGTGGGGGAACTGGTGCCCAAGCGCATCGGCCTGGGCAAACCTGAGGCCATCGCCATGGCCGTCGCCAAACCCATGCACGCGCTCTCCCGCCTCGCTTCCCCCGCGGTGAAGTTCCTCGGCTTTTCCACCGACCTCCTCCTGAAGCTCCTGCCTTTCAAACCCGGCAAGGAGGCTTTGGTTTCCGAGGAGGAAGTCCAGGGGCTCATGCAGGAGGGCTTGCGCGCGGGAGCCTTTAACAAAGTTGAAAGCCAGATCGTCCGGCGCGCGCTCGAGCTGGACCGGCTGCTCACCCGCGACCTGATGACCCCGCGCCCCCGGATCATCTGGCTCAACAAGAATGATGCCCACGACGTGATCTGGCACAAAATCGTGGTCAGCGGCCATTCCTACTTCCCGGTCTATGAAAACAACCGCGACAACGTCGTCGGCATTGTGTCGCTCAAGGCCATTTACGCCCATCTGGCGGCGGGGATTCCGGTCCGGCTGGCCGACCTGATGACGCCGCCGCTCGTGGTGCCGGACACCCAGATTGCGATTCAGTTGCTCGAAACCTTCAAGAGCACCGGCAAACACATCGCCCTGGTCGCCGACGAGTTCGGTTCAATCGTCGGCTTGGTCACCCTCCATGACGTCATGGAGGCGGTCATCGGCGAGTTTCCCTCGCGCGAGGAGCGCGCCAAGCCGCGGATCAAGAAGCGGGACGACGGCTCTTGGCTCGTGGACGCCATCATCGAAATCGAGGAAGTCGAGGCCGCGCTCCCCGGCCTGCGCCTGCAGCCGGGGCCTGGCCAGTCCTATCAAACGCTGGCCGGTTTTGTGGTCAGCCACCTGGGCCGCCTGCCCGCCGAGGGCGATACCCTGCAGTGGCAGGGCTATGTGTTCGAGATCCTCGACATGGACCGCCACCGCGTGGACAAGGTCCTGGTCACCCCCCTGGACAAACTGCCGCCCCGCCAGGTGGACCCTTCCATTTAGGACTGACACTTCAGCCTGAACTGCAGCGTCGCGCCTGCCGGCACTTTTAACCCGTCGCCCAAGGTCATCAACACCCGGCGCTCCTCCTGCCGGGCGTCGAGCCGCACCGGCCGGCCATCCAACGTTGCCAAGGCCCTCTCCAGCCGGCTGCCCGCCGGCAGCTCCAGGCTGAAGGTCTTCACCCGCACTCCGCCCCATTTCACCGCCAACGTGGCCGTCATCGTATCCCCCTCGCGCTTCTGTTCGTAGGCGCCCCAGCCATCCGCTGTGGTAAAGGCGGCGCGAAAATGCTCCGGCTTGAACCGCGGCGCAAAGCCCACGTGCCCCCCCGGGCCATGGCTGTTGAAGCCGCAGAGGGCGAGGAACACCCCGTAGCTGGCCATGGCGCGGGCATAATGGTCGCCGCATTCAACCTCGTTCCACGGATTATGCCGGGAGGGATGATGGCGCTCATGAACGCCGCGGCAGATGGCGAGGGCCTCGGTGAGCATCCCTTCCCACACCATGTGGCCCGCGACCTGGTATTCAATCCCCGTCCAGACTTCGTCACGATACAATACCGAGTCGGGTCCGAGGTGTTTCGACTTCGGCCACGTGCAGGTGAACAGGCCCGCTTCGCCCGGCCGCGCAAACCATCGTTGCGGCGGATGCGCCGCGTTTTGCGGGCCAATGTCCGGCGCCCAGTTGTAAACGTACACCGCGCGCAACGCCGACAGCACTTTCTCCCGCGGATACAAATACCCCAGCCCCACCTGGTGCGCCCAACCCTGGCCAAAAAGCTGATCCGAAAGGCACCCGTCGCCGTACTGATGTTTCGGGTGCTTCTTGAGGTCCACCTCCTGAACAAAGTACTCGCCGTTGAACAAACGCTCGACCGTCAGGCGGCTGCCGGCTTCAAAAACCTTCCGGCATTTGGCCGCAAACTCGCTGTCGCCCACCTCCCGAGCCATTTCCTCGGCGGCGCGCAACGCGCCAAGGTACAGCGAACCGACCATGGTATTGGCGCCGAAAAAGTTGATGTCGTACGTGTTGTGCTGCGACCCTTCGATCAGGCCGTCTCCATTCCCATCCTGGTCCATGAGGAACTCGACGGTCTTGCGAATCTTTGGCCAGTTGCGCTCCAAGAACCGGCTGTCCAGGCTCATCTGGTGTTCCCGCAGACATTTGAGGGCAGTGCCGCCCTGGCTGTCCCCCGCCCAGAAGTCGTTGCTCTCACCCCGAAAATTGACGGCGCCGGTGGCGGCCACAAACCCCGGACCGAAGTCCTGCATTTCCCGCACGGAACGTTCGAGTTCCGGGAAAAGGCGCGCCAGAGCGTGGGCATAATTCCATACGTGCGCGCAGGTGCCGGCGCAGCAACGCACGCCTTCCCAAGCCCAAAACCGGCCATTGGCACGCCACTGGCACGTGCCGCTGGCCAGAATTGACACCGGCGCAAAAAGCCGGTCCAGCAGCCACCACGGCAGGGTCGAATCGTACCATGTATCCCGCCACAACCGCGTCTGACCCGCCAGCCGCTCGAAATGTTGCGCAAGATAAACCGCCACCGCCTCGGCATCGGGGAACCGGGTTCCGTAATGATTCCCATGCTGCGGCAGATGCGGAAAATACCACACCACCAGGAAGGTCACCTGCTGCTCTTCCCCCGGCCGCAATTGAATGGTTTTGCACAGACCCCCCACCAGGGCGCGGCCAAACGGTTTCTCGGCGCGGGTCGAGCCCTCCCCCTGCCCCCCGCCGCTCAGCCACGCCGCCAGGCTGTCATCCGGCAAATCCGCCAGCGGAACCACCCCCTCGCTCGGGCCCAGCAGGGCCAGCCCCAGCGTGCCGTAATCGGCCTGGGCCTCCAACGGCCCCTCCAAACCGCGGCGCGGGACGTCGCTTAATTCAATCTGGTCAATGTTGATGTGGCCCCATCCCCCGGATTCCCGGTCCACAATCTCGAGTCGAAGCTCGCGCCCCAGGAATTCCTTCACATTCCAGCTTTGCCACGCAAGCTGCTCCCGATCCCGCCCGGTTGCCGTGCGCACCACCTTGCCATCAGCCAAAAGATTGATGCACGTCCGGCCCGCATGCGAACCGCCGCCGATCAGGAAGTTCAGGAAGGGCCGCTCCACTTTGAACGGCGGCGAGGTCAGTTTTCCCTGGGGCCGGTCCCCGTCAGTGAACGTATTGACCAAACCCCGCCCCCGAAACCCGCTGACCTCCTGCTGCCCCCGCAGAGTCCCGCTCGCGGGTCCCGTGCCAAAAGCCGTGCCCGTGGTTTTCCAATCGCCGTAGTCATTTCCCTCGAAATCCGCCAGAACGATCGGAGGCCGCGCGGGCTGCTCCGCAGCCTTCACCGCTCGCGCCGACCCGAGTATCAGGGACAGATTGTCCCGCCGCACAAAGCGGTTCTCGCGCACGCCGTCGAAATACTGGCCGCTGCGGCAACACACGGCATTCTCGAGCCGGCCCGCAAGCCGGACCTCCGCAGCGCTCGCCCCTCTGTTTTTCAACTTGAAGTTGAGCACCGTCACCGGCAAGGCCGAATCCGCCGCGTTGAGCGGAATAAACGGGGAAAAAGCCTCCAGCTCGACGGCTACGGGAAACTCCGGGTCCCGATACTCCACTCGCCCAATGGGGTATTCGCCGCGAAAGCGGACTCCGGGAAAGGCGGCCCGGTCCAGCGTGCGGGTGGCACTCTGCTGCCCCCAGCGAACCTGCAGAGCAAAACCCTGCTTCACGGCCTGGACGGCCTCGGGCACCGCCTGATAATGCGTCCCAAAACGCGCCTCCGCGGGCGAATCATTGAAAATGTCCCAATGACTCAGCGTGCCATCCCCCCGAAGGTAATCCTGCCCGGCGCAAATCCGCCCCCCCGGCGTCCGGATGTGGTTCAGTTCCTCGCCCGCATACCAGGCCGGCTCCCCCTTCTCGAACAGCGCCGCGACCCAGTCCGCGCTCAACTTCTTGTCGGCCGGCACAAAATGGTCGGCGGTATCCTTGGGCTCAAACGGCCCGGCAACCGCCTTGAACGGCCCGGGCACCCCCAGCGCCAGAGCCGCGGCGCCAGTAAGTTTGAGAAAACTGCGGCGGTCCAGCCCGCCGCACCCGGAGAACGGATCGCAGGAAGCATTCATGGCGGGGGAAGGCCTCAGGCGCGGCGCTCCGCTTCACGAAGCACCTCCAGCACGCGTTCGGGCCGGTCCGCAGCAAGCAGATTCTGCCGGAGGCGCGGGTCGCGCAATAGGCGGCTGATCCGGGCCAGAATCGCCAGATGCTGCGTGACGGTGGGAGCCACCAGCAGAAAGAAAAGCCGGGCCGGCTGGCGGTCTATCGCCCCGTAAGGAATGCCCTCGGCGTGACGACCGAACACAATGATCGGCTTGTCCACCAGGCCGACCAGCGCGTTGCGCGCGTGCGGCAGCGCGACCCCGTCGCCAATGCCGGTGCTGTGCAGTTGCTCGCGCTCATGCAGGGCGCGCAGGAGCGTTTCCCGCGCCTCGGGCTGCCCCGCCAGCTCGGGAATCTGCTCAACCAGCTCGCGCAACACCTCCTCCCGCGTCGAGCTTCGCAAATTCAACTTCATGGATGCCGGCGACAGCAACTCGCTGATCACCACCGAACTGGCCGTGTTCATAGGCGCCGTATTGTAGGCCCCCCGCCGCCAGGGTGAAGGAAAATATCCGATGAAAGCATTTCTCCGGTGCACCACAGAGGCCAGGCACCGAACGCGCAGAGCGAGAACCACGGACCGGGCGGCGGCCGGGACGAACCCAACGTGCCAGCCGAACCGTGTTGGTGGCTCAATTTGGCCGTTAAATCAACTGAACACGTTCTGCGGATGACGGGGGCGGCGGCCGATCTTGAAGACGATCAGCTCCCGGAGTTCGACCAGAAACTGTCCGGCGAGCCAAAGCGGCAGCCCCGTGTACTGGCTGGCGGTTTTGACAATTTCGGCCGCGTACGGGTGATTGCCCAACTGGCGGAAGCGTTTGGCTTTAATGCCCGAGCGGACGGCAAGCAGGCCCTTGAGTTTGGCGCGCCGGATGAAGCCGGAGGGATGTTCGCGCAAGGCTTCCACCTGCTGCATGGTCCGCCACTCGTCCACAATCAGCGCCTCGACACTGGGAGCGCGAAAGACAGTCTGGTTGGAGCCGTGCCAGCGGTATTTGGCCAGCGGCAGGTTGACCCTGACGAGTTTTTGGCAGTGACGGCCATAAAGGGCCCAAAACACCATGTCGCCGAGAATCGGCATATCGGTCGGGAAGCGCTCCGGCGCCGGCTGGCGGTTGGTTTTGAGCAGGGTGGCGCAAAAGGCCTGGTTTGAAATCTCGGCTTTCAACGCCAGGAATTCATCCATCTCAAATTGCTTCACGGTGCCGTCGGCCTTGCCCGAAACGCTCAAACGCCGCCCCTGCTCGTCAATCCGTTCGTCCAGGCACCAGGCCATGCCCCGCCCCGGACAGTCTTCAAGTTCCCGGCTCATCCGTTCGTAGAATTCCGGCAGAATTTCATCGTCCTGGTGAAGAATGTGGAGGTAATCCGTTTCCGCCGCACGATCCAGACACCGATTAAAATTGGCAAACAGGCCGGGGTTGACTGAATTGGGAACAAACTCGGCTTTCAGCCCGCGGAATTCCCTGACGATTTCAGCCGTCCGGTCAGTGGAGCCATCGTCCAACACGAGAACGCGATCAGGCCGTCGCGTTTGCCGAGCCAGGGACTCGAGAGCCTGCGGGAGGAATGCTTCGCCGTTGTATGCCGGAATCGTCGTTGTGATCGTTTCCTTCATCGTCCCCCCACTCTTCACGAGTGACAAGGGGGACGTCAAGAGCTTCAACGGCCGTTGAGGTCAATGAACGAGGTCGCGGCTCAAGCCCGTTCCAATGCCAAAACGATACGCACCCCCGGAGGTCAGTTAGGACCTCAGGGGGTGCACCGGAGACCAATTGTCGAAACAGGAGAGGCCGCAGCCGCTAGTCCTGCCGGCGCAGACGGCGGCAGCCCGCCCAAAGGGCAATGCCACAAAGAACCAGCGCGGCGGTGCCGGGCTCGGGCACAACCGTGAGCCGAGCATAATCCACTGCCACATCCGCCGGATAGACTCCGGTCGGCCAGTCCATCGCCTGGGAAAGTCCGATCCGGAACCCGGAACTGAACGCGCCGGCACCGTGATTTAGGGTATGGCCAATCAGCTCCACGCCATTATCGTCGAGAATTGAGGCGCGAAGATTTTCGCCGGGGGCTCCCTGCAGGACGAGGCGATACCAGGTGTTGTCCTGATAGTTGAAAGGCTGCTGCACGTAATCGTTGTCAATGCTGCTCCCCGCGAAAAAACGGCGGTCGGAGCTGTATTGGCCCCCAAACGGAGCGACAAGGTCGTGACGAGCGCTGTTACTCGCGTCAATGACCCAGATTTCAAGGAAGTCATCAATGCTCGTCGTAGGCGACTGCACCAAAGTGTTAAAGCGCACCTCATACCGGAAACCGGGAGCGCTAAAGACCGTGGATGAACTCCAGCCCCGGCGTTGGTGAGCGTTCATCGAGCTGCTCATGCGCAAAACCGACGCGCTATCCAATGTTTCAAACGCAGCGTTGGCCGCGCCAAGGTAGGTCGCCGGCCAAAACGTGCCCCCCGTGCTGGCAGTCGGGAGCGCAGCCTGCCATACCGGGTTGAGTGCCGGGCCATCGAAGTCGTCGAAGAACAGACTGGTGTCAGCAGTTGCGCACGGGCTTGTCAGCAAAGCTGCCGCCACGGCGGCCACCGCCAAGAGGTGGCCAAAGAATGAGACGCCGGCTGCGCTTGCCGGATCACTCAGGGGATGATGCTGGTGCTGCGCCCGAATTGATTTAGTGGTATTCCTTTTCATAAGCTTTTTGGGTGTTCTACTCGTCCAAGGTCACATAACCTTTGTAAACCTTGCTTACCAAAAACACAGTGACATTGCAAGCCTTTTTTTCGTTCTTCTTATCTTCTTGTTCTTTCGCGGGGTAGGAAGTCCCTTGGCGCAACGACAGCCCCCCGCTGCCCGGAGAACGGCGGCCCCTGGTGGCGGATTTCGAGCAGCCGCCCGGCTACCTGATGGTTGCGCCCAGTCGCTGGGGCACAGAGGCCTCTGCCGGCAAGCCCTTCAACATTTGCGTCCCGGGGAGGGTGGGGCTATGATCGGGGGGCGTGGACAGCGGGAGTTGGAGATGGCTGGGCGGGTTGAGCCGGCGTGTGAATGCGCTGCTGCTCGGGGTGCCGGTTTCGGTCAAGGTGATGGGGATTGCGCTGGGGGTGACCGTGTTGTTGGGCTCAGGGATGCTCTGGCAGATTCATCGGACCTGGCATGCACACCTGTTGCGCACCCTCGAGGACGAGGGAGCGAAGGCGGCCGGGCGAATTATCGGCCACTGCGTTGAGCTGTCGCGAAACGGCACGACCAACGACCTGGCGAAGGAGTTGAGCCACGCGCTGAGGGAATCGCCCGATTGGGTAGATTTGCGGCTGGAGGACCGGACTGGGGCGGTGTTGGCGGAGGCCGGAGCGGACGGAACCCAAGCGTTGACGATAGGGGTTTCCGAAGTGGTGGTGAACTCGAATGATGGGACGTTCCGGCTGCGGGCGGGCCTCAGCCAGGAGCGGGTGAACCACGAGGTGGGCTGGCTGACCCGCCGGCTGGCGCGCATCACGGTTGTGATCGGGCTCGTGGGACTGCTGGCCGCATGGTGGCTGACGCGGATTTTTGCGCAGCCGATCGAGGAGCTGGTGAATCTCACGCGGGCGGTGAAGGCAGGCCTTTACACCACCAAAGCGCCGGTGCGGGCCAATGACGAGGTGGGCGAACTGGCGCGGGCGTTCAACGAAATGACCGCGGCGGTCGCGGAGAAGGAGGCGGGACGCCAGCATTTGCTGCGGCAGGTGATTCGAGCGGGCGAGGAGGAGCGCAAACGCATCGCGCGGGAGCTGCACGACCACACCGGCCAGGCGTTGACCTCGCAGATTGCGGCGCTGAGCGCGCTGGAGAGCCAGACGCGGGAGACGGCAGTTCGCGCCCGTCTGGCCGAGGTGCGGCGGCAGGCCGAGCAAACGCTGGCGGAGGTGCACGACCTGGCGGTGGCGCTGCGGCCCAGCGTGCTGGATGATGTGGGCCTGAAGGCGGCAATCTGGCGTCACTGCCGCCTGTTCGACCAGCGGTTCGGGGTGGACACGGTTCTGACCGACCTCGACCTGGGCGATCAACGGCTGCCGCCGGAGGTGGAACTGACCGTTTACCGGGTGGTGCAGGAGGCGCTGACCAATGGCGTGCGCCACGGGCGCGCCCGCCGCCTGCACGTGCTGCTGCAACGCGTCAAGGCCGGGCTGTTGACCGTGGTTCGGGACGACGGCCAGGGCTTCGACGCCCGGGACTGGCAGCGGCGCTGCGCCGAGGGCAATCACCTCGGCCTGCTGGGCATCGAGGAGCGCGTGACGCTGGTCGGCGGCTCGTTCTGCGTGGATTCCCAGCCCGGCAAGGGCACCACCGTGATCGCCGACATCCCCCTGCAGGAGGCCGGATGAACCGCGTGCGCGTTCTGATTGCGGATGACCATGCGCTGGTGCGCTCGGCGCTCAAGTCGTTGCTCGAGGCGCAGCCCGACCTCGAGGTGGTCGGCGAGGCCGAAAACGGCGCGGCGGCGCTGGAATGCTGCCGCCGCCTGGCCCCGGACGTGGTGATCATGGACCTGGCCATGCCCGGCCGGGGAGGCATCAACGCCACCGAGGACCTCCGTCGTGAAATACCCGGGACCAAGGTTCTGGTCCTCACGATGCACGACGACGACGCCTACCTCCGGCTGGCCCGCCTGGCCGGCGCCGCGGGATTCGTGCTCAAAAAGTCCCTGGCCACCGAGCTCATCCGCGCCATTCGCGCCGTGGCCGCCGGCCAGCACTATTTCCCGCCGGCCGATACCGCGCCCCCGCCCCGCTTCCGCGGCGGCCTCCTCGAGCGGATCACGGAGCGGGAACGCGAAGTGCTGGCGCTGATTGCGCTGGGCCATACAACCGCGGAAATCAGTGTCAAATTGCGGATCAGTGAAAAGACGGTCGAGAGCCACCGGGCGCACATCATCGAGAAGCTGGGCCTGCGCAGCCGGGCGGAGCTGGTGCGGTTTGCGTTGGAGCACGGGTTGCTGAAGGCCTGACGGGTTTGGGCTGTGCGTTTCTTGACAGCCGGGAGGGCGAGTGTTACCAAGCCCTTGCATGGCGACCATGACCAAACACGCCGGCATGGGGTTGATCTTCCTGGCCGCGCTGCTGCTCGGGCTGGCGGGGTGCACCCCGCCCGGACCGCGCGCCTTGTTGAAAGGCCGGGAACTCCTGGAAAAGGGTGACTACGTTCACGCGCTGGCCGAGTTGAAGACGGCCACGACCCTGCTCCCGACCAACGCGCACGCCTGGAATTACCTCGGCCTGGCCTACCACCACGCGGGACAGCCGGACGAGGCGCAAAAGGCCTACCAGCGGGCTCTCCGGCTGGACAAGGACCTCGTCGCGGCGCGTTTTAACCTCGGATGCCTCTGGCTGGAGCAGAACCAGCTCGAGTGGGCCAAGGCGGAGCTGGCCGCTTACACGATGCTCCAGCCGCAGTCGGCGGACGGATTTGTGAAGCTGGGCACGGCGCAATGGCGCCTGCGCGAAGCCGCCGCCGCCGAGAAAAGCTTTCAGGAGGCCTTGCGGCTCCGGCCCAACGATCCCGAGGCAATCACCGGCGTGGGCCTGGTGCGGCTCCAGCGGGGCCGTGTGGCCGAGGCATCGCAATTGTTTGCCGAAGCACTCCGGCGGGACCCGGCCTACGCGCCCGCGCGGTTGAACCTGGCGGTCATTGCACACGAGCATTTGAAGGACAAAGCCCTGGCGCTGCAACACTACCGCGCCTATGCCAGCCTGCAGCCGCCCCCCGCCAACCTCGAAGCCATCAAAGCCATCATCAGCCGCCTCGAGCACGAGATGGTTCCTTTGTCCCCGCCCCCCGCCGCCGGTCCAACCCAGGCGGTCGCCGTTGCCGCGCCGCCCAAGCCGCCAGCCACCGCCGCGCCACCGGCAATGGTGGCCGTTGCCAAGCCTCCCGCCCCTCCCCCGCCCACGAACACGATAGCGCCAGCAACGCCCAAGTCTCCGCCCCAACCCAGCCCGCGGACCGAACCGCCGCCCAGGGCCGAACCGCGCCCTGTCGCAGCCAAACCGACCGCGGCGACTTCCACTCCGCCTCCCGTCGTCAAAGCGCCGGTAACCGAAACCGTGCTGCTGGCACCCGAGCCGGTCATCAAACCGGGCAGCGATGTCTCCCCGCCCCCAGTCGCCGAACCCGCGCCGACCCGCAAAGCCGGGACGGCCGTCGCCGCCCCGCCGATTGCCACCTCCACCAACGGCGTTGCCAAACCCGCCCCAAAAAAGAATGTGTTGCAGCGCCTGAACCCCTTGAAGCTCTTGAGTCGGGACCGTAAGCAGCCGGCGCCGCCTTCCTCCACCCCGGCCACCGAAAGCCTGCCGCCTGCCGTTACAGCCACGCCCGGCCCCAGTGCCGACCGGACCAGCCTCAAGGCCAGCTCGCCGGCACCGGCGCCCCGCCGGTTCGCCCGCTACGCCTACAAGCATCCACCGCAGCCCTCGCCGGGGGACCGGGCGGAAGCGGAGCGGGCTTTTGCGCAAGGGGTCCAGGCCCAGCAAGCCAACCGCCTGCCCGAAGCGATTCAGGCCTACCGGCGGGCAATCCAGCTCGATGGAACTTTTTTTGACGCCTGTTACAATTTGGGCCTCGCCGCCACCCAGGCGGGCAATCATTCCCTGGCGCTCTACGCCTACGAACAGGCGCTGGCCGCCCGGCCCGAGTCGCTGGACGCGCGGTACAACCTGGCGCTGGTCTTGCGGCAGACGGGGTATCCCCTCGATGCGGTCGAGGAATTGCAGCGGGTCCTGGCCAAATACCCGAACGAAAGCCGGGCGCATGTGACGCTGGGCAACATCTATGCCCAGCAACTGGATGACCCCGCCCGGGCGCGGCAGCATTACTTGAAGGCCCTCGAGGCCGACCCCCGAAATCCGCAAGCGGGCGCCATCCGCTACTGGCTGGCCGATCATCCTCAATGAAGAGGCGGCGGCCGCGGCACGTCGCCCCGCGGCGCGCGCTTCGGTTTCGGGCTTCAATTCCCCGCCGGCACACGGTATAGCTGTCCAAGAAATGACAGGAACACGCCTGAAACGCAGCCTGCGCGCCACCTTCATCGGCCTGACGGTCAACACCCTCCTGGCGGCCGCCAAACTGGTGGCGGGCATCGTCGGCCATTCGCACGCGCTGGTGGCCGACGCGGTGGAATCCCTGGCCGATGTCTTCAGTTCGCTCATCGTGTGGCGGGGGCTGGTGGTCGCGGCGGAACCGGCTGACGAAGACCATCCCTATGGCCACGGCAAGGCCGAGCCGATGGCGGCGGCGATGGTCGCGGGCATGCTCCTGGTGGCCGCCGGCTGGATTCTGATTACCGCCGTGGGCGAAATTCGCGCGCCGCACCAGGCGCCGGAACCCTTCACGCTTTTTGTGCTGGTGGGGGTGATTGTCGTCAAGGAAGGCTTGTTCCGCTTTGTGCTCAAGGAGGGCGCGAGCGTGGACAGCAGCGCGGTGAAGACCGACGCGTGGCACCACCGCAGCGACGCCATCACCTCCGCGGCGGCTTTCATCGGCATCAGCATCGCCCTGCTCGGCGGCAGCGGTTATGAGGCGGCCGACGACGTGGCGGCCGCGGTTGCCGCGCTCATCATCGCCTGGAACGGCTGGCGCCTGCTCCGCCAGGCGCAGCACGAACTGATGGACCGCTCCCCCAGCCAGGAGCTCATCCGCCAGATTCGCCAGCTTGCCGCCGCCGTGCCTCAGGTCGAGCTGGTGGAAAAGTGTTTTGTCCGCAAGATGGGCTATCACCACTATGTGGACATGCACGTGCACGTGGACCCCGACATGACGGTGGCGCGGTCCCACCAAATCGCCCACGAGGTCAAGAACGTCATCTGCCAGAAGATCGCCAGCGTTCGGGACGTGCTGGTCCACATCGAACCGGCGAAACCGAAAAGCGACAGCCATGAAATTTAGCTTTCTTCTCCCCGGTTGCTTCGGCTGGGTGGCGGTGGCGCTTCTGCTCCCGGCCGCGGCCGTCCGGGCCGGGCTGGCGCCGGCACCCCCCCGGCCCAACATCGTTTTCATTCTCACCGACGACCAGGGATATGGCGACCTGTCCTGCCACGGCAATCCCATCCTGCGAACGCCCAACCTGGACCGGTTGCATGCCGAAGCGGTGCGGTTCACCGATTTTCACGTTTCGCCCACCTGCGCCCCCACGCGCGCCGCGCTGCTGACCGGACGCCATGAATTCCGCAACGGCGTAACCCACACCATTTACGAGCGCGAGCGGCTGTGCCTCGAGGCGGTGACGTTGCCGGAGGTGCTCCGTGTGGCGGGTTATACCACGGGCATCTTCGGCAAATGGCACTTGGGCGACGAGCCCGAGCGCTGGCCGTCGCGTCGGGGGTTCGACGAGATGTTCATCCACGGCGCGGGGGGAATCGGACAAACCTATCCCGGTTCGTGCGGGGATGCGCCGGACAACACTTATTTCAACCCGGCCATTCTGCATAACGGCAGGTTCGTGCGCACGGAAGGCTACTGCACGGATGTGTTTTTTCGCCAGGCCCTGGCCTGGATCGAACAGGTCAAAGGCAGGAAGCCTTTCTATGCGCACATCGCCTTGAACGCCCCTCACGCCCCGCTGCAAGTTCGTCCCGAGGATGAAGCCCGGTACCAAGGCAAGGTGGCCCCCGACGTGGCCAAATTTTTCGGGATGATCGCCAACATAGACGACAACGTCGGGCTGCTGCTCTCGCGCCTGGCCGCCTGGGGATTGGAAACCAACACGCTGGTGGTCTTCATGAACGACAATGGCGGCACGGCGGGGGTGAAAGTCTTTAACGCAGGCATGCGGGGCGCCAAGGGAACCCCCTGGCTGGGAGGCACCCGCGCCGCCTCCTTCTGGCGCTGGCCCGGCGTATTCCAACCCGCCGATTGCGCCGCGTTGACCGCCCACATTGATTTCTTCCCAACCCTTGCCGAACTGGCGGGGGCGAAGCTGCAGGAGCGCGTCCGGGCCCAGGTCGAAGGCCGCAGCCTGGTGCCGCTGCTCCGCAACCCCTCCGCCCCCTGGCCCGACCGAACGCTCTTCACCCACGTCGGCCGCTGGGCGCCAGGGTCGCCCCCGCAAAAGTACGGCCCCTGTGCGGTGCGCAGCGGGCGCTGGCATCTGGTGCATGAGGCCAAAGCGGCGGCCGGCGCATGGCAGCTCTTCGACCTCAAGGCGGACCCCGGCGAACGGACGGACGTCGCCGGCGACCACCCGGAAGTCGTGGCGCGGCTCGAGGCGGAGTTCGACCGCTGGTGGGACAGTGTTCAGCCCCAACTGGTGAACGAAAAAGCCGTTGGCCCGGAGGTCAACCCCTTCAAGAAGCTGTATTGGGAACAGTTCGGCAAGCCGCCGGGGCTCGAGCGCTGATTACGGCTTCTTTCGGCGCTGCACGCTGGCGGCCACCTTGAGCCGCAACGCGTTGAGCCGGATGAAACCCGTCGCGTCGTCCTGGTTGTAGGCTTTGGTGGGGTCCGCCTCCATGGTGGCGATCGCCGGATTGTAAAGACTGACCGGCGACTTGCGTCCCGCCACCATGATGTTGCCCTTGTAAAGCTTGACCCGGACCGTGCCGGTGACGTTCTGCTGGCTTTCAGTGACAAACGCCTGGAGGGCGATGCGCTCGGGAGAGAACCAGTAGCCGTAGTACACCAGCTCCGCGTAACGGGGAATCAGCGAGTCCCGCAGATGCATCACCTCGCGGTCCATCGTCAGCGTTTCCATCTGCCGGTGCGCGAAGTGCAGGATCGCGCCGCCGGGCGTCTCATACACCCCCCGCGACTTCATGCCCACGTACCGGTTCTCGACCATGTCCACCCGTCCCACGCCATGTTTGCCCCCCAGCTTGTTCAAAGTCCGCATCACCTCCAGCGGCGAGAGGCGTTGGCCATTCACGGCCACGCAGTTGCCTTTGAGGAAATCCAGCGTCACGTACTCAGGTTTGTCCGGCGCGTCCTCGGGAGCCACGCTGAGCTTGAACATGTCCTTGTTCGACGGGGCGAAGGCGTCCATCCAGGGGTCCTCCAGGATGCCCGCCTCGAAGGAGATGTGCAGCAGGTTGCGGTCCATCGAATACGGCTTCCGGGCCGAAGCCTGCACGGGAATCTTCTTCTTTTCGCAATAGGCGATCATCTCCGCGCGGCCCGGGAACAGCTCGCGGAAGCGCGCGTCGCGCCAGGGGGCGATGACCTCGAGGTCGGGGGCGAGCGCGGCGGCCGTCAGTTCAAACCGGACCTGGTCATTGCCTTTGCCGGTGGCGCCATGGGCCAGGGCTTGGGCCTTCTCCTTGCGCGCAATGGCGATCATGCCCTTGGCGATGAGAGGCCGCGCAATGCTGGTGCCCAGAAAATACTGGCTCTCGTAAACCGCCCCGGCCTGGATCATGGGGAAAATGAAGTCGCGCGCGAACTCCTCCTGCAAATCCACGATGTGGCACTTGGAGGCGCCGGTGCGCCGGGCCTTGGCCTCCAGGCCCTTGAGTTCCTCCTCCTGGCCAATGTTGGCGCAGAAGGCGATGAGCTCCGCGTCGTAGGTCTCCTTGAGCCACGAAAGGATCACCGAGGTGTCAAGCCCGCCCGAGTATGCTAGGACAATCTTCATAAAATGTTCAAATCGTTGCGGCGCATGAAACGCCAAAACCGGCCGGTTGAAAAGCAGAAAACCTGTCTGCGCGGCCGGGTTTCGTGTTATCTTTCCCCGCGTATGAGTCAATCGCTGGTCTATCTCGACAACAACGCCACCACCCGCGTCGCGCCGGAGGTGCTCGATGCGATGCTGCCTTTTCTCCGCGAACACTGGGGCAATCCCTCGAGCGCCTACTCCTTCGGCCAGCGGCTCGCGCGCCCCCTGGATGAAGCCCGGCAGCGCGTCGCCGCCTTGGTGAACGCCGAGCCGGGGGAAATCCTGTTCACCAGTGGCGGAAGCGAGAGCATCAACACAGCCCTCCACAGCGCGGTCATCACGCGACCCGACAAGCGGCATGTCGTCACCACCGCCGTCGAACATTCCGCCACGCTCAAGTACTGCCAGTTTTTGCAAAAGCGCGGCTTCGACATCACGTTTCTGCCGGTGAGTCCCGCCGGGGAGCTGAACCTCGAGGCGCTCCAGGAAGCCATCCGGCCCGACACCGCCCTGGTTTCGGTCATGTGGGCGAACAATGAAACCGGCATCCTCTTTCCCATCCGCCAAATCGCCGCGATTTGCCGGGCCAAGGGCGTTTTATTCCACACCGACGCCGTGCAAGCCGCGGGCAAGCTGCCCCTGGACGTCCAGGAGGCCGGTGTGGATTTTCTCTCCATCGCCGCGCACAAGTTTCACGGTCCGAAAGGGGTCGGGGCTCTCTACATCAAACGCCGCACCCGCTTTCAGCCTTATGTCCTGGGTGGCGGCCAGGAACGGGGCCGCCGGGGCGGCACCGAAAACGTCGCGGGAATTGTCGGCTTTGGGCGCGCGGCGGAGCTGGCGCTCGAAAATTTGCGGGAAATGGAGGGACGGATTCGGAAGCTGCGCGATGACCTGGAGGGCGGTCTCCTGCGCGCCATTTCCGGCAGCTCGCTCAACGGGGCGTGCGAGCCCCGCCTGCCCAACACCTCCAACCTCGCTTTTGAGGGCGTCGAGGCGGAAGGCGTCTTGATGCTGCTGGACCAGGCCGGAATCTGCGCCTCGAGCGGTTCGGCCTGCACGACGGGCTCGCTGGAGCCTTCTCACGTGCTGGTCGCGATGGGCTGCAGTCCGGCCCGCGCGCGCGGCAGCCTCCGGTTCAGCCTGGGGCGCTACAACTCCGCTGACGACATCCGGCGGGTTCTCGACTCGATGCCGGCCATCATTTCCCGTTTGCGCGCTCATGCGGTTCCCACCGAGGCCTGAAGGCCGCCCGCTGCGGTGGGTCGAAGCTTGAGTTTTGGCTGCCGCCAGCCATGCTGCCGCCATGAGAGACACAAGGTTTGCAACCCGATTGGGCAGCCTTTGCCTGGCTGCGGCTTTGGCGCTCTGGGGAACCGGCTGCGCCACCCCCGCCGCCTCTGGCAAGTCCTCGCGCACCGCCCCGCTGCGCGGAACGTTTGGCACCTATGACGCCGCGCCGCGCCAGGCGGACGGACGGGTGGATGTCGAGCGCCTGATTCGGGAACTCGAGGTTCTGCGAGCCAATACCTACAACTGGCTGATCTGGCACGCCTCCACGGATTGGGAGGACCTCCACCGGTTCCTGCCGCTCGCCCGCCAAAAGCAAATCCGCGTCTGGGTCACCTTGGTGCCGCCCTCGGAGTCGCCGCCCCGGACCAGGAACTATTCCGAGCCCTTCCGGCTGGATTACGCAAAATGGGCGGCTGAGATCGCCCAGTTGAGCCTGCGCGAGCCCAACCTGGTGGCTTGGAGCCTGGACGATTTTTCGCACAACACGCGCACGTTCACCCCCGCCTACCTCCGGGCGGTGCTGGAGGCCGCCCGCCAGATCAATCCCAAGCTGGCCTTCGTCCCCTGCTGTTACTACCGGCATGTCACGCCGTCCTTCGCGGAGACGTATCGCCCGTGGCTGGACGGCGTGTTGTTCCCCTACCGGAACGAGTCCGGCGAAATGAACCTCCAGAACAGCAGCGCGGTCGAGAGCGAAGTCTCACGCCTCAAGGAACTGTTCGGCCCGACGGTGCCGGTTTTTGTTGATGTCTATGCCACCAAACACTCGCGTCTGAATGATTCGACGCCGCAGTACGTGCGGGAGGTGATGTCCGCGGCCCGGCGCTGCGCCGACGGCGTGCTGGTCTATTGCCACCAGAACGAGGCCGCGAGCCCGGAAAAACACGGCGTGATTAAAGCGCTGTTCCACGAATGGTCCCGGCCATGATATGCAGTCCTTCAGGCCCGTGATGCAGGGGAGGGCCCGGCCGCCGGTCCCAACCGCGGCGCGGCCGCCTGCAGCGCCAGGGTGGCCAACAGCAGCGCGATCAGCACAAAGTGCAGCTCCCGCGGCGCGTGAGCCACGGCCAGCCAGTCGGCCACGATGATCCCGGCCAGCAGGCCCGGCGCACTTCGAGCCGGTTCCTGCGGGCGGGTCCAAATTCCCTGGCGCAGGCTGCGAACCACCCACAAGACCAGCACCAGGGACAGAATCAGCGCCGCCTCGCGATAGCCCCCGCTATTGAGAATCAGCGCCAGGGCGACCGGAACTCCCAGCAACGCCGCCGCCCAGGGCAAGGCCGGGTTGGACTTGGGCTGGAGACGGGGCAGCCAGGCGGCCCCTGCCGCGTAGCAGCCCGCGGCCAGGCCACTCCAGATGGCCCAGCCGGTGAGTCCCCGAACTGCCACCGAGGCGCCCAGCAAATAGAGCAGCAACCGGCAGAAGCCCCACACCAGCGGCGTCAACGCGAACCAGCGGTGCAAGGCGTTGAACAGAATGACGGTGGCAACCAGAACCAGGCCCGCCACCGCGGTCGCCGGCCGCTGCCACACGCAGAGCAGCGCCCCCGCCACCAGAAACCCAATGCCCCACGTCCACACGGCCTTTCGACTGACCACACCGGACGGAATCGGGCGATCCGGCTGGTGCTCCTGGTCGAATTCCGCATCGAAGGCGTCATTGAGGAAACAGCCCCCCAGGAAAATCAGCGTGACGCCCGCCAGCAAAACCGGAACCACGTCCGAATGGCCGCCCCCGCCCAGCCACCACCCGGCCAGGCAGTTTGACCAGACCCCCGGCAACAAGGAGGGCCGGCTGAGGGTCGCGATGGCCCGCAACACGGACATAAGGCCAGTTACAAATCTTCCGCCAAATTGTAAATGCAATTTTCCTTCCCTTGGGCTTTCCTTGTCTCAGGCATGCTCACTCCTTGTAACAGGAAGAACCCGGTCGCGCCGCTTCGCCCCCCGCCGGGGAAGCGGCCGCAGACCCAGCCGCCGCCAGGCCGGGCTCGACCCCGGCGGATTCGCGCTTGCCGGCCTGGCTGGCCGAACTATGATGGGCCCAACACTATGAGTGAGGCGTTATGATTATTTACGTCGCCTGCCTGGCTTTGGGCCTGCTGTTCACCATCATCAGCGCGATCACCAGCCATTTCTTTGGCGGAGACGACGGGGGCGATCTCGGCACGGGCGGCCATGCCGAGGCGGGCTATGACCACAGCGGTCTGCCGGGTGTTTCGTTTTTCAGCCCCACGGTGTTGTCCTGTTTCGTCACCGCCTTTGGCGCGTGCGGACTCATCCTGAGCAAGATCGAAGCCACCAGCAGCGTGTGGATCAGCGCCCCCGTCTCGGCCGTGGCCGGCGCCGCCATGGCCTTCGTGGCGTTTCTGCTGTTCAACTTCATGTTCAAGCACACCCAGAGCTCGAGCGAATCCCGCGTCGCCACCCTGGTGGGCCAAAGCGCGTCGGTCATCACTCCCATTCCGCCCGACGGCGTCGGCGAAATCGCCTATGTTCAAGGCGGGGCGCGCTACACGGCGCCGGCCCGGGCCGAGCACGGCAAGGCCGTCGCCGGGGGCAAGCCGGTCCGCATCACCCGCATCGTCGGCACCCAATTTTACGTTGAACCTTTGGACTGAAACCACCCTCACCTCAAACCCTCATTTGAATATGAACATCTGCCTTCCCCTTCTGCTGGCCGAATTCTCCACCACCACGTGGGTCATCGGCGGCATCGCCGCCGTCCTGTTTGTCTTCTTCATGTTTGTCGGCATTTGGGCCAGCCGCTACACCAAGGTCGGCCCGAACCAGGTGCTGGTCATCTCCGGCCGCAAACACCGGGTTGTGGACCCCGATGGCACCGTGCGGGAGGTCGGCTTTCGCGTCGTCAAAGGCGGCGGCGTCTTTGTTTGGCCGGTTTACGAGAAGGTGGACATCCTCTCGCTGGAGCTGCTGACCATTGATGTGCAAACGCCCGAGGTTTACACGAGCAAAGGCGTGCCGGTGCTCGTGGACGGCGTGGCCCAGATCAAAGTCAAAGGCGACGACATTTCCATCGCCACCGCGGCGGAGCAGTTCCTCAGCAAGGGCACCGAGGAAATCAAGAACATCGCCACGCAAACCCTCGAAGGCCATCTCCGCGCCATCCTCGGCACCATGACCGTCGAGGACATCTATCAAAATCGCGACGCCTTCGCCTCGAAGGTGCAGGAAGTGGCCGCCGGCGACATGGCCAACATGGGCTTGGGCATCGTCAGCTTCACCATCCGCGACATCCGCGACAAGCAAGGCTACCTCGACGCCCTGGGCAAACCCCGGATCGCCCAGGTCAAGCGCGACGCGCAAATCGCCCAGGCCGAAGCGGACCGGGATGCCATGATCAAATCGGCCCAGGCGCAACAGGCGGGCCAGGAGGCCAAGTTCATCGCCGACACCAAAATCGCCGAGGCGCAGCGGGATTATCAGACCAACGTGGCCCAATACCAGGCCGCCGTGAACCAGAAAAAGGCCGAAGCCGATCTGGCCTACGACTTGCAGAAATACAAGACCGGCCAGCTCGTCAAGGCCGAGGAAGTGCAGGTCAGCATCGTTGAAAAGCAGAAGCAGATCGAGCTGCAACAACAGGAAATCCTGCGCCGGCAGAAGGAGCTCGAGGCCAATGTCCAGAAACCCGCCGATGCCGAGCGGTACAAGGTCGAAACCCTGGCCAACGCCCGGAAGTTCCAGTTGGAAACCGAAGCGGCGGGCGCCGCCGCCGCCACCAAAGCCACCGGGTTTGCCAACGCGGAGGTCGCCAAAGCCACCGGCATCGCCGAAGCCGAGGCCAACAAGGCCCGCGGTCTGGCCGAGGCGGCCATCATCGAAGCCCAGGGCAAAGCCACCGCCGAAGCCATGCGCATGAAGGCCGAATCCTTCAAGCAATATAACGAAGCCGCCGTGGTCGAAATGATCATTCGGGTCCTGCCCGAAGTCGCCGGCCGGATCAGCGAACCCCTCGCCAAGACCGAAAAGATGGTCATTATCAATTCCGGCCCGGGGGTGGGCGGCGGGGCAAGCAAGCTGACGGGCGATGTCACCCAGATCGTCGCCCAGTTGCCGCCCGTCATCGAAAGCCTGACGGGCATCAAGTTCGAGAAACTGCTCGAGCAGGTGCCAGGCCTGAAAAAAGCGGCGGAAGCCTCCGACGCCGGGGAAAAACCCGCGGCGCCGCCGAGCAGCCGCGGATGAGGGCCGCAGCCTGCTCAAGAAACTGCGCCTATGCAAAATACCGCCGAAGTCGGCGCCAGCCTCGTGGGCATTCTGGTGCTGCTGTTCATCGCCCTGATCAGCCTCGCGTTGTTCGTGCTGTGGATTTGGATGCTCATCCACGCCATTACCAACCAGGGCTTGAGGGATACCGAGAAGGTGTTGTGGGTCATTTTGATCATCCTCCTGCCCTTCCTCGGCCCGATCCTGTATTTCTTCATCGGCCGGCCCAAGAAACTCGCCAGCGCATCCGGCTGAAGCCGCCGGATGCGGCCGGCCGGGCTGACGAGTCCCGGCGGCCGGCTGATGGCAGGCGGGGAAACGCGAACTCGGCCGGTCCGGCCGGATGACAATCTGAATCATGCGTTTGCTGGAAGCCATACTCGATGCCAACCACCGCGCGGTGGAAGGCGACCCGACCGCCGGGATTCGCCCGGCGGAGCACGCCGCGGAGCTGCCGGTGGTGACCCTGACCTGTATTGACCCGCGGCTGAACCGGCTGATGCCCGAGGTGCTGGGAATACCGGAGGAGGAGTTCATCTGGCTTCGCAACGCGGGAAACATCATCACCGGGCCGCTGAGCAGCACGATGCGTTCGCTGGCACTGGCTTGCGCGCTGAAACAAGGACGCCAAATCCTCATTATCGGCCACACCGATTGCCGCGTGGCCAAAACCACCGTCCTGCAGTTGATCGAGCACTTCAGCGGCCTGGGCATCCCGCGGAATCTGCTGCCGGACAATCTCAACGAATTCTTCGGCATCTTCAGCAGCGAGCGCCAAAATGTCATCCGCGCCGCGGACATCGTCCGGAACAGCCCTTTGATCAGTCCCCGCATTCCCGTGCATGGGTTGCTGGTGGACACCGAAACCGGACGCCTGGAGTGGCTGGTCAATGGCTACGACACCCTTCAGTCGCCCGGCTTCCTGGCGCGTTGGAACGACGTGGTGCGCTCGGCCGGACAAACGGTGGATGCCTTGAAGTCGCTGGCGGATTTCAAAATCGGCGAAATGAAGTTTCCCGAAACACGGATCGGCGAAAAGGTGGCCCAGGCCGGGGCGTGGCTGGAGGAGAAGATCGGGCAACTCCAAGTCAGCCCTCCCCCGCCGCCCCCTGCCGAGCCCGCCCCGCCGCCGCCGCCGCCGAAACTGCCCCTGCCGCCGCCCCTGAAACCCAAGCTCACGGTGCGCCGCCCGCCGAGATGAAGATTCGAACCGGAAGGAACCGGATGCTGCAATGACTGCAAATCAAACCAAACCGCGCCGGGGTTGCCTGGTTTATGTCCTGATTGTGGTTTCGATCCTCGGCCTGGTGCTGATTGCGGGGGCCTTGGTTGGCATGCGCTATGCCAACCGCATGCTGCGGGAATTCACCGCTGACACCCCCGAAGCGCTGCCCGCAGTCCAAATCACGCCGGCTGAAGCGCAGCAACTCCAGCAGCGCGTCGCCCGCTTTCGCGATGCCCTCCGCCGCGGCGCCCCCACGCCGGAGCTGGCGCTCACCGCCGACGAAATGAACGGGCTGATTGCGACCGATCCCCAATTCAGCGCCCTGCGGGGCAAGGTCTTTTTTCAGATGGAGGGCGACCGCTTGCAGGGACGAATCAGCGCGCCGCTGGACCAGTTGAATCTTCCCATCTTCCGGGGCCGCTATCTCAACGCCAAAGTGACGTTTGACGTTTCGCTGAACAATGGCGTCCTGCGCGTCAGCCCCCAGGACGTTCAAGTCAAAGGGCAGCCGCTGCCCCGGGTTTACCTTGATACGTTGCGCAAACAAAACCTGGCGGAGAGCTTCACGGCCGACTCCAGCGCAAGCGAATGGCTCGGAAAGCTCGAGGCGGTCCGTTTCCAGGAGGGCCGCCTCGTCATCGTCCCCCAAAACCGCCCGGCCAACTGAACCGCCGGGAGCGCCCGTCGCTCAAAACACCCTGAGGGCCTGGCCGCGACGTCCTTGCTCCCAGCGACAATCGCCTGACTGCCGGACATCTGCTTGCCTTGAAACAAGGAAGCGTTAAACATGACCGCGCATAACATGAAGACAACGTTTCGGCGCAATTCTCCAACCCTTGGTTTTTCCGAGGCAGTCCCTGCTGCAAGGCGCCGCCGCCCGACCGCTGGGCTCGCACCGCAAGTCCTGGCACTCTCAGTCTGTTGCCTGCTTTTGTTTTCCGCCAACGCGGCCAACTCGCCCTCCGCGGCAACCCAAGCGGCTCCCGACGCGAAGTCGCTCGCCATTCCCGACACGGACGAGGGCCTGCCCGGCGCGGGGCCGATTCGGCGATACGAGTGGTTCCGTAAATTGTGGCTCGAGAAACGAACGGCCTGGCGTCAACGCCTGGCGCAGGATCAGGGCGCGCTGGTGTTCCTGGGCGACTCGATCACCCAAGGGTGGGGCGACGACCTCGGCGGCAGTTTTCCCGGGGTGAAAGTGGCCAATCGCGGCATCAGCGGCGATACAACCCGGGGAATCCTGATCCGGCTGGAGGACGATGTGCTCGCGCTTCGCCCCGCGGGGGTGGTGTTGCTGATCGGCACCAACGATCTCGAGGAAGGCGCCGAACCGGAAACCATCGCCGCAAACCTCAAGCTGATTCTGGCCGGGCTGCAGCGGCATAATCCCAACCTGCCGGTGGTGCTTTGCAAGGTGTTTCCCAGCTCGACCACGAAGAAACGGCCGGCCGACAAGATCAAACGCATCAACCAGCTCTACGCTGAAGCGGTTCGGGGCAACCCGCAGGTCACCCTGGTGGATACCTGGACACTGTTTGCGAACGAAAACGGAGACGCGCGGCCAGAGGAGTTCCCCGATTTGCTGCATCCGAATCAGGCGGGATACGCCAAGTGGGCGGCGGCGCTGCGGCCCGCCCTGACCAAACTGGGTTTCTTGAAAGAACAGCCTTAACCGCATCGGCCGCATGAGGAAAGTGGGAATCACGGGAGGCGTGGGCATGGGCAAGAGCACCTGCGGCGCGCTGCTCGCACGGCAGGGCATTCCCGTCGTGGACACCGACGAGCTGGCGCGCGAGGTGGTGGCCCCCGGCACACCGGCTCTGGAGGCCATCCGCGCCGCTTTTGGCCCCGAATTCCTCACCCCTGAAGGTGCATTGGACCGGGGCAGAATGGCCCGGTGGGTGTTTGCGGATGCGGAGGCGCGGCGACAGCTCGAGGCCATCCTCCATCCTCCCATCCGGGAACGCTGGCGCGCGCAATTCGCGGCCTGGCGTCAAGCCGGCCGGCCCCTGGCAGTGGTGGTCATTCCGCTCTTGTTCGAGACCGGCGCCGAAGCGGAGCTGGATGACACCCTCTGCGTCGCCTGCTCGGCCGACACGCAACGCCACCGGCTCCTCGCCCGCGGCTGGTCCCCGGCGCAAATCCAACAGCGCATCGAAGCCCAGTGGCCCATCGAAAAAAAAATCGCCGCCGCCGATTTCCTGGTCTGGACCGAAGGCGGCCTGGAGTTGCTGGCGCCGCAACTGGACCGGATTCTCGCCAGCATTCAGCGGCGCGAACCCGCCCGCGACTGGTCGCAAGACAGGCCCCTCCTTTCCCCCGCTTGTCCCAAAGCCGTCACGGAACCACGCCAACAATCACAAGAGGAACGGCCGGAACGCCGCGGCCATTCCGAATGACATTGTAAAGCTCGCCCTCGTAATACGCCGGGCCGGAGGACATTTCCTCCTGCAGCGACTTCATCGGCAAAATCTCCACACCCACGTCAATCCTGTCCCCGACGAAAAACGCGAGGTGCTTGACGAACAAATCGTAGGCCACAAACGCGTATTTCCCAAACTGCACTTCGAGCGCCACGCGATCCTTTACGAAGTCGGTCTGGTTGTAGCTGAAAATGGGCGCGGCCCCCGCAGCCTCGATCTCCCGCCTTTGCTCCTCGGGAGGCTTGCCCATGGTCTGTCGAACCAGCCTTTCATCCGCCGTGACCCAGTAACTCACCCGGCTTTCTTTCCATGAACGGCGTTCCAACAGATCGGCAAACCGCCTGTTCAAGTCTCTCGGGCTGTATAGCACTTTGCCCGGCATCGTCTTCTCCTTGCTGATCTTGGTCTTGCAGGCCGATGCCTCCACGGCACGGATGACCTGCTGAACCTCGTTCCAGAGCCGTTTGCGATGCACCAGCAGGAACTCCAGACCGTTCAGATGAGAGTACAGCCTGGCGATCCTCATTTTTTCGCCCCGTAGTGTGTCTGCTTTTCCCCCAGAGCCAGCACGCCGTTCAACTCCCCTTGCTTGAGCCAAGGCGCGGTGGTGAGCGCGCGTCCCGCATCCCGCGGATTGAAAACCGGGCGGTTCATGGGCCGAACTGGCAGCGTGCCTTGCAGGGCCTGGTGGATGCGGCTGCGCGCGATTTCCACGTACCGCGAGTGAGTTTCCGCACCCGCTCCCCGGCGGTCGTGGCGGAGCGCCGCAATAATCGAAGTGCCTGTGCCCAGAAACGGATCCAGTACCCAGTCATCCTCGCGAGTCAATGTCAACACCAGCCGCTCGATCAATTCTACCGGAAACTGACAGGGGTGCTCGGTCTTCTCAACATGGTTGCTTTTCACGTTGGGGATGATCCAGACATCACCAGGATTCTTCCCCAAGGGATTACAGGAATACTGCCCGGCCCGGGGTCCTTTGAAGTGCTTTTTGCCGGGGTACTTTTGCGGCACGCGCACAGGGTCGAGATCAAAAAAATAATCCTCCGACTTGGTGAACCACAAAATGCTTTCGTAACGTCCTGAAAATCGGCGGGTGCAATGCAACCCGTGCTCGAAGTGCCATACGATCCGGTTCCGGCACCGCAGTTTCAGGTCCTGGAAAATGGGAAAAAGCAGCGCATCCAGCGGGACAATCGCGCCATTATCCACGTAGTTGCCCACCTCCCAGCATACACTACCTGTAGCCTTGGTGACCCGGACGCACTCCCGAATCACTTCGCGTTGTTGTTCAACATAATGCTCCAAATGAATTCGTTTTTCGTACTCCTTCCCCAAGTTGTAAGGGGGGGATGTCACCACGAGCTGGAAGGTCTCATCCGGGATGCCCCGCAGAAACTCAAGGCAGTCGCCCGGAAACACCACGATCCGCTCCCGCCGGTCAAAAGCGGCCGCAATCTCAGGCAAACGATCGAACATAAGGCTCAAATGCAATTCCATTAAAGAATCAACGCCGGCGGCCGGCAAGCCCGAACGGATCGTCTTCGAGCCATCGCAGAGGCAAAGCGCCCCGCTTCAAACGAGCTCGCAGCCTGCGGCATCCAGCCGCCTCACTCCTTGCGCAGCCGGTAAAACCGCGTGGGCGGGTTGGTCTCGCCATCCACAAATTCAAACACCGCTCCCGTCGCCGTCAGGCTCGACAGATTGGTCCATGACCCCAGCGAAGACGACGCCTCAAGCACAAAACTCCCCGGCCCCCCGCTGAACCCCAACTCAATCTGCCCGCCCGGCAGCAGCCGAATCGAATCAATCCGCGGCCGCAAGACTCCTGCCACCGTCAGCAACGCGTCCGCGCTGACCGCCACACCGGCCACATTGGAGACCACGACCGAATAGGCGCCGCCGTGGATTTCCCGCACGTCGGCAATCACGAAAGCGCTGCTTGTGGCGCCCTCGAGGTCGGCTCCATTAAACCGCCATTGGTAGCTCAGGGGTTCGGTACCCCCAGCCTCAACGGTGAAGGTGACAGTGTCCCCCGCGTTCACGGTCTGACTCTGAGGCTGGGTCACAATGCCAGGCGGGACGTTGACCGTCAACACGGCCGGGTCGCTTACTTCCACTCCCGCCGCGTTGCTCACGATGACGGAGTAGATGCCCGAGTCCGCCGGCTGCACATTGTCAAGGGAGAAGCTGCTGCCGGTGGCGCCCACAATATCGCCGCCGCCCCGCTGCCACTGGTAACTCAGCGGCTCCGTACCGGTGGCGGACACGGCAAAAACCACCGTGGCGCCGGGGTTGACCGTCTGATCGGCCGGATGCGCGATGATCACCGGCGGCAGGCGCACGGCGAGGATGGCATTGGAACTGAGCACAGCCCCCGCCACGTTGGTCACCACCACCGCATACTCGCCCGCGTCCGAGGCTTGCAGATTATTCAAGGTTAGACTGCTTGCGGTTGCGCCCGCCAGCGGGGCGCCCTTGAATCGCCATTGGTATCCCAACGGCGCGCTGCCGGCCGCCGTCACGCTGAACGTGACGGCCGCCCCCTGGTTATGGGTCTGGCTGAGGGGCTGGCTCGTTATCGTGACCGGCTGGTTCACGGTCAACATCGCATTCGAGCTGATAACCGAACCAAACGAACTGGAGACCACCACGGAATAAAGACCTGCATGACTCGGTTGCGCCGCCGTCCGCGTATAAATGCTGGCGGTGGCCCCCGCGATGTTTGCGCCGTTGAACCGCCACTGGTAGGAAAGCGAGCCCGAGCCGGTGGCGTTCACGGCGAAAGCGGCCGGCTGGCCCGCCAGCACCGTCCGGTTCGCCGGTTGCATCAGCACGACCGGCGGCTGGGAGGGCGTTGCCGTCGAAACGAACTTGACCGCGTCACTGTACATCCGCCCGCTGGTCGAGTTCAGTGTGCCCCCGCCATAGGCGAAGGTAATGGTCGGCACGGTTACTCCCGCATTCAACGTCATCGTCCCCAACAATTCCCACGTGTTTCCATTCGGCTCCTGGAAGACGGACGTGGACGCCGGCAGCCCGCTGCAGCCGGTTTGACTGATGTTCACAACGATATCATCCGATATGCTGCTTGCGCTGCCGTGGGTCACATAAACCGTGTAGGTCCCTCCCGGAACCGAGAGCGTGGGCCGGATGGTAAAACTGGGCGTTCCCGAAAAACCATAACGCGACCCGCTTCCCGAAAGTCCCGCCGCCCCGCTCTTAAGTGTCGAATTGGCAAAACTCACGTCCGCATAAGGCGGATTGGGTGTAAGGCTGCCGTCCGGCTGCCGGCTTTCCACAATCCGCTCGTTCGTGAACGAAGCGGTAACGGATTTGTTCCCGTTCATCGTGATGACCAATGGATTGGCGGCGCCGCCGGCGTCCCCCGACCAGCCGCTGAAGAACTGGCTCGTCGTTGGCGTCAACGTCACGCTTGAGCCCGGTGGATAGGTGGGCAGGTCGGGACTTTTGCTGACCGCTCCGGCCCCGGAGACGGTCAGATTCAGCGCGTAATGAACGGTCAGCGTCGCTGGCGGGCTGGTATCGCTGCCCGCGTTGTTGGTAACGCTCACCGTATAGCTCCCCGCATTCGCCGTCTGAACATTGTCAAGGATGAGCGATGGCAGAGTCGCGCCCGCCAGGTTTGCCCCGTTGAACTTCCATTGGTAGCTCAACGGACCCGTCCCTTGCGCCGCGGCAGTCAGCGTCACGCTCGCTCCCGCGGTCACGGTCTGGCTTTGCGGATACGTGGTGAGGAGCGGGGGAGAATCGGAAGTCACGACACTGAGCACCGCGTTGGAACTGGTCACCGAGCCCGCCGAGTTGGCGACGCGCACCGTGTAAACGCCGGCGTCCGCCGGGGTCACATTGGTGCGCGTGTAAATCCTGCCGCTGGCGCCGGCAATATCCGCCCCGTTGAAGCGCCATTGGTAACCCGGCGGCGGATTGCCGGTCGCCGTCACCGAAAACACCGCGTCGCCCCCCACCACAATGCTTTGGCTTTGCGGCTGATGCACAATCGCCGGCGCGGCGGATTGCTCGAGCTCGAAGTCCTGCGTCGTCACCGCTCCGACCGTCACGGTCACATTGGACGAACGGGTCAGGTAACCCGGGAATCCCGCCGTCAGCGTGTAAGTGCCCGGCAGCAAATCCACTGTCCCAAAAAATCCGGTCGCGTCCGTGCGCAGCGTCCGGCTGACCGGCCCGCTGAGGATCACGGTGGCGTAGTCAAGGCCCGCCAGCGTGGCGGCATCGCGCACGTACCCCTTCAGGTGCCCGCGCGTCGGCGCGGTCTTCCACGTCATCTCGGGCGGGCTGACGGCGGTGCCAAACACCGGCGGCGTGATGGGATCGTAAGGGCTGGGCTGGGTCAAGGCCGCCAGGAAGGTCGCCCGCGGCACGCCTTCGTCGTTGGTGAGCTTGTAGGCATACCCGCTGACTCCATCGGCGCGGTAACCGGCTGGCGTCAGCTCCCGGCTCGACCGGATCTGCAAAATTGAATCGTCTATGCTGTTCAAATACAGCGCCGGTCCCAGCGCCACCTGGCGGTTGTACCGGTGGTTCTTGGCAAACACGCTCCAGTTGTTCCACGCCGAGGCCCAAGTGTCCTGGTCGAAATACATCATCGGGATGTTCAGGTCCAAAATCCCCTCCTCCATCCACGCCCGCCAATCCTGCAGCTTGTCCGTGTAGGCCGCCGCCGAGCTGTACCACGCGCTGTCGGTCGTGACGCCCGGTGCAAAACAGATCGTGTCCGCCGAGATTCTGACCTGCGGCTTGAGCGCGAGGGCGGACAGATAAATCTTCCGCACCAGCGCCGTCACTTGGTCCCGCCGAAACTGCAGCCAGACCGAGTCGGTCGTCGAGGGAAGCCCGCTGCGGTTGTACAGCGTGTTGAATCGCTGCACCGCCACCGGGTTGTACCCCCAGGCTTTGCCCGAATACCGAATGTAATCCAAGTTGAAGCCGTCCACGTCGTAGCGCGAAATGATGTCCATGGCCACGTTGTAAGTATGCGCCTGAACGCCGGGATGGCCGGGGTCGAAAACGTAGTTTGCCCCGTCGTAAGTCTCCCCCGCATTGTTCTGCGTCAGCCAATCCGGATGCAGGCTCATGGGGTGGTTCGGCGGCGGGGACGCCGTCTGGCTGATGGGATAGGTCACGATCCAGGCGTGAATCTCGATCCGCGCCTTGCCCCCCGACGTGTCGTGGCCCTTGGTGATGAGGTCCTGCAGCGGATCGAAGCTCGCCGGCGACACATCCGTCGCTTTGGGTTCATACGGGCTGCCGTTGTAATACGCGTCCCCCCGCTTCCGCACCTCGACAATCACCGCATTGAAATTCCCCGCCCGCGCATCCGTTATCAGTTGCGTCACTTGGCTGGCGTCCTTGAACCCCGCCCCGAAGGCATCCACCCAAAGCGCCCGGAATTCGGGTGTTTGAGCCCAAGCTCCCAAGCCCGAAAGCAACACAGGAACGCAAAACAGAAGGCGGAACCGCAGGGGCCGAGCCAAGGCAGGAAACAACTTAAACATTCTACATTAGGATATGCCTTTTCCGTCCCTTGGGGTCAAGCGACAATCTGACCGCCATCCCACGCCAACCCGACCCCATGCCGGCCCGCCGCACCGGCTCCTCCGACGGACCGCCCGGCCGTTCAGGGGCGGGGATGATACTTCCGATGCACCTCGCGCAAGCGGTTGGAGGCCACATGCGTATAAATCTCAGTCGTGCTGATGTTGGCATGCCCCAACAGCTCCTGGATGATCCGGAGGTCCGCTCCATGCTCGAGCAGGTGCGTGGCAAAACTGTGGCGCAGCATGTGCGGCGTCAGGTTCCGCCCAATCTGGGCCCGCTGCGCCCGCCGTTTGATCCGCAGCCACAGGGTCACGGCGGCAAAGGGCGTGCCGCGCCGGGTCAAAAACACGGTCCCCGGCGAGCGCGGCCGAACCAACTTGGGCCTTCCGGCGTCCAAATACCTTTGCAGAGCGGCCACCGCCGGACGCCCCACCGGCACGACCCGTTCCTTGTTTCCTTTGCCGATGACGGTGATGAAACCCGCCTCCAGATGCAGTTGCTCGAGCCGCAACTGCCGCAACTCCGCCAGGCGCAACCCCGACGCATACGCCAGTTCCAGCACCGCCTGATCACACAGGCTCGAGGGGGTCTCGGGCGCCTCGGGCCTCAGCAAACGCTCGACCTCCTCGCCCGTCAACGCCTTGGGCAGCCGCTTCCACCGCCGCGGCAGCGACAGGCTTTCCGCCAGATTCCCCGGCAGATGCTTTTCGGCCTCGGCAAAGCGGTAAAAGGCTCGGAGCGCCGCAATCTCGAGGTAGAGACTCTCGCTGCTCAAGCGGCGCGCCGAGTCCTCGGGCACCCGGGCCAGCCGCCGCTGGCGTTCGTGCTGGAGGAAAGCCATGAGGTGTCGGAGCTCGACCTGCCCCCAGTCGGTCAATCCCTCCTTCCGCGCCCAGGCCAGAAACTTGCGCAGGAGCGCTTCGTAAGTTCGCTGGGTATGTTCCGCCTGCCCCCGCTCATGGCGCAGGTGCTGGAGAAACTCCTCGACCAGCGCTTCCATTCCCTAGCCGCTTCCAGAAGTCCGCCTAGAGCTTCCTGCCGGTGAGCCGTTCATACGCCTCGAGATACTTTGCCTGCGTCCGCGCCACCACTTCCGGCGGCAGGGCCGGCGCCGGCGGGGTCTTGTTCCAGTCGAGCGTCTCGAGGTAATCCCGCACGAATTGCTTGTCGAAACTGGGCTGCCCCTTCCCTGGCGCATACTGGTCGGCTGGCCAGAACCGCGAGGAATCCGGGGTCAGGACCTCGTCAATCAGAATCAACCTCCCGTCCAACAGCCCAAACTCGAACTTCGTGTCCGCAATGATAATCCCCCGCTGCCGCGCGTAGTCCCGCGCAAAACGGTAAATCTTCAACGAGGCGGCCCGCGCCTCCTCCGCCAGGTCCGCCCCCACGATCCGCGCCGCCTCCGCGAACGAAATGTTTTCGTCATGGCCGGTCTCCGCCTTGGTTGCGGGCGTGAAGATGGGCTCCGGCAACTCCGAGGATTCCTGCAAACCCGGGGGCAGCTTGATTCCGCACACCGTCTGATTCTGCCGGTATTCCTTCCAGCCCGACCCCGCCAGGTAGCCTCGCACCACACACTCGATGGCCAGCGGTTTGGCCTTCTTCACAATCATGCTCCGCCCCGTCAATTGCGCCCTGGCAAACTCCAGGTTGGGCGGCAGAGGGTCGCCGGTCCGCGAAATCAGGTGGTTCGGCTGGAAACTCTCCGTCTGCCCAAACCAAAAATACGAAATCTGCGTCAGCACCTCTCCCTTCCGCGGAATCCCGTTCGGCATGATGCAATCAAACGCCGAAATCCGGTCCGTCGCCACCAGCAACAGACGGTCCCCCAGATCGAATATCTCCCGCACCTTCCCGCTCTTGACCTTCTTGACACCGGGCAAATCCAGTTGGAGCACAGTTGAGTTCATCGCCCCCAATATGCGAAAACCCTCCCCCCGGGGCAAACCGGAAAGTCAGAACTGTGAATGGGCAAACCTGTGCCGCAGCCCCGCCCTCCGCAACGGTGGTTTGCCCTTCCCGCGCTTCACAGGGTCTCGCAGAGTTTGGAGCCGGCGCCAACCCCAAGCCGGCGCCGGCGCGACTGCCGGCGTTTATTCCCGGATGACGGCGCCGAGCCGTTGTTTAAACTGCTCGACGAGGCGCTGATGCGACGCGTTGGCCTCGGCATCGGTCAGGCTTCGCTCGCCGCTGCGATAGGTAAAAGCGTAGGCCATGCTCTTTTGGCCGGCAGGGACGTTTCCCCCGCGAAACACGTCGAACAGCTCCACGGACTCCAGATGCGCCGGTTTGGCCTGCTTGACCACCTGCAGAATCGCTTCGTGCGTTGTGGTTTCAGGCACCACCATGGCCACGTCGCGGCGAATGGCCGGATACGCCGGCAGCGGCTTGAACGACCGCGTCGTGATGCGGCGCACCAGCACCTGGTCCAGGTCCAGCTCCGCCAGCAAAACCGCGTCCCGCAGATCATATTTTCGCGCCAGCATCGGCTGCAGTTGCCCCAGCTCTCCGATTTGAAGCCTGCCCAACTGAATCACCGCCGATTCCAAAAACAAAGCGGTCGGTTCCGCGCGCCGCACATAACTCAGGCCGCGCAGCCCGAACTGCTCGCAGAATTCCTCGACCAGGCCTTTGAGGTCGAAAATGTCAAACTTCGCCTCCCGGTCCTCGCCCGACCAGAATAACGGTTGGCGGCGGCCGGTCAGGGCAATGGCCGCCCGGCGCATCTCGCGAATTTCCGGGGCCGCGCCCGGGCCGGAGGCGGGCTGGGTCTGGAACACCCGCCCGAGTTCAAACAAGGCCACATCATAGGTCTTGTAACTGATATTATGCTGAAGCGCATCCAGCAGGCCCGGCAACAGGCTCGGGCGGAGGGTATCCATGTCGCTGCTCAGGGGCTTGCCCAAACTCACGGCGGAACCGGCCGCGACCAACGCCGCCGCCGATGCCGAAATCAGGGTCTGCCCTTGCGCCTCGAACAGGCCCAACCCCGTCAGAATTCGCCTCGCCTCGGCCAGCTCGTCATGCACTGCATCGTAGGCATTCGCGCCAATCGCACCCCGCGGCGGCGTCGCCGGAATCCGGTCCACGCCGTATAGCCGGGCCACCTCTTCGATCAGGTCCACTTCCCGCTTGAGGTCCACCCGGAAGGTTGGGATGGCAAAGGTGACCGGTTCGGACGGCCCGGCCGGAGCGCCCACGGGCCGGGGTTTCCGGCCCACGATCTTGAGTTCGAGGCGGCTGAGATAATTCTCGATCGCCTCCGGTGGCAGCTCGACTCCCAACAGTTCGCTCACCTTCGCGTGGCGTAGCGTCACCTGCCGCGGCCGGATGGGGGCCGCGCACGCATCCACGGCCCCGGCCGCCAGCGAGCCGCCGGCAGTCTGGAGGATCAACTGGGCGGCCCGCCGGCTGGCCCAGTCGCAAATGCCGATGTCGCTGCCGCGTTCAAACCGGTAGGACGATTCGGTCCGCAGGTCGAGCCGCTTGGAGGTTGCCCGGATGTTCTGCGGCTTGAAACAAGCGCTTTCGATCAGCACATCGGTGGTGTCGGGCTGGATTTCGCTGTTTTGGCCGCCCATGATGCCCGCCAGCGCAACCGCCTTGGTTTCATCGGCAATCAGCAGCATGCCCTCCGCCAGGATGCGCTCCTGGCCGTCCAGCGTCATGAACCTCTCCCCCGCCCCAGCGCGGCGCACCACAATCGTGGGACAAGCCGCGCCCGGAGATTTGGACAGCAGGCGATAGTCAAAGGCGTGAAGAGGCTGGCCCACTTCAAACATCACATAGTTGGTCACATCCACCACGTTGTTGATGCTGCGCACCCCAAGCTTCTCGAGGGCGCCGGCCAGCCAGGCGGGGCTGGGGCCAATCTTCACCCCCCGGATCACCCGCGCATTGTAACGCGGACACAGCTCGCCATCCTCAACCCGCACCCGCACCCACGTCTCGGCCCCGGGCTCCGTCTCGCTCAATTTAACCTCCGGCCACTTGAGCTCGTTGCCGGTCAGGGCGGCGATCTCCCGCGCAATCCCGATCACGCTGTTGAGGTCCGGCCGGTTGGGTGTGATTTCCAAATCATAAACCACGTCACTCTGCGCCCCGCCCAAGTACTCCGCAAACGGCTGCCCAACCCTCGCGTCCGGGCGGAGAATCATCAATCCCTGCGCGTCCTCGGCCAGCCCGAGCTCCTTTGGCGAGCACATCATCCCGTGAGATTCCACCCCCCGAATCTTGCCGACCTTGATCGTGAACGGGGCTTCACCCGGCTTCGCCGGCAGCGTCTTGCCCGGCAGAATCAGCGGAACCTTGTCGCCCGGTTTGAAATTGTCCGCCCCGCAAACAATCTGCCGCTCGCCGGTGCCGTCATGGACGCGGCAAACCGACAGTTTGTCGGCATTGGGATGCTTCTCGCGCGTGATGACCTCGGCCACCACAATCCCGTCGAATTCCCCCCCGACCTTTTCGACCCCCTCGACCTCCAGTCCCAACATGGTCAGCCGCTCGGCCAGGTCCGCCGGCGACCAGTCGAAATCCACATATTCCTTAAGCCAGTTGAACGTGACTTTCATGGCAATGCAAAAGATTCAGTGAGGCGGTCCGGGTCAGAACTGGCTGAGAAACCGCAGATCATTTTGGTAAAAGAGCCGGATGTCATTGATCCCGTACCGGATCATCGCAATCCGCTCGATTCCAAATCCAAACGCCCACCCCGTCCAGACCTCCGGATCGTACCCCACGTTCTCAAACACCTGCGGATGAACCATCCCGCAGCCGGCAATCTCCAGCCATTCCTTGCCCATCTTGCGGGTCAGCGCGCTGCTGAAATCAATCTCGAAACTCGGCTCGGTGTAGCTGAAATAATGGGGACGAAACCGAATCCGCGTATCCGGGCCCATCAGTTCCTTGAAGACAAACTCGACGGTCCCCTTCAGGTCCCCAACCGTCACCTGCCGGTCCACATACAGGCCTTCCACCTGCTGAAAGGTCGGATTGTGCGTGGCATCCGCGTTGTCGCGACGGTAAACCCGCCCCGGAACAATGATGCGCACCGGGGGCGGCTGTTTCCGCATGACACGAATCTGGACGGAGGACGTGTGCGTGCGCAGCAGCGCCGGCGCGGCGCCGGCGGGCGCCGCCAGGTAAAACGTATCCTGCGTGTCCCGCGCCGGATGGTCCGCCGGGGTGTTCAGCGCGTCAAAACAGTGGTAATCGTCCTCCACTTCCGGCCCGTCGGCGACCACGAAGCCGATCTTCCGAAAACTCCGAACGATCGCCTCCGTGACCTGCGTCAGGGGATGCAGCCGGCCCAACACACGCCGCCGCCCCGGCAGCGTGAAATCCGTCGGTTCCTTCGGCAGCGCCGCCTTCAACTCCAGTTCCTCCCGGCGCCGGGCCAGTGCGGCCTCCAATTCCGCCTTGGCGGAGTTGATCACCTTGCCCGCCGCGGGTTTCTCCTCCTTGGGCAACGAGCCCAACTGCTTCATCAGGGCGGTGAACTTCCCGTTCGACCCAAGATAACTCACGCGCGCCTGTTCCAAGGCGGTCAAATCCGACGCGGCACCGAACTCCGCGAGCGCCGCCTGTTTGAGCGGTTCAATTTGGTCAAGGATTGCTGCCATATAACAAAAGATTCATCGCACTGCCGAACCACACTGGCGACCCGGTTTCTCCCCCGCGCCTCCAGACCCCCTGCCAATAAAAAACGGGCGGACCGCGAGGTCGCCCGTGAATCTTTGGGCCCGTAGGCTGGCGGAAACGCTACCCGAAATCAGGCTTTGGCCGCTTTCGCCTTCAGGGCGCCCTGGGCGACTTTCACCAATTCCCCGAACGCGGTCGCGTCCGTGGCGGCCAGGTCGGCGATGATTTTGCGGTCCAGGGCGACCTTGGCGGCTTTGAGCCCTTCCATCAGCCGGCTGTAGGTCATGCCGGCGGCGCGGGCCGCCGCGTTGATCCGAACCTGCCACAAAGCCCGGAAATTCCGTTTCTTGGTCCGGCGATCCCGGTAGGCGTACTGCCGGCCGTGATCCACGGCATCGGAAGCATAACGATAGAGCTTGGACCGCCGCATGCGAAAGCCTTTGGCGGCTCGAATCATGCGGGTGCGGCGTTTGCGAGAAGCAGGAGCGTTGGTTACGCGCATAGCAGAAAATCAATTGCGGGATTGAAACGGTGTCTCGACGCGGCGCTCAATGGCTGAAGGGCAGACTCTGCTTGATCCGATACTCATCGGTGGCATCCACCGCGGTGGTGCCGCGCAGGGCCCGGCGGCGTTTCGGCCGCTTGGTCTGACACAGGTGCCGCCGCCCCGCGCTGGAGCGCAGCACTTTGCCGTTGGCCGTGATTTTGAATCGTTTCGCCACGGACTTCTTGGTCTTGATGCCTTTTGGACGTCGCATAATAAATTCAAACGTTCTTCAAAAAAGAGCGCGCAATATAGGCACCCCGCCTGACTGAATCAAGTGGTATTTTTTGGCCGAAACCCAAGTTCCGTGGCACACCCAATAGAAAAGCCGCTGCAGGATGCGCAGCGGCTTTTCCCAAACCGGTCTGGATCGGGTTCTTACTTGCGCCGATTGACGCCCGCCAACGCCAGCAAGCCCAGGCTCAGCAGCGCCATGGCCGATGGCTCGGGAATCACCTGCACCAGCACGTCGTCATAATAGCCAACGCCGTTTGCGGAGCTTAGCCCCGAGCCAACTGTTACACGGTCAAAGGTGATGGCTCCAGCCGATGCCGCGTAAGGGATGCCGCCCATGCCCAGGACACCGTCCACGTAAAAATCAACCTTCGTGTCCCCGAATACCGCCTTGAGTTCATGCCATCCCGTGCTGCGCGTCGGCACCCCCTCGGCATTCAGCAGGAACCAATTCGGACCCGGTGAGAACGCCACGCGGCAGGCATAATAGGTGTTCAGGTCAGCGGCCGTCGCCGACGCTCCGGTAAACAAATTCTTCGTCAAAGTGGTGTCATTATACGCGCCGATGGCGACTAACTGCGCCAGTGCCGGCGAATTGTCGCGAATCGTCGCAAACTGGCGAAGATTGGCTGCCTGGGTCGAATCATAGAAGCGGAATGACCACACCAGGGGCTGCGCATCCGAGCCCGAAACCGGCGTAATGTCGCGACCGCTTGCCCTCCCCGTCAGATCCTGCTTGATGGATTGCAGCGGGCTAAATGCCTGTTCGGTGGACAAGATCCCGCCACCGCCCGAGATGCCAACCGCCCATGCCGCGTTGAAAGCCGCCTGATCGGCGTAGCTGTCGAAGTTGTCGTAGAAAATGGTGGTTTGACCGAACACAACAGGTGCGCTCGAGCTCAGTAATAGGACTGTCGCCAGGAGGGAAGCTCTCATAGTGTTAACTTAAATGGTTTGTACCGCTGATTGGCCTCATTCTGACTAAAAGGGCGGCAAATGTCAACTGTTTTCTTCTCTGCCTTTTCTTATGCACCGCGGCTTGGTTTACGGCGGGCGATGGCTGGCCGCGCCGTCAAGTCCCGTGCTCCAGCTCATCCGCAAAGGGCTGAGCCAAAGCGTCTTGAAGCCGGGCCGTGACCTCCGACCGGGATAGAATCGCATGGTCCAGTGCCACGATCTCCACAACGCCGCGGGAGGTTGAGGTCGCAAAAACGCCGTCGGCCTGCAGGAGGTCCAACGGCTGCAGGGGCTCTTCCACGACCTCCAGCTCCATTCGGGGGCACAACTCGAGAACCGCACCGCGGGTAATACCCGGCAGGACACCAGCGGAAAGCGGAGGGGTGAGGACCCGGACACCCTTGATGCAGAACAGATTGCCACTGGAGAGGCTTGCGGCATGGCCCCGGTCATTGAGAAGGAGCGCTTCATCCGCACCCGCCGCGTCGGCCTCGGCGCGGGCCAGCACGTGTCGCAGCTTGTTGCCGGACTTGATCTGGGCCAAAGGATCGCCGACAGGCAGGCGCAACGAGGCAGTCACCACTCTCCAAAGCGGGCGCGGTTCAACGGCAGGAGCGGGGTGCAGGCTCATCACCACCGTTGCCGGCCCCGCTCCGGCCGGGGAATACCCGCGCGGCCCGACCCCGCGCGAAAGGGTGATCCGGAGGATGGCGTCGTCCCGCCCGTTCGCCGCGAGCAGTTCAGCGGCATACGCAGCGAGCTGCGCGGGTGAATACGGCACCGGCAACCCCAGCACAGCCGCTCCGTGCTGGAACCGGTCGAGATGCCGGCGCCAGCGCAAGCACCGGCCTTGCCGCACCCGCACCGTTTCAAAAACCGAATCGCCATAGAGGAAGCCCCGGTCGAATACCGAAACCCGCGCTTCCGCCTCGGCGACAAACTTTCCGTTCAGAAAGACAATCACAGGTCCAGGCGAGTATGGTCCCGCTGACCTCGGGATTCGAGCAAAGAAATCGCACCCCCGCGTGTTCCATCCCGCCCCCCTTGGCCCTCTGCAAGCCCCCGTCTCCACCGTTAGGGCTTTGATTTGAATTCCTCCTTTGTTAGCGTTGCCCCGAGTCATGTGGAAACTCTTTGCCAGGCTCCGAAAACTCTGGGACGAGTTTGAGGTCTTGCTGGATGACCGGCTGTGGAGCCGTCAAGTCCGGCTTTCGCGGGTCCAGCGCTTTGTGCATTTCTGGGTTTTGGTGGGGCGCAGTTTTTCGCGGGCGCGCTGCCCCCTGCGCGCGGCAGGCTTGTCCTACACCACCTTGCTGGCGCTCATTCCGATGCTGGCGGTGGCGGTTGGCGTGACCAGTTCGTTCCTGAAACAGGAAGGGGAGGATAAAATTGACCTGCTGATTTTGAAACTCGTTGCCAGCGTCACACCGCCGGATGTGGTGAGCAACACCACCGCGGCGGCCGGCCTGAGGGGCGGCGTGGGGCCGGCCGGGGAAAACATACCGGAGCAACCGCCGCTGATTTCGGCCCCCGAGGCCGTCTCCACCAATGAAGCAGTGTCGGGGCCGCCGGCGAGGGCCGCCAGCCCGCTGGTGGTGCCCGCGTTCGCCCAGGCGGAGGACGCGATCAAGACCCGGAGGCAGATTGCCCGCAGCATCAACGACTTCATTCAAAACACGCGCAGCGGAACCTTGGGCGTTACGGGCAGCATCATCCTGATTTTCGTGGCCATCGCAATGCTGGTCCGCATCGAGGAGACGTTCAATGACATCTGGGGGATTCCCCACGGGCGGACGTGGTTCATGCGAATCGTGCTGTATTGGGGGGTCATCAGCCTGGCGCCCCTGCTCTTGATTGTTGCGCTTGGGCTGGCGACGGGCCCGCATCTGAGCGCCACCAAGGAGTTTCTTTCGACGATGCCGTGGATCGGCAGCCTCGTTTTCCAAGTGCTGCCCTTGGTGATGCTCTGTCTGAGCTTCGGTTTGTTTTACATGCTCATGCCCAACACCAAGGTCCGGTGGGATGCCGCCCTGGTCGGCGGGGTCGTGGGGGGCGGGCTGTTCCATCTGAACAACATGGTGAGCGTGCTTTATGTGTCGCGAGTGGTCACCTACAGCAAGATTTACGGCAGCCTGGGCTTGGTGCCGGTGTTCATGGTGGGGTTGTATTTGGCCTGGACCATTCTGCTGCTGGGAGCGCAAGTCGCCTATGCCTGGCAGAATCGCGCCACCTATTTCGAGGAAAAACAGGTCGAAAACATCAACCAGCGCGGCCGGGAATTCATTGCGCTGCGGCTCATGACGCTGGTCGGGCAGCGCTTTCTCCGGGGCCAGCCTCCGCCCGGCGCCACCGGCATCGCCGAACAACTCGGGGTGCCCACGCGGCTGGTGCGCCAGATCATGCAGACGCTTTGCAGCGCCCGCCTGGCCGCCGAAACCACCGGACCCGAGCCGGCTTATCTCCCGGCCCGGCCGCTGGAGACCATCACCTGCCATGACATCCTCATGGCCATCAGGGCCTCCCACGGAAACGAGCTCGCCACGCGGGAGGAGCCGGCCCGCAGCGAGGTTTACGGCGAATTCGAACGCATCCAGGAGGCCGAGCGCCAGGCCGCCAGCTCGGTGTCCATCCTGGACCTCGTGCATCGCGCGCTGGCCCGCGAGCTGCCCGGCGCGGGCTCACCCAATGCGCTGCCCCAGCCCCAATCCTCTTCAATCTAACCCTCCATCAACAGCCTCTTAACTCGCACCCTGCCATGATCATCGGAGTCCCCAAAGAAATAAAACACCAGGAACATCGGGTCGCCCTGCTCCCTTCGGCCGCCTACCAGCTTATCAAACGCGGCCACCAGGTCGTCGTTGAAACCAACGCCGGCGCGGGCAGCGGTTACCCCGACTCGGATTACGCCCAGGCCGGCGCCCGCCTCGTCACGGACCATGCCGCCGCCTTTAATGAGGCCGACCTGGTGGTGAAGGTCAAGGAACCCCAACCTTCCGAATACCGGCTGTTGCGGCCCGGCCAGATTCTCTTCACCTACCTGCACCTGGCGGCGGACCGCCAACTGACCGAGGCCCTGATGAAGTCCGGCGTAACCGCGCTGGCGTACGAAACCATCGAAGTCAACCGGCGGCTGCCGCTCCTGGAGCCGATGAGCGAGATTGCGGGCCGAATGTCCATTCTCGTCGGCGGCTATTTCCTGGCGAAGCACTGCGGCGGCAGCGGCGTGTTGCTCGGCGGCGTGCCCGGCGTGCTGCCGGGCAAAGTGGTGGTGCTGGGGGGCGGCACTTCCGGCATCAACGCCGCCCGCATGGCTCAGGGGCTCGGCGCCGATGTCACCATCCTCGAGGTGGACCTCGAAAGAATGCGTTTCCTGGATATCACCTTGCACACCGCCCACACCCTCTACTCGACCGAGGCGCACCTGCTCGAATTGCTCCCGTCGGTGGACCTCTTGATCGGCGCCGTGCTGGTCCCCGGCGCCCGCGCCCCACGCCTGATTCGCCGCGACATGCTGCAAAGAATGCGCCCCGGCAGCGTCCTGGTGGACATCGCCATTGACCAGGGCGGTTGCGCCGAAACCTCCCGCCCCACGACCCACGACAATCCCGTCTTTGTCGAGGAAGGGGTGACCCACTACTGCGTGGCCAACATGCCGGGCGCCTACGCCCGCACCGCCACCCAAGCCCTGACCAACATCACGTACCGATATATCGAACTGCTGGCCGATGCCGGTCTGGCCGAAGCCTGCCAGCGCCAGCCCGCCCTGGTCAGCGGCATCAACGTGATGAATGGCCAGCTCACCCATCCCGCCGTCGCCAATGCCCATGGCCTGCCCTTTTCTCCGCCGGCTCTCTGAGCCAAACCGGCCGGGGACGGACTGGACAAAACACCGTTCCTGCCCGAAAAGTGTGGGAGCCGGCAAGCCGGGCTTGAACGCCAGCCGCCTGAAATTGTCTCAGCCCGCGTGAACCGGTGGAATAGAACGTAACATAATGAAAACAAGAATTGGAGTCTCGCTGCCGACTCTGTTCCTCATGGCCGCCCTCCTGCCGGCCGCCGCCCAAAAGGTCCCGGTGGTCGAAAAACAGCTCGCCAACGGCATGCGTCTGCTGATGGTGGAACGGCACGATGATCCGTCGGTCGCCGGCGGCTGGGTGGCTCATGTCGGCAGCTCGAACGAAAAACCGGGCCTTACCGGCATTGCCCATCTCTTCGAGCACATGATGTTCAAGGGAACCCCCACCCTCGGCACCAAGGATTACCGCCAGGACCTCGAAATCATCGCCGAGCAGGAACGCGTCCGCGACGAAATGCGCCGCGAGGAAAAACTCATGCGCGAACGCTATCGCCGGGGCGAAATTGACGACTTGCTCAAGCCCGAAAACAAAACCGAGCGCTATCGCCAGCTCGAACAGCAATTCAACCAGCTCATCGCCCGCCAACGGGAAATCCTCATCAAGAACGAGTTCGATCGCGTCTATACCGCCGCCGGCGCCTCCGGCATGAACGCCTTCACTTCCGAGGACCTCACCGCCTACTTCATCAACGTGCCCGCCAACAAACTCGAACTCTGGATGTGGATGGAGTCCGAGCGGCTCCTCCACCCCGTCTTCCGCGAATTCTATGCCGAGCGGGACGTCGTTTACGAGGAACGCCGGCTCCGCACCGAATCCACCCCCTTGGGCAGGTTCGCCGAACAATTCAACGCCCTGTTTTGGAAGTCCTCCCCTTACAGTTGGCCGGTCATCGGCTGGCCCTCGGACCTCCCCACCATCACCAAGGCCCAGGCCGACGAATTCTACGCCACCTATTACTCACCCCAGAATATCACCCTCATTCTCGTGGGAGACTTCAACCCCGACCAGGCCCTCGCCCTGGCCCGCAAATACTTCGAGCGCATCCCCCGCGGACCCCATGACCCCCCCGAGGTGGTGACAACCGAAATCGAACAGGTGGCCGAACAACGCATGTACGCGGAAGCGGAAACCAATCCCCAAGTGGATATCCTCTGGCACACCGTTCCCTTCAAACACAAGGACTCCTACGCCCTGGAAATCCTGGCCCAGATTCTGTCCACCCGCACCGGCCGGCTGTACAAAGGCCTGGTGTTGGGCTCGGAAGTGGCCACGGAAGTGTATGCGGCCCAGAACTCGCAAAAGTGGGCCGGGGCTTTCAACGCCGGGGGCGAGGCCAAGGACGGACACACGCCCCAGGAAGTCGAGCAAGGGATTTATCAGGTGCTCGAGGACCTCAAACGCGACCTCGTCCCGCCCGACGAGCTGCAAAAGGTGAAGAACAACTTCGCCGCCGCGGAATATCGCCGCCTGTCGTCCAACTTCCCGATTCTCATTCAACTGCTGCTGAACGATGGGACGGGCGATTGGCGTGAAATCAACGAGGCCGGACCAAGGATTCAGGCCGTGACGGCCGAGGAAGTGCGGCGCGTGGCCAACCGTTACTTCACCAAGGAAAACCGCACGGTGGCCATTTACACCCGAAAAGCGAAAGCGCCGCAAACGGCGCAGTCCCCGGTTCCAGCCAATCCCAGCGAGGCCAGTCAATGAAAACGCTCTCCCGTCTTCTTAACGCTCGAATCGCGGCCCGCGTCCTGCTGGGATGCCTGCTGCTTGGCCACCCTGCCCTGCGTCCCGCCTTGGCCGGTGAAACGGCGGCCAGCGCCGCGGCGGCCATTCCCGACCGCCCCGAAAAGCTGTCCTTCCCGCCCCTGTCCTATGAACCGCCCGACCCCGTCCAGTTCCGGGTGGCCCTGGCCAGCGGGCCGATTGCTTATGTCGTGCCGGACAATGAGCTGCCGCTGGTCAATATCGTGGTCTATGTCCGGGTTGGAAAATACCTCGAGCCGGCGGGCAAAGAGGGCCTCGCCAGCCTCTGCGGCTACCTCCTCGCCCGAGGCGGCACCCAATCCAAAACCGCCGAAGAGCTCGAAGAACGCCTGGCCTTCCTGGCCGCTCAGCTCAACTCGGGCGTCGGCGATACGCAGGGCAGTGTCAGTCTGAATCTGCTTTCCAAAGACCTCGAGGAGGGGCTGGCGATCCTCCGCGAGGTTCTGACCCAGCCCCGCTTCCAGGAAAACAAGCTCGCCCTGCGCAAACAGCAAATGCTCCAGTCCATGCAACAGCGCAACGATGACTCGGGTGACATCGAAGCGCGCGAGGCGGATTTCCTCCGCTTCGGCGAAGAGTTCTGGGCCAACCGCCACTCCACCGCCGCTTCCGTGAATTCGATCACGCAGGAGGACCTGCGCCAGTTCCATCGGCAATGGTTTCACCCGGCGAGCTTCGTGCTGGCAGTCAGCGGCGATTTCGAGCGCGGCGAGATGATTCGAAAGCTCGAGCAGCTCTTCGCCAACTGGCCCTTCGCCGGAACCCCGCCGCCTCCCATCCCCGCCAACCCGCGCCTGGCTGAGCCCGCGGTCTATCTTGTCAACAAAGAGGTCAACCAGGGCCGCGTGTCCCTTCTCCTGCCGGGCATCAAACGCGATGACCCCGATTATTTCCCCGTCATGGTCATGAATGACATCCTCGGCGGCGGCGGGTTCACCTCGCGCATCATGAACCGCGTGCGATCCGACGAGGGTCTGGCCTATTCCGCTTTCTCCAGCTTCCCGGGCGGGATCTATTATCCCCTCACCTTCACCGCCGGTTTCCAAACCAAGTCCCGCACCGTGGCTTACGCGCTCTCCATTGTTCGCGACGAAATCAAGCGGATCACGACCGAACCCGTCACCGAAAGCGAACTCGAGACCTCAATTCGCGGGTTTGTTGACCGCTTTCCCCGCACCTTCGCCACCAAGACCCAGATTGCCAACACCTTTGCGCAGGACGAATTCACCGGCCGGTTCGCGCGCGAACCCGGCTTCTGGAAGCACTACCGCGCGCGGGTCGAAAAGGTGTCGCGCGAGGAGGTCCTGCGGGTGGCGCGGAAATACCTTGACCTTGACCGCCTGGTCATCCTGGTGGTCGGCGACAAAAAGGAGATTCTGCTCGGCCATCCGGACCACCCGGTCAGGCTCGCCGACTTCGGCGGGGGACGATTGGTTGACGTGCCGCTGCGCGACCCGCTGACGATGAAACCCTTGCCGGTGGCCACGAGCTCCTCGACCGGACGCTAGACCAAGCCCCTGTCCGAGCCCGGCGCTCTCGGGGAACCCCTCCCTGGCTGACGCGCCGAGCGGAACCCCGAGCGCCAACCAGGTCGTCACGCCGTCCGCGTCTCCCCCATCGCCGGCAGGGACGTGTCCCACCGCCTCCCCATCAGGTCGGGCGCGCACTCCGTTGCGCTGCGCCGGAGTCCAGCGGGGGCGGCTTATGCCTCTTTCCTGCTGAATGCAATCCCCCTCCCCTTCCCCCCCTCCAACTCCGCTTTCCATCCACGCTTTCTCGAGAAGCGCACCTCGCAGGGCGGTTTAATCATTGGCAAATGAATGGAACGCCGCTCTAATGCCGCCATGACCACAACCTCGATCGGCCGCATGGTGATGTTCGCAGTTCTGGCAGCGGGCGGGGCGAAACTTGCGGCGGCCACGCCGGCATCCCTGCCCGTGGTGGAGGCGGAGGAGACCGTCTATTCGTTTGCCGACGCCAATAATGGCGCGGGGCCGATGTGGTGCCGGGGCTCGACCTGCCTGGTGCGGATGGACGACGGCCTGTTCGCGAGCGGGCTGGAAACGCTGGCCGACGTCAAGCCGCTGAACAACTGCCGCTGGCTGCTGTTCAAGCGCAGCCAGGCGGGCTGGCAACAAATCGCTGCCGACACCCAAGGCCGCACCCGCGAGCCCTGTCCTTTGGCCGCCTTCGCCGATGGCCGCCTGTTGCTCTCGGTCAATCCCACCTTGCGGCCGGAGGCTTACAGCGGTCCGGCCCGGCCGGAGATTCTGCAATTTCGCGCCGCCAATCCGACCGCCGCGCCCGAGGTGCTGCGCCCCGTCTGGCAGGGGGCGCCCGAGTTCACGGAACATTCCTACCGCAGCTTCGTGGCCGACGGCCCGAACCGCGAATTGATCCTGTTCCAAAACATCGGCTATACCCACGCCGAATGGGCCTTCCTGGACCGCGCGGGCAAATGGTCCGCGCAAGGCCGGCTCAAATGGCCGTGGGGCGCCGAGTATGACAAACCCCAACCCATCCGCGTGTGCTACCCGGCCGTGGGCCTCAAAGACCGCGCCGTGCATTTCTGCGGCGTCAGCGACATCGTCGAACCCTACGAGAAATGGCGCGCCTTCAAGAAACAACTCACCGGTCGCGAATGGGATTACGATTTCCGGCGGCTCTTTTATACCTGGTCGCGCGACATCACCACCGGCCAATTCAGCGACTGGGTCGAGATTGCCTCCCGCGACCAAACCTGCGGCTGGATCATGCCCTGCGACCTGTGGGTGGCGCCGGATGGCGCGGCCCATCTGCTTTGGACCGAGCGGGCGATTGACGAACGGCTGCGCGAACGGTTCTTCCCCAATGCCGAGCAATCCCATTCGCTCAATTATGCCATCGTGCGCGAGGGCAAGGTCGTCGCGCGGAAGGTCCTGGCTCAGTCCGGCAAAGGCGGCAGCGGAGAGATTCCCGGCGCCGCGCGCTTTCAGGTCACTCCGGCCAACCGGTTGTGGGTCGTCTATTACGTTGGCGGCAGGAGCCCGGACGGCCATTCACTCAGTGAAAACCGCGTAATGGAAATTCGCGCCGAACGCATCAGCCCGCCGGCCGTGGTTCCGCTCAAATACCCCATGACCGATTTTTTCACCGCCACCGTGCGCGCCGGTTCGCCGCCATCCCGCCACCTGGAGATGCTGGGCCACCGCGCCGGCACACCCCGAACGATAGCCTACGCACGGGTTTTGCTGCCGGAAGACTGAGCCAAATCCTGGCGGTTCCTGCGGGGTTGGTCGCCGGACGGAAGGCGGCAGCCTGCAGACTCATCGTCCTTGCCGCCTGCGCCGTGAACGCAACAAGCCTGTGAAGAATTGCCACACAATTTTTGTGGCGGCGATGGCAAATTTCGACCACCTCCTTGACCCCTTCATCTCCCGCTCGACGGCCGAAAACAGGTGCCAGCCGGCCGCATCGCAAAAGCCTGTTGCGC
>JARKQH010000098.1 GCA_029974925.1 Verrucomicrobiota bacterium
TGGCGGGGCTGGACGGGATTTTGAACAAGATTGACCCGGGGGAGCCGCTGGACAAGAACATCTACGAGTTGCCGCCGGAGGAGTTGAAGCAGGTGCCCAACGTGGCGGGGAGTTTGGGGGAGGCGCTGGATTGTCTGGAGAAGGACTGCGAGTTTTTGCTCAAAGGGGACGTGTTCACGCAGGATTTTCTGGACATGTGGATTGCGGCCAAGCGCAAGGAGCATGACGCCCTGCGATTGCGCCCGCATCCCTACGAGTTTTTCCTCTACTACGACGTTTAGCAGAGGCGCTCGGACGGCCCGGGCGCCTCGTTTCAGGCGCGCCCTTATTGTTGTCTGACCTGGTCAAATACCTTGATTTTATTGGGGAAAAAGCGTTGTGAATAACTCGTGAATAAGAGTTAATATGTTGTCCTCGCAACTTCACCTCGGTTGTCCTAAAAGCGTTTCCCGGGCAACGGGTCGGTCGGTGGTGCCGGCGAGGCGCGCGAGACCGGAGTCGGATGCCCTGATTTTCTTTAGTGTAACTAACTCGTGTTCAACTATTTGTATTTGAATTTCGATTTTTGATATGGGAAAAGGCCGCCATTTTGAAAGTGATGACCTGTGGAAACGCGCTTCCGCGGGTCAACACGTGGCCGAACCCGGCTTTAACAGCGCGGAAAGTGGTCAGGTGAATAAAATGCCCGAAAAACCGGGCTTCGGGAGTGATAACATGCAAATTTCCGCCGAACAAACCTGGGCTGCGGCGCAGGAACGGTTGCGTTCCATGCTCAGCCCGGACATCTACAATCTCTGGTTTGCGCCCCTGCGGGCGTCCGGCATGGATGCCCACAGTTTCACACTCGAAGTCGCCAACGAATTCTGTCAGGTTTGGCTCCAGGATAATTACCTGAGTCTGCTGCAGGATGTGCTGGCGGTGAGCACGGGCAAACAACTGCAGGTGAAGTTCAAAGTCGCCAGCGGCGAAACCCTGAGCGCGCCCGCCCCGGCGGCCGCGCCGGCCCGGGCCTCGTCCCCGAAATCGAAGGCCCCCGTGGCAGCCGAGCGTTCCTCCGGCGGCAACCACGACCTGGGGCTGAATCCCAAGAACACCTTCGAGACCTTCGTGGTGGGCAATAACAACAACTTTGCCTATGCGGCGGCGCTGGCGGTGGCGCAGGCGCCCGGCAAGTCCTACAACCCGCTGTTCCTTTACGGCGGGGTGGGCCTGGGCAAAACGCATTTGTTGCACGCGATCGGCCACCTGGCGGCCGCGACGAAAAAGGGAGCGCAAATCGCCTACGTTTCGTCGGAGAAGTTCACCAACGAGTACATTGACGGCATTCAAAACAATCAACTGGCGAAATTCCGGAGGAAGTACCGGCAGACGGACGTTTTATTGATTGATGACATTCAGTTCCTCGCCGGGAAGGAGCGCATTCAGGAGGAGTTCTTTCACACCTTCAACGCTCTCCACGAGGCTCACAAGCAGATCGTGCTGACCTGCGACCGCCCCGCCAGCGAGATTCAGAACCTCGAGAACCGCCTGGTGTCGCGGTTTGAATGGGGCCTGGTGGCGGATTTGCAGCCGCCGGATGTCGAGATGCGCCTGGCGATTCTGAACAAAAAGGCGCAATTGATGGGGGTGCAGTTGCCATCCGAAGTGATGGAGTTCCTGGCCAACCGGATTCGGACCAACATCCGCCGGCTCGAAGGCGCCCTGATTCGCGTGGCCTCGTACGCGACGTTGACGGGCAAAAAGCTGACTTTGGAGATCGTCGAGAGCCTGTTGCGCGAAATCCTGCACGAGGAGGGCCGCTACTCCATCAGCATCGAGGCCATCCAGAAGAAGGTGGCCGAGCATTACGACATCCGTCTGGCGGACATGACCAGCAAACGCCGGCCCGAGAACATCGCGTTTCCGCGGCAGGTGGCCATGTTCCTCGCCCGGCAAATGACCGAAAGCTCGCTCAATGCCATTGGTGAAGCGTTTGGCGGACGGGACCACGGCACCGTCCTGCATGCCTGCCGGCTGGTCCGGGACCGCATGGAAGTGGACCCCAACGTCCGCCAGGTGGTCAGCTACCTGGAGAAACAGTTGATGCGCTGAACGGCGGCCCGGCCGCCGGGCGGTGTTAATCTGTGAGCGCCCAAGGGGAGTTCGACTTCGAGGCGGCCGACGGCCAGGAGGGTTATGTCCGCTGGCTCAGTGGCCGCCATCTGGCGGCGGAGGAACTGGCCCGCAAAATCAACCTGCCCCTTGGACACCAGGTCGAGGTCTGGCTCCAGGGCGGCGTGCGCCTGCGTGGAAAGCTCCGTCTCAAGGAAGGTCTCTTGTTCATCCGCGAGGACCAGGTCCGGCACCTGGAATTGATGGTGGACCACGTTCCCTTCCTGTATCGCGAGATGGATTCCTGCGTTCGGTTGGATTGAACCGCCGCCTTCGCCAGGTTTGCCGCGGAGGGCGACCGGCAGGCATGCTCGACGGAATCCTTCCGGAAACAGGCATCAAAGCCCGGAGCCGGTTCCCCGTTGCAAAAGTCTCGCGCCCCGCGGCATATCGAGGCCGGCCTGGTGTTTGCGCTGCCGACCTCGGACCGTTGGCGGCGCCGGAGGGGAAATGGGATTCAGGGCGAGGGGCGGGAGCCGCCCGCGGCCAGGCGCCGCTGCAGGTCCTCAATTCGCTCCTGCACGGCTTCGGGGCGGGGCGAGGCGCGCAGGGCCCTCTGGAGCCACTCAATCGCCCGGGCGAGGTTGCCCGCTTTCTCCTCCAGATCGGCCAGGTGCACCGTGAGTTCGTCCAAAGCCAACAGGTCGGGCTTGTCCTTTTTGGATTCCCGCTCGTCCCAACACCGGACGCCCAGCTCCCACACATTGCGGGCCCGATTGGGGTCCTGGAGGTTTTCGTTGTAGAGCCGGCCCAGCTCGAAAAGAATCTCGTAGCTCTTGGGGTTGTTGCGCAGGCCTTCGCGCAGGAACCGCTCGGCTTCCTGAAACTTGCCGAGGTTGCGGAGCCAGTAGGAGGCCACCGTGTAGGTTTCGACCCGCTGCGGGTCCAGCTCCGCGGAAATCTTCAACCAGGGCAACATCTCGCGCTCTTTGCCGCCTTTCAAGTGCGTGTGTTCGGTCACCATGAACCGGCGCCCGAACGCTTCAATCCAGTCCCGCGGCGGCCCCAGGAAACTCATCTCGCACGCATGGCCGGAGTGGTCCTCGTCCTTTTCCCGGCCTGGGCTCGCGGGGTCGGGGTCGTGTTCCGCGTGATCCTCGGGGGAGGCGGTCAGGTGACGCGTGCCCTTGGGCGCCTGGTCCCGGTCAAAAATGGACGGGTAATAGCCGCTGTGGAAGGTCACGTCGGCTTGAACGAAGAAGTGGTTGGCAAACAGACGCCGTCCATCGCCCAGCACGACTTTCATCAAGCTGTCGGCGGCGTGCCGTTGGCCCCAGGTGGCGACCCGGGGCTGGAGGAGGGTGGCCAGCGTGAAGCAGGCGCTGGCGAGCAGCAGCAGCAGCAGGCTATGGCGAACGGGGCGGTTCACGCGTGCAACGGTTTTCGTCGGAACAACAGCCAGGCGCCCAGTAGCAACATCGCCGTGTACACCCCCGCGTAGAGCGTCGCCAGCAGGCAGTCCGTCCACCGGAGGCCCGGATGGTCGTACAGCAGCAAGTCGCGGATGTCGTACCATTCCAGGTGCGGAATCAGGAAATAAATCGAGTAAACCACCGTCCGCAGTGGCTCGGGCTGCTGCAGGGCGACCTGATTGAGGTGCCGGCCAAGCAACAGAATGCCCAGCACGACGATGAAACAAATGGTGGCGTTGGAGGAGGGGGCGGCAAAGACCAGCGAGCCCAGCAGCGCCAGACCCACCACGATGGCCAGCATCACCCAATGCAGCCAGAGCGCCTGCAGGTACTGGATGACCGCCAGGTCATGCTCCCGGGAGGCGCTGACCACGCCGAAAAACAGGTAGAACACTCCGAGGGCAATCCCGCTGGCCAGCCAGCAACCGAGAAACTTGCCAGCCACAACCTGGCCGCGCGTGACCGGTTTGGCCAGGAGGGGAAAGATGGTGCGGTTTTCCCGCTCGGCGGGAATTTGCCGGGCGGTGGTGGTGATGGCGATGACGAGGGCCGAAATCCAGATGAGCAGCAGGCAAATATCCTTGAGGTAACTCGCGATTCGCGGGTCGTTGAAGAAGGTGATCGAGCCCATCAAAAGCGTCATCACCGCCGTGAGGACGAACAGGACGTAGAAGTCCTTTCGACGGTAGAGCTCCTTGATGACCACGCCGGCAAGCGCCCAAACCGTATTCATGCTGTCACCTCCGCTTGATAGCCAATCAGGCTCAGGAAAATCTGCTCGAGGTTGGCCTGGTGCTTTTCCACCAGCGCCGACACCCGGTCCTCGACCTTGAGTTCGCCCTGGTTGATGATCGCCACGCGGTCGCAAACCGTCTCAACCTCGCCCAGTTCGTGCGAGGAAAAGAACACCGTCTTGCCCTCGTTCTTGAGGCGCTGGATGATTTCCCGGACTTTCATGCGCCCCAGCGGGTCCAACCCGCTGGTCGGTTCGTCGAGGATCAGGAGGTCCGGGTCGTTGATCAAGGCCTGCGCCAGCCCCACCCGCTGCTGCATGCCTTTGGAGTAGGTCTTGATGGGCCGCTTGCGCGCCGCCTCCAGCTCCACCAACCGCAGCAGTTGATCAATCCGCCGGTCCGCCTCGGCGCGGGGAATGCCAAACAAGCGGGCATAAAACCGCAGCAGCTCTTCCGCGGTCAGGAATTTGTAGTAATACGTCAGTTCCGGGAGGTAGCCGATTCGCTGGCGGGCGATCGGCTCGCGGACGCTGACCCCGAACAGGTAGGCGTCGCCGGCGGTGGCATGGACGAAACCCAGCAGCACGTTCATCGTGGTGGTTTTGCCGGCGCCGTTCGGACCGAGAAAGCCGAAGACCTCGCCGGCATGCACCTTCAGGTTCAAGCCCTTGACCGCCACCTTTTTGCCCTGGCCGTTCTGGGCCCGGTACTCGACCCGCAAATCTCTGGTTTCAAGTATGACTTCCATGTTTTTGGAACCCGACTCGGTGTTGTTTTGGGGGGCAGCGTATTGCCAACGGCCCGCCAAAACAAACCCTTTCACCTGGCATAAGCAAAGCCGTTGCCACATCGGCCCCAGCCCCGTGGTTCCGGCAGCTCACAGCCCCAAAGCCTTGATTTCAACAGGGTCCGCCAGGTTTCCCAGCCGGCCGCCTGTCCTGTAAATATACATTTTCGTCTCAGAAATTGCCCGTTTTTTGCGGCGTTGCCACTGGCCGGAGAAACCGGTAGTTTCGGCCCCGACCGTTTAACCACCAACTCACAACCCGCAGAATGGAAATATGAATTATCGCAAATTTATCGCGCAACAAGTCGAGGCCCTCAAACGGGAGGTTGGCGAGGGCATTGCCATCAACGCCCTGAGCGGCGGGGTGGACAGTTCCGTCGTGACCGCCCTGGCCCACAAAGCCCTGGGCAAACAGTTGAAAACGGTTTTTGTGGACAATGCGCTGATGCGCGAGGGCGAGCCGCAGCGGGTCGTGCAGACGTTTGCCAAACTCGGCATTCCGGTCGAGTTAATTGACGCCCGCAGGACCTTCCTCCGGGCGCTCAAGGGCCTCACCGACCCCGAGGAAAAGCGGCAGGCGATCACCGACACCTTTTACCGGGACGTGTTCTCGAAGGCGGTCAAGCGGTCCGGCGCCACCTATCTGCTGCACGGCACCATTCTGACCGACATCGAAGAGACGGTGGCGGGCATCAAACGACAACACAACATTCTCGCCCAGCTCGGCATTGACCCCCAAAAAGCCTACGGCTACAAGGTCCTCGAACCGCTCGCCACCCTCCGCAAAGACGGCGTGCGCCGGGTGGCCGAACTCCTGGGACTCCCGCGCAGCATCACCGCCCGGATTCCGTTCCCCGGCCCCGCGCTGGCGGCGCGGATTGTGGGCGAAGTGACCGAGGAAAAACTCGGCATTGTCCGGGCGGCCACGGCCATCGTCGAGCAGGAGCTCCAGAACAGCGGCGCGTTCCAATACCTCGCCGTGCTGCTCAATGATTACGCGACCGGCATTCGCGGCGGGAAACGCGAATTCGGGCGGATCATCGTGGTTCGCTGCATTGACAGCACGGACGCCCGCAAGGCGACGGTGCGCGAGCTGCCCTGGAAGACGCTCCACCGCCTCACGCGCCGCATTACCGCCATCCCGGGCGTCAACCGTTGTCTCTACGACCTGACCCCGAAACCGCCCGCCACGGTCGAATACATCTGACCGCCCAACGCTGAGAGCTGGGATTGCGCGACTTCCCCGGTTCAATGGGTGAACCGGAGAAGCCCGTGGTTCCCCTGAATGAGAGCAAGGTCACCCTGAGAAGGTGGCGACTTGCCTTCCGTGCCGGGCCCGAACCTGTCCTGAAACTTCGTTACAAGCTCGTGCGGCAGCCGAATGCCGGCAAATAAATCCCCGGCAAAAGGCTTGGGGGACGGGGTCCTCCATCGCTGTGACAATCGGGTCCCGCGGAGCGCGCCCCGCTGCCCGGCGGGGGGGAGCCATTACCTGGCCTTCGCCTTGGCGTCCAGTTCAGACAACTTGAACCGGACCGCCACGATGTAAGGCTGTTCCCCTTCGGTCCAATGGCCGTAGGTGGTCGCGACGAACGTGCCGTCCGGGAGAACTTCCACGCCGGGATAGGCGCAGTCGGCCCCCTTTTTGTTGTCCATCAGCCGGACGCGATATTGCCCTTCCCGGCCCTGCTCGATGTCCTCGAAGGTGCCCACCCACCCCACCCAGTCGCCTTTGGTCGGCGTTTCATGGGCCATGTCGCGAAAGCTGATGAAGAGCCGCCCGTCGGGTCCATACTTTCCCGTGTGCCGGTCCCCGGTCAGGGCGCCGGGCAGCTCGCGGGGTGGCGACCATGTCCGTCCTTCGTCCGTGGAAAAAATCACATGGGAATTCTTGCGCCGGGCGTTTTCGCGCAGCAAGACCGCCAGTTTCCGGCCGTCGGGAGAGCGGATCAGGCCCGGCTCACAGAGGTGAACTTCGCTCGAGGAATAAACGGCTTCGGGCGCGCCCCACGTCAGGCCGCCGTCGCTTGAGAGGGTCTGGTAGAGGGTGAATACGACGGGCTGGCGGACCTGGGGCTGGGCCTGGAAAAACCGGCCGTCGTCGTGGAACATGGCCAGGTAATGGCCCTTGCCGGTTCGGAGCGGCTCCACGCACCCCATGACCACAATGCCTCCCCATGCGCCCGCTTCCTTCAGGGGCGACCAGGTCGCTCCGTCGTCTTTGGAGACCGCCAGGCGGGCGGGGTAAAGTCCGGACCACACGATCAACCGTTTTTTTCCGTCGCGGTCCACCACCCGGTGAATGGTGGGAGTCTCCCTGCTGGTGGCCCAGTTTTCCGGCACGGGAAGGCGCTCGCTCCAGGTTAGGCCGCCGTCGGGGCTGCGTTTATACACAATCGGGCCGCGGCCGTGACCTTTGGGATAAACGCAGAGAAGGGTCTTGCCATCCTCGAGCAAAACCGTGGTGGGATGGCCCAGGTACTGGCCGGGTTCGCGATCCACGACCACCTGCCGCGCCGTTTCATGGGCAAGGTCAATGAGGGGAATCGAGTAACCGCGGGACGGGGCGGCGTGGGCCCCGACCGGCCACCAGGCGGCAAACGCGGCGCTCAGAAGAATACGCAAGGATTGAGCCATGGACGCAGGATAGGGCGGCGGCGCGTCCCGGCGAGCACAACCGGCTTGTCTTTTGGCCGGACAGGATTGGCGGACTCAGGTCCGGCGCGTGACCAGCACAATGCCCTGGCCGGGGCGCAGGCCGTAGTGAAACGGCTCGTGAATGTAATCCAGGGGGAATTCGGGCGACACATCGCGCAGGGGGGCGCCCGATTGAAGGAAGTGGCGGAAGTGGTCGGTGTAGAAGTCCTGGTAGTTCCAAGGGTCCTTGTTGAGAATGAGCAGCGATTCCTCGCGGTGGCGGGTGGCGGCCTTCCACATCAGCAACACGTTGGGATTATGGCAGGGGAGGAAGCTGGTGGGGCATTCCTCCTGGAA
>JARKQH010000116.1 GCA_029974925.1 Verrucomicrobiota bacterium
CGCTTGCGCGGTGCCGGAAGCGGGAGTATGGTGAGGCAAGAACATCCCCACACCTATGAACTGGGCTCAGGAACCAGCCACCGAGCAACAGCTCGAGTGTTTGAAACACGCGGGATGCGGGCCGCTCAACGCCCTCACACGGGGCGAAGCCGCAAAGCTCATTCGTCAGGAATTCTGGCTGGACACGTGCCGGGAAGCGGGCCGGGGGCACCTGGCCTCCCACGCGGTCCACGAGTTGTATCAGAAACACGGCTGCCGGTTCACGGTGCCGTCACGAGAACAGGTCCAGGAAGTCCTCGACGCCCTGGATGCGGCCATGCCGCTATGGGAGCGGGAACATCCGGAGATGTTCTTTCAGACGCTCGAGTTGAATTTCCCGGAACTGCTGCGGCGCCGGTAATCAGGCCGGCGGGCGGCGCCGGGACTTGCCGGCTTAGAAGGTCCGGGGCAGGGCGACGGCCTGCGCCAGGCGGCGGAGATAATCGTGCCGCGGGATGGTGACGCCCCCCAACAGGCGGGTGACCGGCGTGAGCATCTGGATGTCAAACAGCGCAAAGTGGCGGGCGCGCAGGTGCTCGACCAGGTGGCAGAGGGCGACCTTGGACGCGTTGCTGGCGCGATGAAACATGGATTCCCCGGCGAAAAAGCCGCCGAGGGCGACCCCGTAAATGCCTCCCACAAGCCGGTCCCCGGACCAGCACTCGAAACTGTGGGCGTGGCCTTCCTCATGCAGCCGCGTGTAGGCCTCGATGAACTCCGGTTCGATCCAGGTGCTGCGCCGCCCCGGCGCCGGGGCCGCGCAGCCTTCCATCACCGCTCGAAACGCCTGGTCGCAGGTCACCCGGAACACGCCCCGGCGCAGCACCCGCCGCAGACTGCGCGGAACGTGGAACTGCTCCAGCTCGAAAATCGCGCGCGGGTCGGGCGACCACCAGGTGATCGGGTTGACGGTCCAGGGAAAAATCCCGCTGCGATAAGCCAGCAGCAGGCGCGGGACGGAAAGGTCCCCCCCCACCGCCACCAACCCCTCGGCGTCCGCCAGCTCGGGATTGGGAAACCGCAATCGCTGGTCGAGAAAACTGAGGCGCATGAGACTCAGGCCTCCGCCTTTCGGCGGCTCACGCCCGGTGATTGAGGGCTTCCAAAAACTGCATTTGGAAGTAGCCGGAAAACTCCATCGCCCAAAAATCAGGGGCGTTGGCCGGAGCCAGGAACTTCAGGTCGAGCCTCGCCTCCGGACAGCCCAGGTTGACCCAGCTCCCCACCCGGATGTCGTTCAGCACCTGGAGCAGCCATTCGAAATCGCTGGGACTCAGCCGGAGCAGCCAGCCCTTTCCCGCCGGATCGGGGCCCAGACGGGCCGGGTCGGCCAGCAACCGCCTCACCAGACGGGTGTTTTCGGCGCGCTGCTCGGCCAGCGCCTCATCGAGAAGTTGTTGGGCATTTTCGACCTCGGCACCGCGGCCCTGGCGGCTGAGCCGTTGGTATCCAGCGGGTACCCGGGGATACAGGCCCAGGACCTCCGTCAGCAAGGTCTTCTCGCGCCGCCCCAGGTGGAACACGTAGGCCTCATTGTTGGCCGCAACCAGGTTCATTCATCCCGCTCCATGGTCGCGTGCAGGCAATACCGCTGAAGCTGGTGCACATAGTGCTCCGCCTTTTCCAGACTCTCGCGCGTCAGCACGCTCTTGCCCTGCTCGTGAACCTGGAGCATGTGAAACTCGGCCTTCTTTCGCGGCCACCCGAACACCACTTGGAACACGTGCGTCACGTAGTCCATGTAATTCACCGGGTCGTTCCAGCAAATCACGCGGTAGCCAGGCTCCAGCCCGGACTTGGGTTTGGACTCCTCATCCTGCTCGACAACGGGCAGTGTTTCCACCGTCTCTGCCATACCCGAAAAATAAGGGAGAAAGCCGCCGTTGTCGAGCGGAGGCCCGGCGGCTCAACCGGAGGGCGTGCGGGCGTCGCGAAAGAACTTCGTGTGGCCATCGAGCATCAGCCGGTTCCGCCCGCCCGGGTGCGCCGTCCGCCCGCTCAATTCGGCCGGCAAGCTGGAGACCGTGCGCGGAAAATACACGTCCACGGTCAGTTCCAGGTCCGCCGGACCGGTCAACGCGGGCGCGTTCGGGTCGTTCGCATCCCGCATGCTGGCCACGCAATCCGACTCGGTGCGCCCCCAGAAATTATCCGCCGGAACCGGGTCATCCATCCGATCAAAGCGCCACATCCAGTAGCGGGCGACGGGGGCATTCGAGTCGGTGCCGGCGGCCTGGTGGGCCTGCTCGACGGTTCGCCACGCGGCGGACTGGAGGGCCGGACAGCTCCAGGTGTCGGCCGGCAACAGGTTGCTCAGGACCACCGCAGCCCAGCCGGCGCGGGGATCGCTTTTCGGCCAGGTGCTCCACGGCTTGTAGCCTCCCGGCAGGCTGCTCTTGAGGTCCCGCCGGTCCGGAAACCGCCCCTGGTCATCCAGGTAAAGCCGCCAGGCAATCCCTTGTTGCCTCAGGTTCGAGAGGCAACTGGTCCGGCGCGCCAATTGCCGGGCCCGCGACAATGCCGGCAGCAGCAGCGCCGCCAGGACGGCGATCACCCCGATCACCACCAGCAACTCGATCAGTGTAAAACCCTTGCGCCTCAAACCAGGCCTCCGCCAGCCTTATTCGGACACCGGCTCGAGCCGCGCCACCCGGTCCGGCTTGTTGAAGACCACATACACGAAGCCGTCGGGGCCGCTGGCGACGTGGCGCACCCGGCCAATGTTCTTGAACAGCACTTCCTGTTCGACCACCCGATGGCCGTCGAGCACCAACCGGCGCAGCTCCTCCTGCGCCAGCGCGGTGACGAACAGATGGTGCTTCCAGCGCGGGAATTTGTCCCCTTGGTAGAACGCGATGCCGCAAACCGCAATCGAAGGCGTCCAATGCAGAACCGGCTGTTCCAAGCCCTCCTTCTCCGTCAGGCTGGTAATCGGCGTTCCGTTGTAGTTCATCCCATAGGTGATGATTGGCCAGCCGTAATTGAGGCCCTTGCGCACCAGGTTCAGTTCATCCCCGCCCCGGGGGCCGTGCTCCGTGGACCACAACTCACCGGTCACCGGGTGCCGCGCCAAACCTTGGGGATTGCGATGTCCGTAACTCCAGATCGAAGCCATCGCGTTGGACACGCCCACAAACGGGTTGTCCGGCGGAATTCGTCCGTCGTCAAAGAGCCGATGCACTTTCCCGTTGGGCCGGCTGAGGTCCTGCGCATCCTGCATGTGACCCCGCTCGCCGATGGGAAAGAACAAATGCCCGGTGTCGTCGAACACAAATCGCGAGCCGAAATGAACCCCGCCGGGACGATAGGACCAAAGCGGGGCGCGAAAGATGGTTTGCTCCTCGACCCAGCGATGGTCGCGGATGCGGCCGCGAACCACGACGGTCATCCCGCCGTCCCGCGTCTGGTCATTGGCCCCCGCCTCGGCAAAGGAAAGGTAAACCCAGCCGTTGGTCGCATACCCCGGATGCAGGGCCACCTCCATCAGCCCCCCCTGGCCTTGGGCCCGCACCCGCGGCGTCCCCGCCACGGGCGCACTGACTTTTCCCCCCTCGATGAACCGCAAATTGCCCGGCAGCTCGGTCACCAGCATCCGCCCATCCGGCAGGAAGGCGAGCGACCAGGGGGTCGCCAGGTTTTCCGCCACGCTGCGCAGCCGGAAGGTGTGCTCGCGGCTGCGCACGGGCTGGTCGTCCAGCGGTTTGGGGACCTTCGCCGCCCGTTGCCGGGCCTGCTCGCCCTTCTCACGGATGAACACCACCATGGCGCGAATCTCCGATTCGCTCAGCATGCCCTTCCAAGGCGGCATCCCTTCCGACTCCGCCCCCTCCCGAATCACGCGCGCGATGCTGGCGTCGTCCGCGCCGTATTTCCAAACGTCATCCACCATGCTGCTGGTCTGGCCTCCCTCCAAATCGCGGCCGTGGCACCCGGCACAGTTCTCCGCGTAAAGCCGGCCCACCTCCCGGTTCTGGGCGGCCAACTGCGGCGCGGCGAGGAGGCTTCCTAAAAGACCAAAAGTTGCCAACAGACCTTTCAACATAATCTGAACCATTTCACGCATCCAAACCCCTGTCAAATGCGGCCCCGCTACCAGCCAGGCCCAGCGCTTGCCCCTGCTCCTCCGCTGCGGCAGAATGAGACAATGTCGTTTCGCGTGCCATGACCGTTTTTCTCAAGAAACCGGGGCGGCTGCTTGCCTGCGCGCTGCTCCTGCCCATTTTCGCCGCCGTGGCCGGCCCCGCCGGGCCTGTGTCGTGGGGAAGCACCGTGACCCTTGGCGGCGGCTGGGGCCGGATGACCCGCCTGACCAACGGTCATTGGTTGTGCGTGACCACCCGCTACCCCGCCGGAACCAACAGCTACCTGCGCATTCACCGGAGCACCAACGACGGTCGAAATTGGTCCACCCTGTCTGAAGTTGCCGAGGACGGACGCACCCTCGACAATGGCGAGCTCATCGTCCTGCCCAACGGGACCGTCCTGCTCACCATGCGCTCGCTCATCCCGGACCTTTCCTACCGCCTGCCGGTCTATGCCAGCACCAACCAGGGCGCCACCTGGACCTGGCGCAGCAACATTGATTCGAGCGAGAACAACGGCGCCAAAGGCCTGTGGGAACCCGACTTCTGGGTCCTCGATGACGGCCGCCTCGTGGTCACCTACTCCAACGAAAAACACCCGGGTTACAGCCAGCTCATCTCCGAGCGCGTCTCCGATGACCAGGGCTTCACCTGGAGCGCCGAATTGTGGGCCGTGGCGCAACCGGGCGGCGGCAGCCTTCGCCCGGGCATGTCGCAAATGGCGCGGATGGCCAACGGCAGATACATTCTCGTTTACGAAATCGTCAACTCGGGCAGCGCGGATGTTCACTACAAAATCTCCGACAACGGCGTGACCTGGCCCACGGGATTGGGAACCAGAATCCCGTGCCACCATTGCGGCCCCTTTATCGCCTCCCTCACCAATGGTCTGTTGCTGGTGAGCTCGTGCGAAAACCAGGTTTCGTTCAGCGAAGACTATGGCGAAACCTGGCAGAAGATTGATCCTCCCGCGTGGAACCTCGGCTATTATTTCTCCTGGCCGGCCATCTATCAAACCCGCTCGAATGAAGTTGCCGTCATGGTGGTCACCAACGGCGTCAGACTCCGCTTCGGCACGGTTTCCGCCCCGCCCCGCTGGCCCAACCCGTTCACGGACAACTTCGACACCGGCACGGACGCCGGGTGGGCGCGCTACGGAGGAAACTTCGCCTTCGAGTCGGGGGCCTACGTCCTGAACAATGAGGGCACTTATGGCAAGGCTCTCACGGGCGACAATTTCTGGTCGGCCGGCGTGCTCGAGGCCGATGTCATGCTCACTTCACCCGGCAACGCCGGCCTGCTGTTCCGCGCCACCAACCCCGATTACACCGGACCCGACGACCTCTCCGGCTATTATGTCGGACTCGACACCGCCGGCCTGGTGATCCTGGGCCGGATGAACAACGCTTGGACCGCCTTGACCAACCGCCCCGTCGCCGTCCCCACCAACACCTGGCACCGCCTCAAAGTCGCCTTCCAAGGCAGCACCATCAGCGTTTTCGTCAACGATTTGCAGCAGCCCAGGTTTGTCCGCAACGACTCCACCTTCGCCCGTGGTCAGATCGGCGTCCGCGCCTTCCAATGCGATGCGCGCTTCGACAACCTCGTCTTTTCGAACACAGCGCCCTTGCGCCTCACCGTTTCCGGGAACCATTCCCAACTCAACTTTTCCTGGCCCGAATCTTCCGTCGTGCTCAAACTCCACGCCGCCTCCAACCTGCTCACCGGGTTTCCCCTGACCAACCTCCCCGTCAAGAATCAGCGGACCTGGAACCTCACCCTCGAGCCTCCTCCCGCCCCCCTCCAGTTTTACTGGCTGGGCGCGCCATGAAGGCCCGGCATGTCCAGGCCGGGTGAGGGATGGCCGGATGCCGATTCAGCCCGAGCGCCTCACTTGATAGAGGCGAAGGCAACTGCAGGAAGGGGCGGCATGAGGAGAAGGTCATCAGGCCGCTCGCCATGGCAAGGTTCAGCGATTTCCAGCCGGTGTTCTCCGCGCCAGCCCCGTCTTGAATCATCCGCGGGCCACCTCGGTTCATTACCAGCCATCGAAACACCGAAACGCTGTCCCTTGGGCTTTGCCCCGGCATCCGATTCTTTTCCCCGTCCCGATCACCCCGCAATCCTACAACTTGTGGCGGGGTCCTGGGATGTGTTAGAATGGATTTGATGAGCAGTTTGGCGGAAATCGAGGCTGCGGCGGAGGCCTTGCCGTCCGAGCAGAAACAGGAACTGATGCTGTTCCTAGCAGCACGGCTGCGGGCGGAGCGGGGACGCGTCCCTGAGCCCCAAAACTATTCGCCGGAGCAAATCACGGCCTGGATTACCCGGGACGAGGCTGACTTGCAGCGCTTTCGCGAGGGGGCTTGAGACTGCTGCTGGATACCAGCGATCTGTTGGCGGCCAGCGGTTCGCCCGCCGGCGCCTCGCGCGAGGTGTTTCGGCTCGCCCCGGCCAACGGGTGGGAGTTGCTCGCAACCCCTTACATCATCGAAGAGGTCATCCGCAACCTTGCGGCACTGCCGCCCGCCGCCACCTCAGCGTGGGCGGAATTGCGCCGTGCCCTCGTGCTGATGGACGACATCGTCAGCTTGGACCGCCCGGCGGTCTTCGCGCCCTCGAAAGACCGCCCTGTGCTTTTCAGCGCCCTGGCGTGGGCAGACGTGTTCCTGACGCTCGACGAGGAGGACTTTGGCGGTCTGATGGGAAAGACCTTTTACGGCTTGCGGGTGGTTCGTCCGGGCCGCTTCCTGGAAATCGAACGGGCTGCCGGCCGGTTGGCTGGGGAACAGGGCAAAACATAGCGCAAGGCCCGCGCGGCGGCGTTCCCGGAAGCCCCTGCACTGAGCCGCCACGCGCGGGCGGTTTCAGATCGGCCGGGGAGACGGACTCCGAAGAAGGGGTCAGGCTGGGGGGGCAGGCGGCGGCTTACTGCTGCCGGGTTCTCGATCCGGCTGGCTGGTCCCGCGCCGCCAGGGCTTTGAACTCCTCGAGCCGCTGGTTCCACGCGCGCTCCAGCTCCTTGACCTTGGCCGGCCGCTTCGGGGCGAGGTCGAAGGTTTCGGCGCGGTCGGTCTTGAGATTGTAAAGTTCCCAAGGCCCTTGATGGTCGGCGACGAGCTTCCAATGGCCGACGCGGATGGCCTTGTTTCCGTCATGGAACCACCAGAGGTAATCATGCTTGACGCTTCCATCCCGGGCAAAGGCCGGGACCAGGCTCCGGCCCGGCGGCGGGGGGACCGGCTGGCCATTGAATTCCCGGGGCCATTTCCCCCCGGCCAGCTCGAGAATGGTCGGGGGCAGATCAATAAAGTGGCCCGGATTGTGGCGCAATTCGCCCCGGGCCCGGATGCCCGCGGGCCAATGGACGATGAGCGGCGTGCTGATGCCGCCCTCGTGCACCCAGGATTTGTGGAGGCGGAAGGGCGTGTTGGCCGCCGTGGACCACCCCGGGCCGAGCGACAGGAACGTGCCGGCCGAGCCGGGAGGGCGGTGGGGGTCATGACGGTCGCCCCGAATGATCTGTTCGGCGCTGGCGCCGTTGTCCGAGGCGAAGAACACCACCGTGTTGTCCCACACCCCCATGCGTTCGAGCTGCGCCAGCACCCGGCCAATCTCAAGGTCCATGCGGTGAATCATCGCGGCGTGGAGGGCCATTTTGACCGGCTGGAATTGTTTCTGCTCCGCGGTCAGGCCGGCCCAGGGAAGCGCATAGGCCGCCTCACCCGGTCCGATCAGCTCGGCGAGTCTGGCGGGCGACAGGTTCCAACTCGGCGCGGTCTTTGGGTCCGGCGCGGAAAGCGAACAATTCACCAAGCCAAGCTGTTTGAGCCGTTCAAACCGTTCCTGGCGGACCCCCTCCCATCCGGCCGTGTAACGGTTTTGGTACAGGGCGAGGTCTTCCGGGAGCGCGTGAAGAGGGAAATGCGGCGCGGTGAATGCCAGGTACAGGAAGAACGGCTGGTCGCGGTGCCGGGCGTGGTGTTCGGCCAGCATGTCAATGGCATGCCGGGCAATCGCGGTCGTGGCGTAATAGCCCTCTTCCGGTTTCGGCTCGGGCAGCGGCTGGTCGTCGAGAGTATGTTGTTTCGGGCCGAAATAGCGGTCGTGATCGTTCAGCGAATAGGAGCGCGCGAACCCGCCGGCCAGCACAGGGCCATCCACATGCCACTTTCCCGAGTGATAGGAACGATAGCCCAGCGGCTGGAGCAGTTCGGGCAGCAACCGCGCCCAGGCGGGACGCCGGCCCTGTCCCCCGCCGCCCGCGCCGGGCATCGCATCCCGGCGCACCTGCTGCGCGTAGTAGCCGGTCAAAATGCAGGCGCGGGACGGCCAGCAGCGGGCGGTATTGTAAAACTGGGTGAATCGCAGGCCGTTGGCCGCCAGCCGGTCCAGGTTGGGAGTCTGGATTTCACCTCCGTAACAACCCGCGTCCGAGTAACCCATGTCGTCGGCGAGAATAACCAGAAAATTCGGCGGCGCGGCCGGCGCGGCGGCGCGGGCGCCGGGGTTCAACGAAAGGACAAACAGGGCGCACAACCCGGCGGGCAACAGGACTGAGCTTTTCATCTTGAAAGGGACCTATACAGGGCCGGACGTCGAAACACAACGGCACTTTTCGTTCCTCCAAGGTCCCCCTTTGCTCGCGACCCGGCACCAAGGGACGCCGCGCCGTCTCAACGGGCCGGGCGAGGCCCGCCCCCGGCTCAGCCCTGCAGGCGCGTTTCGCCGGCTCCGCCCCCGCCCCCGCCCGGGCGGCCCGCGAGCAGGAGCATCTGGTCTGGCAGGAATAACCGGGGGCGAACGGGCCGGGGCAAGGCGACTTGGAGTTCCGGCTGCCTCCAGCGCTGGCGGTTCTCGCTCCGCATTCAGGGACGGGGAGGCGTGCCATTTGCCAGCCGGCAGGAAGACGGGTTCAGGCAGGCACCGTTTTCGACACAAAGTGTCCGGCTTTCAATCGCGCGCAGAGGTTGGCAGGGCGTTGGCCGGACGCCGCGGGCCGGATGCCGCAGAATCGGACTTGAGTTGGAGAGCGTGTTCCATGAGGGCCTCCTGGAGCAAGAGGTGAATGTCCAGAATCTGTTCGGGCGTCACGCGGGTGGCGCCAGGGGCCTCCACGCCACACGGGCACACAAACTTGAACGCGGTGGCGCCGGACGCATGATACAGGAGCGCCACCAGGTCAAGAGCGGGAGGGGGATCGCCCCCATCGGGGCCCGGCTCGAAGGGCGGGACATAAGGCAAATCCGCCCTGGCAAGGCGCTGGACGTAACGCCGGGCCAGACCGCCCACCGCGGTTTGGACCTCAATTGGAACGTAGGCTGGCCGGAGCACTTCCGGGCCATACAGCGTGTGGTGGAGCGAGACCGCCCAATCCGGCGCCTCGTCTCGAGCGATCTGTAAAACGGCCCCCACTTCGGATGAGAGCCGGCCAAAGAATTCGTCCTGCATGGGATCAACGCCGGCATCATTAAAGTGGCACCCCCGAAAACTTTGACTCGGTGCGATCCCGCCCCGCAGGTGCCCGGGGTCGGGCGATTCCTGCGCGCCGGAATCGTCCGAGGTTCCGTGTGACCAATACCGCGCCGTCGCCGGGTCCATGCCGTAGGTCCAGCGAGGCTGGAACCGCGCCAGTCCGTCCGGATTCGCACACGGCAGGATCAGCAGCCGACAGCGTTCTCCCAAGGCCCGAAGCGTTGGTTGCTCCCTGCCGCGCAGGTCCACCCCCGTCTCCATCACCTGAATCAAGTTCACCAAGCCGGTCAACCCCTCCACCTCGGCTCCATGGACAGCTCCCAGCCACAACAGCACGGGCTTGTCGCGACGGGCCTTATCGCGACGGGTCGCAAAGTGGCGCCCCTCACTGGCAGAGCTGCCATTGGCCTCTTGCGGCAGCGCCTCCAGCTCCCCATAGGTGATCAAATGAACCTAAATTCCGCAGTTAAAGTCGCGGCGAGTAAGGGGTTGCGCGAGTAAGTCGTTGGGGATAAATGGCTGTCATGAACGTTAACACCAGCGACATGCTTCACCCGGCGGGTGAAGCGGTTTTGACCTTTCCCACCTACGG
>JARKQH010000117.1 GCA_029974925.1 Verrucomicrobiota bacterium
GGCCGCGGTCGCCGTCATGGGCCTGATCCCGCCCTGGCTGGCCCCCGCCCAGGAAACCGCCTCGCCGGCGCCGGCACAGGTTTTAACCCAGGTGCTGACCCAGCTCGTGGCCGTGGTTGATCCGCCCGCCGGCGCGGCGCCACGAACTCTCTCGGCCACGCTCAAGCTCTCGAACGCCGTCGGCCTGCCCAAAGGGTTTGAAGGCCGCACCCTCGACCTGGCTTTTCAGGCTCCCGACCGCCTGCGGCTCGCGACGGCCTGGGATGGCCGGCGCATCGAAGTCGGCCGCGACGGGGAGGACCTCTGGATTTATACGCCTGAAAAGAAGTTTGGCGTGGTTGGGTCGCCGGGCAAGCCCCTGTTCGGCACCGCTCCCGAGCTGAAGGATACCAAGCCGATGGGCCCCATCAAGCTGCCCATCAAGACCGAGCAACTGGTTGTGCTGCCGTTTCTGACCGAGATCAAGGCGCTGCCCGACGAGAGCGTCGGGTCCACGCCCTGTTACGTGCTGCAAGTGACGGCAAAGCCGGAGGCCATTGACGCCTTGAAACTGCCCCCCGGCACCCTCCAACTGTGGGTGCGGACCAATGACTGGCTGCCGCTGCGGCTGGCTTACCGCGACGGCCGCAACACCGAAGTGCAGCTCGAAATCCTCGATCCGAAATTGCAGGAGGGCGTTTCCGCCGACCGGTGGAAACTGCACGCGGGCGAAGGGACCAGAATCGAATCGGTTGCGCGCGCGCACCTGATCCGGTTCCTCGAAGTCGCCATGCGCATGCTGGGCGAAAAGGTCCCGCCCCTTGGCCCGGCGACCGGCGACCGGCGGGTGGTGGCGCGGGAAGGCAACGGCCGCCTCGAGTTGAGGGATGGAACGCGAGTGCTCTTCCTGAAGGGAACGCCCGAGGAAATGGGGCGCCAGCACGGCGCGCTGCTGCGCAAGGACGTCCGGGAACTGGTGGACCACATGTTGTTCGGGGTGGGCGTGGGCAGCTCGTTTGACAAAGGGACCTGGGTGCTCGGCCAGATTGAAGAAGCCCAGCGGCGAGTGACGCCTTTCACTGACGAACGCTATTTCCGGGAAATGGATGCGCTGGCCGAGGCGGCGGGTCTGCCGCGGGAGGAGGTCCGTCTGGCCAACTTCTTCCCCGAAATGTTTCATTGCAGCGGGTTCGCCGTCTTTGGAAAGGCGACCGAGGACGGCCGCCTGTACCATGGCCGGGTCCTGGATTACCTCCGCGGCCTCGGCTTGGAGCAGAGCGCCGTGGTGATGGTGTTTCAGCCGGATCGCGGCAACGCCTGGGTAAATGTCGGTTACGCGGGCTTCATTGGGTCCGTGACCGCCATGAACGAGAAGGGCGTCGCCATTGGCGAGATGGGTGGGCGCGGCGAAGGGGAGTGGGACGGCAAACCCATGGCCCAACTGGTGCGCGAGGTGATGGAACGCGCCAACACCCTCGAGGAGGCCGTCGAAATCATGCGCAAAGGACCGCGCACTTGCGAGTACTACTACGTGATCTCGGATGGCAAATCCCGCCGCGCCGTCGGCATCGCGGCCACCCCCACCCGCTTTGAAACCATTGCCCCGGGCGAGACCCATCCGCAACTGCCCCACTCGATCGCGGATGCCGTGCTCATGTCGGCGGGCGACCGCTATGAAGAACTGGCCCGCCGCGTCAAGGCCAACCATGGCAAACTCGACGCCGCCGGCGCGCGCGACCTCATGAAACGCCCCGTCGCCATGACTTCCAACATCCATTGCGCCTTGTTCGCGCCCGAGACCTTCGACTTCTGGGTCGCCAACGCCGATTCGGAGAACGTGGCCGCCCACACGCGTTACACGCATTACAATTTGAAGGAACTCCTCGCCCCCGAAAAAGCCGAGTGACCTCGGCGCGATGCGCGACTGTCGAAACCGGCGTTTTGCCTCCCGGTGGATGTCCGCCGTCCTGACCGTTTTTTCCCTTCGTCCCGTATCCGCGCGGGAAGTTAAGAGGTATTGCGCGCGGTGGCTCGTGATGGTCGGATCGCTGGCCGCCTTTGCCGCCGAAGCCGCGCCCTCTTCCGAAGCGCACGAGGCGCGCCGGCTTTTGGTCATCGCGCCCGAGGCTTTTCATGAGGCGCTGGGCGGCTTCGTCACCCACAAATCCGCTCTGCGGCCGACGGTGCTCTGTTCGCTGGAACGCATTCTGCGGGAATCTGCCGGCGTGGATGACCCCGAGAAACTCAAGCGGTTCCTCTACGACCAATGGCGCGGGCCGGGACTGGGCTATGTTCTGTTGGTCGGCGACGTGGATGTCCTGCCCGTGCGCTACATGGTGCTGGACCGCATCACACCGGCCGCCTTCGATTATGCCTTCTATCCCAGCGACCTTTATTACAGCGACCTGGCCAAGGCCGACGGAAGTTTCGACGACTGGAATGCCGTGAAGGATTCGTTCCACGCCGGTTACTTCGGCGAGGTCCGCGGCGAGCAGAACAAGACGGACCCGATCAACTTTGACCGCGTGGATTACCTGCCTGACATTGCCGTGGGCCGTTGGCCCGTGAGCACGGCCGACGAAGTGCGCCGCGTGGCCGCAAAAACTGCCTCGTACGAAGCAAGCGTGGTCGCCGGCCAAAGCCCCCAGCTTCGGCGCGCGGCGTTCTTTGCGGTGGACGGCTGGGTGGACAGCCGCCGGTTGCTGGACCGGTTGGCCCGCCGGCTCGAGGGAGGCTGGCAGGTGGAGAGGCGTTTCTACTCCGACAGCGCCCGGCCGTACGACACCCCGCCCCCCAACCGCGCGGAACTGCGGAGGTTGTTCAACCAGGGCCTCGGCCTGGCCGTGCACACCGGCCACGGCCAGCCGGACTCGTGGGAGCAGTGTTTTTCGGTCCGGGACTTGGACCGCCTCACCAACACGGCCTTGCCGGTCGTTATCTCCGTCGGCTGCAGCACCGCTTACTTCGCCCCGCTGGCTCCCTATGACGGTTACGTGGACGTCAGCGGCGACGAGCACAACGGAACCGACCATGGGGAGGTTTTCAAAAGCCCGCCCCCACCCCCCGCCTCCTATCAGAAGGGCCGCTTCAACCCGACCGGCTTGGGCGAACAAATTCTCAAACGCGGCACGCAGGGAGGGGTGGCCTACATCGGCTGCAACACGGGCAGCCAGCCGTGTGCTTTAACCCTCTTGGAGGGTTTCATGACTGCTTTGGCCGAAACGCCCGGGCCTTGCCTCGGCGATTGCTGGGCTCAGGCACTCCGCCACTATTTCGAAAAGGAGCGCCTCGCCACCCTGAAGCCCACGGAGGGCTGGTACCCGCCCAGCATCTTCTTTCAAGGCATGAAGTTCATGCTGTTTGGCGACCCGAGCCTGCGCGTGCCGGACAACCGGCCCTGACTGTCCAATCAGGTCTTTCCCGGTGCGGAAGTTGTGGTCATACTCCCTGCCGGTATGAACTTCAGGCCTTCCTTTTTGTTTCGACGGGCAATCGTTTCATTGACGTTCCTGCTGGCCGCACTGCCAGCGGCCGAGGCGGCGAGTGTTCGGGTCACCACGCTGCGTTGCGAATACCTCAACAACCCTTCCGGGATTGATGCGCCCAACCCCCGCTTGTCCTGGGTGCTGGAACCGACCCGGCGCACCGCCCGGGGCCAGCGCCAGACCGCCTACCAGGTGCTGGTGGCCAGCAGCGCCAGGCAACTCTCCGCCGGAACCGGCGACCTGTGGGACAGCGGCAAGGTGCGCTCGGACCAGTCCGCGCTGGTGCCCTACGGCGGCCGCCCGCTGGTCTCCGGCCAGGAATGCTTTTGGAAAGTGCGGGTATGGGACGAGGCGGACAAGCCCAGCGGCTGGAGCGAGGCGGCCTGCTGGTCCATGGGCCTGCTCCAACCCGCCGATTGGCAGGCCCGATGGATTGGCCGCGATGAACCCGAGCGCGACGTTGTCCTGACCAATACATCCTGGATTTGGTTCCCCGAAGGCCGTGCTGACCGTTCGGCCCCGGTTGCCACCCGCTATTTCCGCCGCACCTTTGAGCTGGAGGCGGGCCGAACCCTCAAATCCGCCCGCTGGCTTGTTGCCGGCGACAACCAGTTCGCCGTGTATGTCAATGGCAAACCGGTGGGCAGTGGCGGAAATTACAAAGTCGCCGCGCAATTCGACCTCCGCGACGCCTTGCGCCCCGGCCGAAACGTTCTGGCCGTCTCGGTTCGGAATGTTGGGGAGGGGCCCAACCCGGCGGGTTTGCTGGGCCTGCTGACCATCGAGTTCGAGCAGGGAGAGCCCCTGACCCTGGTCACGGACGAGAACTGGCGCAGCACCGCCGAAGAGTTCCCGGCCTGGGAGCAGACCAGCTTCAACGACTCGACCTGGCTCAGCTCCCGCGTGCTCGGGCCGGTGGGCATGGAACCTTGGGGACAAGTGACCGGTCCGGAAGACCGCCGCCTTCCCGCCCGGTGGCTGCGCAAGGAATTTTCCGTCCCCAAAAAGGTTCGCCGCGCAACGGTTTGGATGTCGGGACTCGGCTCCTCCGAGCTTTACCTCAACGGTAGAAAAGTGGGCAACCAGGTTTTGTCTCCCGGCCTCACCGAATACGACAAGCGGGTGTTTTACGTCACCCACGAGGTGGCTGATCTCCTGCGCCCGGGACCGAACGCGATTGGCGTCGTGCTCGGCAACGGCCGTTTCTTTGCGCCGCGGCACAAGACTCCGATGGAGACCCGCACCTACGGATTCCCCAAACTGTTGTTCCAAATGCGCCTCGAATACCAGGATGGCTCGCAGATCACGCTCGTCAGCGACCCGACCTGGAAGCTCACCACCCGCGGCCCCATCCGCGCCAACTGCGAATACGACGGCGAGGAATACGACGCGCGCCTCGAGTTGGGCCGCTGGAACGAGGCGGGATATGACGACTCCGCCTGGGAAAACGCGGCGCCCGTCGCCGCCCCGGGCGGGGCGCTGGTGGCGCAGATGATTCCCCCGATTCGCGTGACCGAAACGCTCCGGCCCATCAGCCTGTCGCAGCCACAGCCGGGGGTTTACGTCTTTGACATGGGCCAGAACATGGTCGGATGGTGCCGGCTCAGCGTCTCCGGGCCGGCCGGCTTCACCGTCACGTTGAGGCACGCCGAGACCCTCAAGCCGGATGGGACACTCTACCTTGACAACCTTCGCGGGGCAAAAGTGACCGATACCTACATTCTTAAAGGCCGGGGCCGGGAAGTGTACGAGCCCCGGTTCACCTATCACGGCTTCCGTTTTGTCGAGCT
>JARKQH010000118.1 GCA_029974925.1 Verrucomicrobiota bacterium
GGGGGGCATGAGTGGCCTGGAGACCTTGCGGCGAATCCGGCAGATGGATTCCAAGCTGTTGGTCATTTTGATGACCGCTTACGGCACCACGCAGACGGCCATCGAGGCGATGAAACTCGGGGCCTACGACTACCTCCTCAAGCCGTTTGATATTCCAAAGCTCAAGGAGGTCGTTCAGAACGCGCTGAAAGCGGCGCGGGACATGCGGCAGGTGGTGTCCTATCAGCCCTTGCTGCAGAAGGAAGATTATGAACTGGGCATCGTGGGCCGCAGCGAGGCGATGCAACAGGTGTTCAAGCTGATCGGCCAGCTTGCCGCGTCGGATGCCACGGCCCTGATCACCGGCGAAAGTGGCACGGGCAAGGAACTGGTGGCCCGCGCCATCTATCACCACAGCGAGCGAAGCCGTCAGCCCTTCCTGGCGGTCCATTGCGCCGCCATCCCCGAGCAACTGTTGGAAAGCGAGCTGTTTGGACACGAGCGCGGCGCGTTCACCGGGGCGACCCAGCAGCGGATTGGCAAGTTTGAACAATGCAACGGCGGCACCCTCTTCCTGGATGAGATCGGCGACATGACCCCCGCCACCCAGACCAAGATTCTGCGTGTGCTCCAGTCCGGCACGTTCGAGCGGGTGGGCGGGAACCAGGCGTTGAAGGTCAACGTTCGAATCATTGCGGCCACCAACAAACCGCTGGAACAGGCGGTGGCCGCTCGGCAATTCCGCGAGGACCTTTTCTATCGGTTGAACGTCGTCCGCGTCCATCTTCCACCCCTCCGCGAGCGCAAGTCCGACATCCGCCTCCTCGTCAACTATTTCCTGAGCACCTTCGCGCGGAATCAGGGAACCCCGCCGCGTGCCATCGCGCCAGCCGCGTTGAAGCTGCTCGAGAAGTACCATTGGCCGGGGAACGTGCGCGAGTTGGAGAATGTCATCCGCCGGGCGCTGGTGGTCGCCAAGAGCGATACGATTTTGCCGGCAGACCTGCCGCCGGAAATCACTGGTCAGGACCGCGGAGGGGAGGGCGGCGTGACGGGCCCCGCTGTGACCGGCGCCGGCGCAGCCGGGGTGGCGCCGCTGGCCCGCCAGCTTTTCCAATGGGCCCAGCGCGATCCCAAGCTTAAGATCCTTCCGGCCGTCGAGCGCGAGTTGGTCATCCAGGCACTCAAGGAAACCGGCGGCAATCAGGTCCACGCGGCCCGGCTCCTGGGCATCACGCGTGCCACGCTGCGCAAGCGCATCGAGCGGTTCGGCATCCAAAAAGAACTCAACATCCGGTAACCGCGGTGTCTGACACCCTTTATGACCTGATCCCGCGCGATGAGCGGCTGTCCAACGATGTGCTGCTGGGCCAGTTCCTCGAATACACCGAGCGCAAACGGCTCCGCCTTTACCCGGCCCAGGAGGCTGCCATCCTCGAACTGTTCGAGGAAAAGAATGTGATTCTGAACACCCCGACCGGCTCGGGCAAATCGCTGGTGGCCGCGGCCCTCCATTTCAAGGCGGTGGCCCAGGGGCGGCGGTCGGTTTACACCTGCCCGATCAAGGCTCTGGTCAACGAAAAGTGGCTGGCGCTCTGCCGCGAGTTCGGACCGGACAACGTCGGCTTGAGCACCGGCGACGCCACGGTGAACCGCGACGCCCCCATTCTCTGCTGCACGGCCGAAATTCTGGCCAACATTGCCCTGCGCGAGGGCCCGGACGCGGAATTCCGCGAAGTGATCATGGACGAATTCCATTATTACGCCGACCGGGAACGCGGGGTGGCCTGGCAGGTGCCGCTCCTCACCCTCCCCCAGGCCAGGTTCCTGCTCATGTCCGCCACCCTCGGCGACACCGCCTTCTTCGAGGAGGAACTCACCCGGCGCAACGGGCGGCCGACGGTGACGATCCGGTCCCAGGAGCGGCCGGTGCCCCTGGAATACGCTTACTCGGAAATCCCGCTGGCCCAGACGCTCGAACGACTTGCCAGCGAAGGCCGCAGCCCCGTTTACGTCGTCCATTTCACCCAGATGGAGGCCGCCCAAAGCGCCCAGGATTTCACCAGCATCAACGTTTGCACGCGCGAGGAGAAAAATGCCATCGCCAATGCGCTGGAAGGATTCCGGTTCAGCAGTCCCTATGGACCGGAAATCCGGCGCTGGCTCAAACATGGCATCGGGCTGCATCATGCGGGGCTGCTGCCGAAATACCGCGTGCTGGTCGAGCAGTTGACCCAGAAGGGACTGCTCAAGGTGATCTGCGGCACCGACACCTTGGGCGCCGGCATCAACATGCCCATCCGCACCGTCCTGTTCACTCGCCTCTGCAAGTTCGACGGCCAAAAGACCGCCATTCTCAGCGCGCGGGATTTTCACCAGATTGCGGGCCGGGCGGGGCGGAAGGGATTTGACGACCGGGGCTGGGTCGTGGCCCAGGCCCCCGAGCACGTCATCGAAAACCTGAAACTCGAGGAGAAAGCCGCGCGCGACGGCCGGAAGTCCGTCAAACGCAAGCCCCCTGACAAGAACTTCGTCAACTGGGACAAGAACACCTTCCTGCGGTTGATCGCCGCCCAACCGGAACGGCTCACCTCGCGGTTCCAGGTGACGCACGGCATGTTGTTGAACGTCCTGAGCCGCAAAGGGGACGGCTGCCGGGCCATGCAGCGGCTGATCCGGGATTGTCACGAAACCCCCAAAGCCAAGCGCGAGCATCTCAAGCGCGCATGGCAGTTGTTTCGCTCGCTCCTGGACCGCCGGATCATTGAGTTCATTCCCCCAACCGAAGCCGGGAGTTATGTGCGGGTGAACGTCGAGTTGCAGGACGATTTCTCGATGGATCAGACGCTTTCGCTTTACCTGCTGGAGACCCTTCCGCTCCTGGACCCCCAGGCGCCGGACTACCCCCTGGTGCTGCTGACACTCGTCGAATCCATCCTCGAGGACCCGGAGGTCATCCTGCGCAAGCAACTCGACAAACTCAAGAGCCGGAAGATGGCGGAGATGAAGATGGCCGGTCTCGATTATGAGGAGCGCATGGAAGAGCTCGAAAAACTGGAATACCCCAAGCCCAACCGCGATTTTGTCTATACCACTTTCAACGCCTTTGCCGACAAACACCCCTGGGTTGGCCAGGAAAACATCCGCCCCAAATCCATCGCCCGCGAGATGTTCGAGACCTTCCGCTCCTTTTCGGATTACATCCGGGACTATGAACTGCAGCGGTCCGAGGGCCTGCTGCTGCGGCATCTCAACAGCGTTTACAAGGTCCTGGCGCAAACCGTCCCCGACAACGCCAAAACCGACCCCGTTCGGGAAATGGAGCTTTACTTGGGCACCCTGATCCGGCAGGTGGATTCCAGTTTGCTCGAAGAATGGGAAAAGATGAAGGACCCCGCTTATCAGCGCGCGGAAACCAGGGAGGTTAAACCGCCGGGAGCGGAAGCAGCCGCTGCGGACATCACCCGCGATACCAGGAATTTCACCGCCGCCATACGCCAGCGCATTTTCAGTTTTCTGCGGGGCCTGGTGAACCAGGATTTCGAGACAGCCCTGGGCTTCCTCGATTCGGCAGAGGATGCCGAGGGCCAGCCCTGGACCCCGGCGCGGCTCCAGGACTGTGTCAAGTCCTATTATTCCGAACACCAGAGCCTGTGCCTCGACCCCAATGCCCGCAATCTGCGTCACACTTACGTAACCCCCGCCGAGGACCGCCGCTCCTGGCGCGTGCAGCAGATGCTGGTGGACCCTGACGATTACAACGATTGGGTCGCCGAGTTCGAGGTGGACCTGCCCGCCTCACGCGCGGCGGGCCAGCCGGTGCTCAAGCTGGGGCGGTTGGGCCCGTTGGTTGGCACATAGCGACACGGCATCAGCAACGGGCTTTCCCACTCCTTTTGTTCCCGCCGCGCACACGGTGCGCCGGCCCAAAACTGCTTGTTTCCGGCGGACCACCTCCCTAAGCTGGCTCAAGAATGAAAACGACGCTTCGATTCGCTTCCGCTTTGCTCCTCAGTTCCGTGGCAGCCATTGCCGCTGACAATGGTTGGGTCAACCTGTTCAACGGGAAGGACCTTTCCGGCTGGGTCCAACGCGGCGGCAAAGCCAAATACACGGTGCAGGAGGGCATCCTGGTCGGCTCCACCGTGCTGGATACTCCAAACAGCTTCCTCTGCACTGAAAAAACCTACGGCGACTTCATTCTCGAACTCGAATTCAAAGTGGACCCGCTGCTCAATTCAGGCGTCCAGGTCCGGAGCGAGTGTTTCGACACGGAGAAGAAGGTGCAGGCCAACGGCAAGGAAATCCGCATCCCCGCCGGCCGGGTGCATGGCTACCAGGTGGAGATTGACATGGACGCCGCCAAGAACCGGTGGTGGTCGGGGGGGATTTACGACGAAGGGCGCCGCGCGTGGCTTTACCCGGGCATCCTGGGTGGTGATTCGAAGGCCTTTACGGAGCAGGGCGCCAAAGTCAGCAAGCCGGGCGAATGGAACCACTACCGCATCGAAGCCCGGGGCGCCTCGATCAAGACCTGGCTGAACGGCCAGCTCCGCGCCACCATTAACGACAACATGACTCCCCGCGGGTTCATCGCCCTTCAGGTTCACAGCGTCGGCAAGGATGCCTCGAAGGAGAATCTGAAAGTCCAGTTCCGCAACATTCGGCTGAAGGAACTGCCCGGCAATTAATCGCCCCACCCTGGCTCGCGAAAGGCCCGCTTGGTGGCAGGCCGCCCATGCGGTCTATTGATCAGCGAAGATAATCTGCTTGGTCGCCGGGTCGTAGGCGAGCTTTTTGCCCGGAGGCGGCGTGGGGAGCCGGCGCCCCGCAAAAGCCGGAAAATTGGTCAGCTCGTTCAGGTTTCTGGGTGCGGACCCGTTGTTCATGATCCAGACCTGAAGCGCGCGATTCAACTCCGGCAGGGCGATTTCCTCGGGCGCCTTTTGTTTCTTGCCACAGCCTGCGAGCAAACCGCCGGCCACCAGCAGGCACATAAACAGCTTTGACGTTCCATTCATCAGGGCCAGACTTTATCGGCAGTCCATCCAATTACAAGGAATAATCCTAAATTCCGCAGTTAAAGTCGCGGCGAGTAAGGGGTTGCGCGAGTAAGTCGTTGGGGATAAATGGCTGTCATGAACGTTAACACCAGCGACATGCTTCACCCGGCGGGTGAAGCGGTTTTGACCTTTCCCACCTACGGCGGCAACGTTCGCCTCTGCCCCACCAACGATGCCCTCACGCCCTTTGGCGGCCTGGTGCCGTGGGC
>JARKQH010000145.1 GCA_029974925.1 Verrucomicrobiota bacterium
CACTTTCCGTACGCTGAACGCGCCTGCGCAGCACAAGCCACCAAGCCATCGCTATTATGAGCGGAGCGGATAGGACACTGAGCACATACTGCATGCGCTCATCAGGCTCCGGAAAGAGCAACTTCTTGTTTTCATCCAGGAAAGTTCTTAAAATCTCCGGACTGACACCAATCTGATTGACATCATACAATTTAATTACAGCAATATTAATGAACAACACAAACATCATTGACACCAACGACACAAAAAAACAATCCAATATTGTAGTACGCACTTGTAAAAAGCCCTCTTTATCCATATTCATGACAAAACTTAAAATTAACCTTCCAGGGAAGTAAATGCGGCCGACAAGACATTATGACGCTATATACTTGCTCAAAACCTACTTCAACAAAACAACGATCATCAGCACTCACAACTGAAGAACTTTGCGATATTTCTTTCCGAAGCACCCGTAGCCAAAAACGATATTTCCGTCGAGGGCCTTGCGCACGGCCAGCTTGCGTGAAGCAATACGCCGCCAGGGCGGAAGCACCTGGCGGCGAAGATACGCGGTCGCAACCGGCTGGCGATCAGCAATCACCCCGGACGCCCGGCCTCATCACCCTCAAGGCCCGAGGCCGAAATCCGGCGGCCTGCCCGGTGTCCCGGGCCGGATCAGATCGAGGACGTGCCGCCACCGCCCTGCTGCGCGGGGATGGTCACCGTGCGCGCGCGGCCCTTGGCGAAGACCTGCAGCTCCAGGGCGTTCGACAGGGGGATGGTTTTCAGCTGCTCCACGAGATCGTCGCGCGTGGGCACCGCGACGTTGTTCACCTTCACGATGACGTCCCCGGCGGCGAGCCCGTAGCGGGCGGCCAGCCCCTGGGGCTCCACGGCCACCACGTAAACGCCGCGCCCGCTGTAGCCGGTCTTGGCCACCAGCTCCGAGCGCAGTTCGCTGACCTCCGCGCCGAGCTTCCAGCCCCTGGACTGGTCCGGCGCGCCCTTGCCCCCGCCCGCCGCAGTGCCTCCGGCCTTGATGTCCAGGACATCCGGAGCGCCGAGGTAGCGTGTCACTTCATCATCCGTGGCGTCGCGGTTCGCGTTGTTTCCGGCCGAGAACTTCTGGTAGCGCGTCATGCTCGCCTCGAACAGCTTTCCCGAGGCGTCGAAGTTGAGCATGACCGTGGTGAACCTGTTCACCACGGTGACATGGAGGCTGGTGTCGCAATGCGTGTAGCTGCGCCCGTATGTATAACCGATCCAGGTCGTGGGCTGCCCGTTCTTGTCCGTGGAGTTCCCGCGCATGGCCGGAGGGCCGTACTTCTGCGTGATCTGGTCGAGGGTCGTCCCCATGGGGAACAGGCCGGCCACCTGGTCGCTGCGCAAGGAGTACAGGACCTTGGGACCGCCGGTCTCTTCGAGCTTCGGCTGGAACGCCGGATCGCTCGCCAAGGGGGCGACACAGCCGGAGACCACGATGGCCAGGAGAATCAGCACGGGGAACATGACTTTGTTGATCATCGACCTGCTCCAGACATTGAGGATATGGATACGAATCCGGCCGAATTACAGGAACGGCCCGGCGTTTTCCAGTGCGAATCGCATGGTTTCCCCCGCCTATGCCGCGAATGAAGAGCGGACGATTCCGGCCAGTTGCGCCGCATTTGACTGCATTGGCCAATCATTCTAGGTTTTGGAAATGAACGCCGGGAGCCTGTATTCATCCCCTCGCCCGCAGTTGCGGGCGCAAGCCCAGAGTCACGCAGGAGAGCGCGCATGAAGTACGGAGGCAACGCGGCCTGGGCCTTGCTGGGCATGGGGAGTGCGTCCGGAGCCGAAAGACCGGCGTACATCCTGGGCGAAACAACGCTGTCCTACGGTTGGCTGCGTGAGCGCTCCCTGCGCTTCGCGGCCTTCCTCGACTCCTGGCCGGTTCCGCCCGGCGGACGCGTCATGCTCGCCCTGCCGGACACGCCCGCCTTCGTCTGCGCCTTTCTCGGGGCCATGCTCGCGGGGGCCTGCCCCGTGCCGGTCAACACCACACTGAAAGCCGAGGACTACCGTTTCCTGCTGGACGATTCCGGCTCCACGCTGCTGCTGACCATCCCGGGCCATCCCTCACTGGACGCGGCCACGGCTGGCTGCCCGGCCGTCCTCTGCGACGAGTTGGGGCCATCGGGCCTGGGGGACTTCCCTTCCGGTTTCGAGCCCCGCCCGGCGGACGAAGCCCGCCCCGGCTTCATGCTCTACAGCTCCGGCTCCACCGGCCGCCCCAAGGGCGTGCCCCACCGCCAGGAAGACCTGCTCGTCCCGCACGCCACCTGGGGCGCGGTGCTGGGGCTCACGCCCCAGGACGTGGTGCTCTCGTCCAGCAAGCTGTTCTTCGCCTACGGGCTGCTCGCAAGCCTCGCGCTGCCCCTGGCCTCGGGCGCGGCCACGGTGCTTTTCCCGGGCAAGCCGAGCCCGGGGGACGTGTTCGACCTGATGGCCAGGCACAGGCCCACCGCTTTCTTTGGCGTGCCGACCCTCTACAACGCGATGATCCGGGTCTTCGAGCCCGCCTTGAAGCCGTGCGTCCCGGCGCTGTGCTACAGCGCGGGCGAGGCCCTGCCCCCGCTCCTGTACGAGGAGTGGGAGCGCCTCACAGGGCGGACCATCCTGGACGGCATCGGCTCCACCGAGGCCTTCAACGTGTTCATCTCCCACCGCAACGGGAGCTCCAGGCCGGGCAGCGCCGGGCAGGCCGTGCCCGGCTTCGAGGCCAGGCTGGTGGACGACTCCGGCCAGGACGGCCCCTCCGGCAGCGAAGGCCACCTGCTCAGCCGGGGCGAGGGCCTGTGCCGGGGA
>JARKQH010000175.1 GCA_029974925.1 Verrucomicrobiota bacterium
AGCAGCTCGAAATACACGCTGTCCGGCGCCGACTGACAGTGAGTCGAGACCTGGCGCCAAAAACTCAGGAATTTTTCCTTGTTCCCCTCCGGGTCGTTGCCGATGGCGTTGTATTCGTGAAGGTCCAAAATGACGTTCAAGCCCGCGCCCCGCGCGCCCGCCAGAATCCAATCCAGGGTCTCGAACCAGTTCCTGGACAGCGAGCCGTCGCTTTGAAAGTGGCGGAACGGATGCAGGTTGACGCGGATGGAGTCAAAGCCTGCCTCCCGCAACAGCTTGAAATGCTTTTGCTGGAACCGGGCCTGGTCCTTCGATCGCCAGATGGGATCGTACCCCAGCACATTCACGCCCCGGCCCAACCTCCGGTTTTGCTCAAACACATCCGTCGCCGGCGCAGCAAACACGCCCCACGCCACACTGCCCGCCAGAACAGTCAACAGAAGCTTTTTCATGCGCACAGAGTGCCCCCTCCGGGTTCCGCCGTAAAGCCCTGTTCCCCTGAGCGTCAGTCGCCGCGAGAACCAGCCGGGAGTCCCGAGCGCTTTTCGCTTTCCGAAAGCCGGCCTTTTGAGGGGCGCACGGTCAGACGTTCGCACTTTCGACTTGCCACCCGGTTGGAAAAGGATGAGATTGCCCCCGCTCGCAAGAGAAGCAAAGACCGCGGGGCGTCGCGGGTTCGACCCACGCCTGGGGTCGGGTAATGCGCGCTTAGCTCAGTGGAAGAGCACTTCCTTCACACGGAAGGGGCCGCAGGTTCAAGTCCTGCAGCGCGCACCATTCTTTGACCGCCAGCGGAACCCCCCGAACCATTGCCCAGACGATACCCGGCTCCGCCAGGAGATGACATTCATCCTCCGCCGCCCGAGCCCGGCTTTTCGGCTTTATTTCAAGGACTGTCTCGGCGACGCTGCCCGCCCAGGAATCGTGAAACAGATGAAGTCAAAACCATCCCTCGCGTTGCCGGCTCGGCCGCCACGTCCCAACCAGGTCACCGCCGCCAGCCGGTGTGGCAACCGGCCGATGGCCCCCGCCGCGAGTCGGTTTGGCGGCCGGGGTGGCGCCGGCCTCTGGCTGCTGCTGGTCCTGCTCCTGCCGGGCGGGCTGTCGAAGTCGTTTGCCGCCGACGCTGAGTTCGAGAAGTTGCTTGCCATTGCCAGCGCGGACCGCGTGCGAATCGAAGCCACCCTGCGCACCGCCGTTCCGGCCGGGGACCTCGCCCTGCAAGGCCGCATCACGGGGGCCGGCGACGGTGCGGTGCTCTGGAGCGGCCCCTTGCAGGCCCCCGGTGCAACCGACGGCGCCCTTCGGATTACGGAAACGATTTCCGGGCTTAAACCCGCGCTTTGGGAACCCACTGCGCCGGCGCTGTACCATCTCGAAGTCACCGCCAGCCGCGGGGGCAGGTTGGTGGCCGCCAAAACGGTGCGGTTCGGATTTCGCTCGTTCGAGGTTCGCGACGGCCGGTTTTATCTCAATGGCCGTCCCGTTTTCCTGCGGGGCCTGGCCATCAATCCGCCCGGTCGCACCATTCCCGAGGCGGTCGGCGAGTCGCGCGCCTTCGCCGAGGACTACGTGCGCTTCCTGAAATCCAAAAACGTGAATTGCTTCCGCATTACCACCGATGAGTCGCAAGTCTGGTTCGACGTCTGCGACGAGCTGGGGATGATGCTTTACGCCGGCCGATACGGCGCGCCGCCCGGAGCGGCGGCGGGCAAGCAGGTCGCGCCGGCCGAACAGGAAGGCATCATCGCCGGGTACCAAACCCTGTTCGAGAAATACGCTTCGCATCCCAGCATTGTGATGTATCTGCTGGCCAACGAACTGCCGGTGTCCGGCGAACGGGGGGCGGCCTTCAGCCGGCTGCTGACCCGGGCCCACGAGGAACTGCGGCGCTGGGACAACACCCGCCCGTTCATCGGCAATGCCGGTTATGGGGAGGGGCGCGAGGGCGACGTGTGTGACGTGCACCGTTACTGGGGCTGGTATTACAATTCCTTTCTGACCTACTACAATTTGCGGGACAAGCTTCGGCCCCGGCCGCTGTATGGCGACCCGGCGAAAAACCAGCCGCTGACTTTCAGCGAATGTGTCGGGTCGTTCACCAGCGCCTTGGGGGAATTCAACCTGGTGCGGAGCAAGCAGCTTGCGCCGCGGCTGGGCTGGATCGGCCACACGGAAACGCCGCGCGAGGACGCGTTGCGCTACCAGTCGTTCATGGTCCGGCAAGCCACCGAATCGTTCCGCCGCCTGCGCCCGCTCAACCCCCGCCTGGCCGGCCTCATGCCCTTCACGATTTTGTTTTATCACTGGTCCGGCATCCGTTCCTTCGACCAGATGGAACCCAAGCCGGCGATGGAGCAGATGGGCCTTTCCTATCAACCGGTGCTGCTGAGCTGGGAGCTGTGGACGCCCCAGGTGTACGCCGGAACCCGGCTCCGCCCCATCGCCCACGTCATCAACGACGACGACCGCGGCCGCGCCCTGGCCGGCGCCACGCTGCGCTTTCACCTTCAGTCCCAAAGTGGAAAAACCTGTTGCGAGGGGGAGGTCAAGCTGCCCGAGATTGCTTACTACGGGACTTGGAGCCAGGCCCTGCCGCTGGATTTGCCGCCCGGCCTGGCCACCGGGGACTATGTGCTGAGCGGCGAGGTTCGGACGGCCGAGGGGATGCGTTCGACCAACTTTTGCGAGCTGTTTGTTGCCGGCGCCGAGTGGAAAGAATCCCCTCCGTCTCTCGAACAGCCGGTGTGGCTTTACGACCCCGCGGGGCGAACCGCCGCCGCGCTGGAGAAGCTCGGCGTGGTTTTCCAGCCACTCGAGTCTCCGCGCTCGCTCCCCGGCCAGGCCGGCGCGCTGGTCATCGGAGAAGGGGTTTGGGATGAAACCCTCACGGGGCACCGGGAGGGGCTGCGCGACTTTGTCCGGCGTGGAGGGCGGGTGCTGTGCCTGCAGCAAGACCCGGACAAGTTTGACACGCGGTGGCTGCGCTCGCCGGTCAGCTTCTTCAGCAGTTCGCCCAACGACCCGGCCTATCCGCCCGTGAGCCGCCCCTTCCGCGAGCAGATGAACATCAACCCCGAGCGGCCGGCGCACCCGGTTTTCCGGGGATTGAACCGCCAGCGGTTGTCGCTCTGGTCGGATTACACGGCGTGGGACCAGACTCAGCCGGGTTTTCCGAAAGTGTATCCCGTCACCACCGGGTTCAAACTGGCCGGCCCCGATTCCCTGGCGCACACCGCCATCCTGGCCGACTACGACCGCGGGCTGGAAGGCGTCGCGTTGTGCGAGATGTTCGACGGCGAGGGCTCGGTGATTCTTTCGGGCTTCGACCTGGTCAACCGCGCCGGGCTCGATCCAGTGGCCGACCGCCTGCTGGCCAGCCTGGCGGCTTACGCGGCGGCGAAGCGGGGGCACGACCTGCATCCCTTGATTGACAGCCCCATTCGTTGGGGCGAGTTCCCCTCCGAACGCGGAACGGTGTGCGGGTCGCTGAACGGGTTGTTGGTGAATGCTGAATGGGTTCGCCCGCCGACAAATCCTTCCGCCGCCCCCATGCCGCCCAATACCGGTTCGTGGAACATGGCGCCCGGCGACCCATTCCTTCCCCGGGGCCGGAATCCCTTTGGCCCGTATGGTTACAGCACGGCCTCGAGCCTGCGCGATCCCCATCCCGAGGCAAAGACCGGGACGGGCTTCTTCTGGGCGCGAATCCCCGAAAGCAAACGGTGGGTGCTCACCACGGTGGAAAATCCCGGCCAGACGCCCGGCACTCTGGTTGTGAGCCTCAACGACCAACCCGCCGGCTCGCCCGCAACCATCGCCCCCGGCAGCCACGTCCAAGTCCGCTCGCCCCTCCCTGCGGGTGTGACCACGGTTTGCGTTCGGTATTCCGGCGAGAAGAGCCTGGTTCTGCTCGAGACCGCCTTCGAGTAATCCCTTCCCGCCCGCCCCCTCGCGGCGCCGGTCCCGTGTTTCAGAGAGTTTCGACCCTGACGCGGTCCGCCAGCAACGTGCAGGCGTTGGGGTTGTGCGCCTGGTCGCAACCGGTCCGCTCGCGCAGAAAGGCGCTGGCGTAAAGCACCTGAACGCGGAACCCGGCCGTCTCGAGCACCTCGCACACCCGGGCCCGGCTCAGGGTGTTCCAGTGATACTCTTCCACCGGGCGGAATTCGTGCTCCGGAATTTCGTCCATGTTGAAGAACCCGAGGCAGAGCCGGCGGCGGGTGACGCGACCGACTTCCCGAAGCGCCACCTCCAGGCCCGGCGGCGAGAGATGCTCGAAAAGGTCGTGGACGATGCAAAGGTCGAAAGCCTGGTCGGGCGCGCGGATTTCGAACACGTTGCCCACGTCGAAACGGACGTGGGGAAAGAGCCGGCGGGCGTTGGCGATGTTCTTTTCCGACAAATCAAAGCCGGTGTAAAGGAGGCGGCTGGCAAGGCCGCAGGCTTCGAGAAACCGGTAATCA
>JARKQH010000179.1 GCA_029974925.1 Verrucomicrobiota bacterium
GTTGAAGATCTTACGAACATGGCGGCCTAAAATGTTCGCAAAAAAACAAAACTTTTCAGGATAGCAGTGCAGAAGGACGCAGAACCGGGAGTGTCTGGGTTGCGCCTCGGCCCGCACAGACTCCGTTCGCCCGGGGGAGGCTCCCTCGCTGAGCTTTCTTTCGTCGGCGTGGAGTCGCGGAGCCGCGCGATGCATCGGGACTGACGGCTTGCGGAGCCTCCGGTGTGCCGCCACCCCCAGCCCCCTCCGCCAGCGGAGGGGGCTGGAATTTTTGGGGACGGGGGACCGGGGGTGGCGGCCTGACGGCCTTACCCCCGGCTACTGTCTGAAACCCTTTCAGGGTTTTGAAGCGGGGTTGGGGAAGGGCAGAGGAAGTGCCGAACTGATGACGGGCGTTGTGGGGGCGTGGGAGGCTGGAGACGAGACGTCTCCACCCCCGAAGTCATTGAGGGTCTGGATGGGGGCTGGGACGTCTCGTCCCAGAGGGTGTTGGTTTCGAAGGCGTGGGAGGCGGGGAGACGGGACGTCTCCAACCCCGAAGTAATTGATGGTGTGGATTGGGGCTGGGACGTCTCGTCCCAGAAAGTTTTGGGTTGCGAGGGGAGGCCACGGCGACGAGACGCCGCCACCCCCAACCCCCTCCGCAAGCGGAGGGGGCTGGAATTTTGGGGACGGGGGACCGGGGGTGGCGGCCGGACGGCCTTACCCCCGGCTACTGTCTGAAACCCTTTCAGGGTTTTGAAGACGGGTTGGGGAAGGGCAGCTATTTATCGCCGTTTGAATTCGGCAATTAGGGTGTTTTCAAGGTTTTGAAGGCGGGTTGGGGAAGGGTACGGGAGGTCCCGAATTGATGACGGGCGTTGCGAGCGCGGGCAGGATGATCATGGATGAAGTTGTCAGCACGTTCCGGCGGGCTTGAAGTTGGCTTCAAATCGGCTTTGACCGTGAGGCAGGGGCCCAATAGGTTGCCGGAGTGCAGACCGGCGAAGCGAGCATGGCCGAGACCGCGGGCGTGGTGCGGGGGCTGGAGGCGCCCCTGCCGCGATCCCTTTCGCACTTTTTGGGTCACCGGTTGTTCAATTTTCTGCTCACCACGCGAGGGCTGGGCGCGTTTGCGCTGATCACCTTGGGGGTGATTTTGAAGAAGTGGCGGGTGGCGCGGCGGGTGGTGTGGCCGATGATGTGCCGGGAGGTCGTGCGAGCCGGGCTGCGGTTGCTGCCGATGTTTCTGTACCTGTCGGTGGCGCTGGGGCTGGTGATCATCGGGCAAAGCGTCTCGTGGCTGACCCGGGTGGGAGCGATCGAGTATCTGGGCGCGATCATGGTGCTGGTGGTGGTGCGGGAGCTGGGGCCGTTGATGGCGGCGCTTTTGGTGCTGGCGCGGGTGGGGACGGCGACGGTCATTGAACTGGGAACGGCGCGGGCCATGGGGGAGGTCGAGGCGCTGGAAGCGCTGGGGATTGACCCGGTTCATTACCTGGTTGCGCCGCGGGTCATCGGGATGGCGGTGGGGGTGTTTTCGCTGACGGTGTATTTGATTTTGGGCGCGCTGGTCAGCGGCTACCTGTGGGCGTTTGTGCAGGATGTTCCGCTGCTGCCGGGCGATTATTTTCAGCAACTGGCGGGCGCGTTGAGCTGGCCGGATTTTGTGCTGCTGGGTCTCAAGACGACGGCCTTTGGGTTCATCATCGCCGTGGTGACCTGTTATCATGGGCTGGCCCAGCCCCTGCGGTTGGAGGAGGTGTCGGCGGCCACCGTTCGCGCGGTGGCGCAGAGCGTGATTGTGTGCGCGCTGGTGGACGCGGGGTTCATCGTGGTTTACCTGACGGTCTGATGGCTGAGCCCCCTTTCAACCCTGCGGATGCCGTGATCCTGATGAAAGGCGTCACCGCCGGGGCCTTGCGCCAGCCGGCCAGGCCGGTGGCGGTGGACGTGAACTGGGAGGTTCGGGCGGGCGACTATTGGGTCATTGGCGGATTACAGGGGGCGGGCAAGACGGATTTGCTGATGATGGCGGCGGGGCTGATGCCGCCGCTAAGGGGGACCTATCAGTTCCTGGGCGAGCGGATGCCGATCTTCGAGGAGGGACGCCTGGCACACCGGCTGCGGCTGGGGCTGGTTTTTGACACCGGCCAATTGTTCAACCACCTGACGGTGGCGGAGAACATCGCGCTGCCCTTGCGGTATCATCAGAATCTGTCGGCGGGGGAGGCGGCGGCCCAGGTGCGGGAATTGCTCGAATGGTGCGGTTTGGAATCGCGGGCCGACACGACGCCGGGGACGCTGGGGAGAAACTGGGCGAAACGGGCGGGGCTGGCGCGGGCGCTGGTTTTGAAGCCGGAAGTGCTGCTGCTGGACGCGCCGATCAGCGGCCTGGATTTGCGGCAGACGCACTGGTGGCTGGACTTTCTGGGCCAGTTGCACCGTGGCCACCCGTTTTTGGGAGGGCGGCCCATGACTTTGGTGGCCACCGCCTCGGACCTGCGGCCATGGAAGGGGCGGGCGCGACAATTTGCGGTGTTGCGGGACGACCGGTTTGTGGTGCTGGGGGACTGGGCCCAGCTCGAAGCCGCCAGCCGGGATTTGGCGCGCGAACTCTGGGCGGCGGAGGCGGGCGGCGATTGACGAGGATGAAAGAATTTGAAAAGGTGCAGGCCTCCGGAATGAAACACGGCACCCCGATGCCCGTCTCCAACCCGACTCTGAGGGTCGTTGAAGGTTTATGGCGCTCCAGGACCTGACCCCTCAGTTGCGCACGCGGCTCAGCCGGATGGAGCGGGCGGTGGGCTGGTTCGTGGCCCTGGCCATCGGACTGCTGCTGTTCGGATTCGCCTATTACGTTTACAGCACCGCCCAGCGCAAAGGGTGGTTCAAAACCAAGGCGCCCTATTTCACGTTTACCGACCGGGCCACAGGCCTGAAAGTCGGCGACCCCGTGCGGCTGATGGGGTTCGACGTCGGGCAGATCACCCGGATTGACGCCCAGCCGGCGGACGATTTTCGTTACAACGTGTATGTCGAGTTTGAAATTCAGTCTCCCTACTACGGTTACTTGTGGACGGAAGGGTCGCGCGCCAAGGTCACCACGGCGGATTTTCTGGGCAAGCGCCAGTTGGAGGTCACCAAAGGGTCCGGCGGTTACCCCACCTACATATTTCATCCGCTGCGGACGGTGACTCTCGTTCAGGCGCGGAGCCTGCCCGGTTTATCAAATTGGGCGTTTGGCCAGGAGCTCCACTATCCCGACAGCATAGACCTTGCGGCGCGCCCGCTGGAGCCGCTGTCGGAGGAAAAGCTCGCCCTGGCGCAGCGATTGGGGGTTCAGTCCTTCACGGTGCTGGACCGCCGGGAAACGAGGAAAATGATGACGGGGATGTGGAACGACAAGGAGGGCCGTTACGTGCCGTTTGAGCGCGGCACCAGTTACTGGTTGCTGTCGGATGAGTCTCCCGCGGTGACCGAACGGCTCGAGCGACTGGTTGCCCAGCTCGAAAAGGCGCTGCCGGGCGTTCTGGCTCTGACCAACCAGCTCGGCGCGGTGCTCTCGAACACGGCCAGCTTGACCGCCAACCTGGACGAGATTGCCCAAAACGCGCGGCCGGCGGTGAGCAACCTGGCGGCGCTGACTGCCGCGCTGGACCAGCCCGGGGCGCTGGGCGAATGGCTGTTGCCAACCAATCTGAATCGTCAGTTGGGGGTTACCTTGGACCAGGCTAGCAACACGCTGGGCCAGGCGGGCGCCACGCTGGCCAGCGCGAATACCAATCTGAGCCTGCTGGTGGCAAACCTCAATCGTTCCCTGGACAACCTTGCGGGCATTACCAGCAATTTGAACCAGCAGGTGCAGGCCAGCACCAACATGCTGCCGGCCATTTCCGAAGCCGTCCGCCATGCGGACGAGCTCATCCAAGGGCTCAAACGGCATTGGCTCCTTCGTTCGGCATTCAAGAGCCCCGCCACCAACGCTCCACCCCCCCAGCCCTCGCTGCGCTCGCCCAAGGACCGGAACCGCTGACCCGCGACGGGAGACTCAGGGCCGGAGAACAACGGGAGGGGGTTTGATTGCCATACCCCCCAGCCGCTGGAGAACAGTCCCGTCAGGTTCATGGGGCCATGATAAGCCCGGCCACCGTTTCGGCCTCATTGATAAAACGGATGGCCACATCGAATTTGAACTCAAGCCTTGCGGTCAGCCTGTTGCCGGAGGGAGCGGTCGAGGGCGTCTTTGATGGCGTCGAGCCGGGCGGGCAGCTCGAGGGGCTGGTTGGCGTGGCGGCAGGCGAACTCCAGCTCGCGCTGATGATACTTCACCTTCATCTCGACAAATTTCAGGCCGTGCGCGGTTGAAATGACGACGACCCGCTCGGCTTTGTCAATTTTGCCGGCTTTGAGCAGCTTGAGCAGGACGGCCAGCGCCACCCCCGTGTGGGGGCAGTTGAACATGCCGGTGCGGTCGCCCAACGCGGCCGCATCAGCCAGTTCCTCCTCGCTGGCCTGTTCGACAATGCCTTGGAAGGCGCGCAAGGTGCGGACCGCTTTTTCGTAGCTGACGGGGTTGCCGATTTGGATGGCGCTGGCGAGGGTTTTTTCGGCGCGGATGGGCTCAAAGGTTTCGAAGTTGCGCAGGTAAGCGCGGTAGAGGGGGTTGGCCTTTTGGGCCTGAGCCACCACAAGGCGCGGCAGTTTGGCGATGAGACCCAGGTCCTTGAGCATGAGCAGGCCTTTGCCCAGGGCGGACACATTGCCCAGGTTGCCGCCGGGGATGATGATGACATCCGGGGCTTCCCAGTCGAATTGCTGGACAATTTCGATGCCGACCGTCTTCTGGCCTTCGACGCGGAGCGAGTTCATCGAGTTGGCCAGGTAGAGCGTCGGGTCCCGGGTGATTTCCTGAACCAGCTTCATGCACCCGTCGAAATCGGTGTCCAGGTAGAGCACCAGCGCGCCGTTGGCGACCGGCTGGATGAGCTGGGCCAGGGAGATTTTGCCCCGGGGCAGGAGGACGACGGACTGGATGCCGGCGGCGGCGCAATAAGTGGCCAGGGCGGCCGAGGTGTCGCCGGTGGAGGCGCAGGCGACGGCCTTGATGGGGGCGCCCTCGGCGATCATTTGCTTGACCTGGGACACCAGGACGGTCATGCCCAGGTCCTTGAAGGAGCCGCTATGGGTGTTGCCGCAGAGCTTGATCCAGAGATCGTCCAGCCCCACCAGTTTGCCGAAGCGCTCGGCCCAGAAGAGGTTGGTGCCGCCTTCATAGAGGGAGACGACGTTCTGGTTGTCAATCTGGGGCAGCACCCATTCCTTCTTGCCCCACACCCCGGACCCGTAGGGCCATTCATTGCTCTTGTAGCGGTCCTCGAACAGCTTCATCCAGGCCGCCGCGCCGCGGCGCGACAGGGCCTGGAGATCGTGCTGGACCTCCAGCAGGGCGTGGCATTGTTCGCAATGATAGACAATCCGGTTCAGCGGATAGGTGGCGCCGCATTGCGGATTGATGCACTGAAACCAGGCTCGATATGACATGTTTCAAAAGGGTGTCCGGGCGTTCCCGGACTCGCAAGGCACCATGTTGAGACTCCCGCCCCCCATTTCAAGCCCGGAACGCGGGCTGATGATTTTGCCGCAAAACGACGCCGCCGGGCCGGTCGCGCCTCGTCGAGGGACGCCGCCCGGCCGGCGCCGGGACCCGAGAGCGGCGATGACAGGCCCGCGGTGGCCGGCTATAGTCTCCGCAAGATGACCCGACACGAAATCGTCCGGCGCGCGATTGAGTTCGACCGTCCGCCGCGGCTGCCGTTCTGGCAGCACTGGAACCACAAAATGGCCGGTTTCCCGGATGACATTTGCAACATTTGGGAAATGGACCGGGCGGAAGCGGGCTGGTTTTTCGACAACCCCGGGAGGGACGACTGGGGCTGCGGGTGGAGCGCCACGGACTTGAGCAACATCGGGCAGGTGACGGCCTGTCCGCTGGCCGATTGGTCCGCCCTGAAGCATTACCGGCCGCCGAATCCCCGCAACCCGTTCTACTACGAGCGGCTGGGGCCACTCCTGGACGCGGCGGGGGACCGTTACGTCGTCCTGACGGCGCACAGCCTGTTGTTTTCGCGCCTGCACAAATTGCGCGGCTTTGCCGCCACCCTGGAGGACCTTTACGCTGAACCGGAGAAAATCCATCGGGTGCTCGACCTGATTGTGGATTTCAAACTCCAGCAGGTGGACGAGCTGCGCCGGCGGTTCGGAGACCGCATCCACGGCTTGTTCCTGACCGATGACTGGGGGACGCAGGCGGGGACGTTCATCAGCCTGAAGATGCTCGAGGCATTTTTCCTCCCGCGGTACCGGCTCATCTTCGAGGCCATCCACCGGTGCGGCTGGCATGTGATTCTCCACAGTTGCGGCCGCATCAACGCGTTCGTTCCCGCCCTGATTGAAGCCGGCGCGGATGTGTTGAACATGCAGCAGTCGCGCAACTACGGCCTGGTCGAGTTCGGCGAACAATTCCGCGGCCGGGTGTGTTTCCTGGCGACGGTGGACATCCAATCCACGATGCCGCGGGGGAGGGAGGAGGAAATTCGCGAAGAAGCGCGGTTGCTGGTGCGGCACTGGGGCACGGCGGAGGGGGGATTGATCGCGTTTGACTATGGGGCGTGGGAGGCCCTGGGGGTGCGGCCGGAAATGCCGCTGGTAATGTTCGACGAGTTCGCCAAACTTCAGCACTATTGGCAGTCAGAGCAACCGCATCCCAATCCGTGATGATATGAAGACTCGAGGCAATCGCAGAGAATTCTTGAAACAGGCTTCCTGGTTCGCCGGCGGCATTGCGGTTCTGGCGGGCGCCCCCGCCCTCGCCGGGGCGGGGTCCCCCAGCCGCAAGGTCCGCATCGGCGTCGTGGGCTGCAACGGCCGGGGCATGGGCCACATCGCGGCCCTTGCCCGGGTGCCGAACGTGGAGATCACGTGGATTTGCGACGTGGACAGCCGGGCATTGAAGAAGGGTGTTGAAGCCGCGGCCAAGCGCCAGGAGAAGGCGCCCCGGGGAGAAAAAGACCTGCGCCGGATGCTCGAGGATCGCGAGCTGGACGCGGTCTCCATCGCCATGCCGGACCATTGGCACACGCCGGCGGCGGTGCTGGCCTGCGCGGCCGGCAAGCACGTTTACCTCGAGAAGCCCGGCAGCCACAACGCCGCCGAGTGCGGCATGGTGGTGGCGGCGGCGCGCAAACATAACCGCGTGGTGCAGTTGGGCAACCAGCGACGGAGCTGGCCGTGGGTCATCGAGGCGATTGAAGGCGTGCGGGCCGGCCAGATCGGCAAGGTGCACTTTGCCCGGTGCTGGTATGCGAACCGCCGCGCGCCAATCGGGTACGGCAAGCCCGCGCCCGTTCCGGACTGGCTGGACTATTCTTTATGGCAGGGGCCCGCGCCCGAACGGCCCTATCGGGACAATGTCATCCACTACAACTGGCACTGGTTCTGGCACTGGGGCACGGCCGAGCTGGGCGGCAACGGGGTTCACGCCATTGACCTGGCGCTTTGGGGGATGGACTTGGAATTGCCCAAACGGATTACCTGCGCCGGCAACCGTTACTTCCATCAGGACGACTGGGAGATGCCCGACACCTGCATCGCGTTTTACGATTACGGGAACAAAGGAATTTCCTGGGAAGGCCAGAGCTGCGCTCCGCGCGGATTCGAGGGCAGTGGATTTGGCGTGCTGTTTTATGGAGACAACGGGACGATGGCGATTACCGCGACCAAGGCGGTGTTCCAGGACCACAAAAACAAGGTGCTGCGGGAAATTGATGGCAAACAAACCGATCTGTTCCAGTTCGATTCCCTTCACTTCGCGAATTTCGTCGAGGCGATCACGGACGGAAAGCCGCTCCAGGCTGAAATCGAGGAGGGGCAAAAGAGCGCGTTGATGTGTCATCTGGGCAACATCGCCTGGCGGAGCGGCAAGACGGTGGACTTCGACCCGCAGACGCGCCGGATTTGCAACCCGGACCCGGACATCCAGCAGTTTTGGGGGCGCGCCTATCGCGAGGGGTGGGAACCCAGGATTTAGGGTTTTTGACCGGATTTGAGTTTTGACGGGGGCGGGGCGAGCGCGTATAGAGGGGAAAGACTTTTTAGTTCCGAGTCCCGGGAGTTGGAGACTCCGGCCCCGCCGATTCCGGCTGGAAGGTTGTTTTGAGGCTGCGAGTTCATGAGCACAAGTGACAAACCGCTGAAGATGGTAACCTGTCCGGGGTGCGACGCGAAGGTGTTCATCCCCGGGGATTTGCCGCCGCTGGCGACGGAGCCGTGCAAGCGCTGCGGCCACCCGATCATGATGCCGATGCAGTTGCGGCAGTTCGAGTTGCGCAGCAAGATTGCCTCGGGCGGGCACGGCAAGGTTTATCGGGCCTATGACACCATCCTGGACCGCATGGTGGCCATCAAACTGATGCGCAAGGAATTGGAGAACGACCCGGTGGCCCTGGAGAGTTTCTACCGGGAGGCGCGGGCTTGCGCGTCGCTGAACCATACGAACATCATTCACATCTACGCGTTCGATGAATTCGAGGGCCAGCGGTACCTGGTGATGGAGCTGGCGGACCGGGGCAGCCTGGACACCCGCATCGAGCGGCAGCATCGGCTCGAGGAGCTGGAGGTGCTGGACATCGGAATCAAAATCGCCTCGGCGCTGGACCTGGCCCTCAAGCACAACTTGCTGCACCGCGACATCAAGCCCGGCAACATTCTGTTCAACGCGGACAACGAGCCGAAGCTGGTGGATTTTGGCCTGGCGCGAAAAGTGGACGCCGAGCCGGAGTCGGCGGCGGTGACGGAGGGGACGCCGTATTACGTGGCGCCGGAGAAGATCAAGCGGGAACCGGAGACGTTTCTATCGGACATGTACAGCCTGGGCTGCACGCTGTATCACGCGCTGACGGGACACGTGCCGTTCGAGGCGCCTAGTGTGGAGGAGTTGGTGGCCGCGCATGTGCATACGCCGTTGACCCCTCCGAACCTGGTCGTGCCCGAGGTGACCCAGGCCACGAGCGACGCGCTGGTGAAGGTGATGGCCAAAAACCCGGCCGAGCGGTTCCTCAGCTACGATGAGTTTCGCATGGCGCTGGAGCTGGCGCGGAGCCAGTTGCTGATCCAGCGCTCCCAGGCGCCGGAGCCCAAAGGCACCAAGAGCAAGACCAGTTGGTGGCGCCGATAGCGGGCGGCCGTGGCGGCCCGGGTTCAAGCCGGGGAGAGCGGGCCGGGAGGGCTCGCGCGGGATTAAACAAGGGGGCAGAATCGGCAAGGGAGGCCGGGAGGAGGCCGTTCAGCCGCGAGCCGTGGGGGCTCAGGCGGGAACGGGCATGCCGATGTCCGCGCAGAGTTTCTGGGCCGCTTCGGGGCTGGCCCATTTCACCAGCGCGGTGAAGGTCAGCAGGGTCGGGCTGTCAGGTTTGGCGGCGTACATGCTCTTGAGGCTGCGCAGCACCTTTTGGTAAGTCGCCGCGTATTTCTCGTGGAGCAGGCGGGTGACATAGGTTTCGATCACCGGCCGGGCAATCGGGTCCGTCTTCCCGTTGGCCAGATAAGGGAGGTGACAGATGATGCGGATGAGCATCATGGGATCGGCTTCGGTGAGCACGATCCAGCTTTCGCGGACTTCATCCGCGTTGTACTTGGCATTCAGCCGGTCGCGGATGCTGGCGGCGATCGTGGCGGGGGGGGCGCGGCGGGTGATCAGGTCTTTGATCCCTGCCCACACCCGCTTGCGTTCCATCTCCGGCGGTTCGGCCACCGCCGTTTGGGCTTCCGGCGCGACCTCGGGCAATCCCAGCGCCGCCGCCACGGCCTTGGCCAGCGAGAGGGCGACGTCCTTGCGCAGCCGGTCGCAAGCGCGGAGGGCGCGCAGGACGGCCTGCTGCATGGGGGGCTTGAGCAACTTCAGCACCGCGGCGATCGCCTCGGCTTTGGGGGGGCCTTGGGCCGGGATCAAATGTCGCGCAAACTCGGCGAGGGAATGATCCAGGTCGGTTTCCGGCAGTTTCTCGGCGCGCAGGCGCAGGACGTAACGCAGGGTGCGGGCGGCGCCGCCGCCCTTGCCGATGTTGTTGATGACCATGAGGCGGTGGTCGGGGTTGATGACATAGGCCAGCAAGGTTTCCGCCTGGGCAATCAGATTTTCGTCCAAACGTTCTTCCGCCCCTGGCAGCACCAACTGTTCGACCAGCCCCGGCAGGCGCTGGGCAAAGACCACGTCGGGCGCCTCGGTGGTTTGATGCTCGTAATAATGCCACAGCTCGACGATAAAAGACAGGCGGCAGAACGCGTTGCGTTGGGCCAGGGCCCGCTCGCAGGTGGTTTTGGCCGACTGGACACTCCGATAGAGTTTAAGCAGCCCCTCCCGCTTCTCGGGTGTCAGCCCCTCCACCTGCTGGACCAGGGTCTCGAAGTCGCTCTTGAACCCCAGCACGATTTCGTCCGGTTTGGGCCGGGGATTCAATTTCGGGTCGGTCGTCAGGTCATTGAAACAGGGGAGGGCGGCTTCGCCGAACTCGCGCACGATTCGCTCCTTGGGAAGGCATCCCTTCACAAAACAGCGGCACGCGCGCAACATGCGCGGCGAGAAGAACAACTCCGGCTGTTCGGGCAACGCTTCCAGCAGGCCCTTTTCCAGGGGGATTTCCAGCCGAAGCAATTCCTCGACCAGGGGCTTGATGGCGGCCGCCAGGTCCCGTTTGGTGTGGTCCAGCGTCGCCAGGGCGGTGGGCTGGGGAAGAACATCCAGCTCGGCGGTGCCCTTGGCCAGGGCTGCGAGGTACTGGCTGACGCTGGAGTTGTGCTCGACGAGCCGGCCGACCAGGCCGCCGATATCGGTCAGGGGCAGCTTGCTGACCAGGGTCGTCAGCAGCAGAACCAGCTCCCCATGCGACTTTTGCCGGTGCTCGATTACCCGCTCCAACAGTTGGCGGAGAGCCTTGATTTCCTGCTCGAGCACCCCCCGGTCCGCCTCCAACTGGGCCACGCGCAGCTCCAATTCGTGCCAGGACGGCGCGGCGGGCTGGGCCGGCGGCGCTGCCGCGGCGGCGGGCGGCGGAGTGACGGCGGATGGTTGATGTGGCTCGGTCACGGCCTGTGGTTTATGTCGTGTTCGACTTTACATCCCCATGGTATTCTGCTGGTTTATCGCGTCAAGGCATCCCGCACCGGGGCAATTCCCGGGCAGGGAAGGGGCGCCCCGGGCGCCGGCGCCGGCCGCCTGGAGGGGGGGCGCGAAGGGATGCGGGTCTGGAAACGGCAGGACGCCAATCTGTGCTAAACTACAGGCAGTGGACTACGAATTCACAACCTTGTCCAATGGGCTGCGGGTGGCCACGGCCTCCATGCCGCACATGCGAAGCGTGAGTGTCGCCCTCTACCTCGGGGTGGGCTCGCGTTATGAGCCGGCGAGGCTGAACGGCATCTGCCATTTTATCGAACACCTGTTGTTCAAAGGCACGCGCAAGCGCTCCGCCCGACAGATTTCCCAGGCGGTGGAGGGCATCGGAGGGGCGTTGAACGCCTTCACCAGTGAGGAAGTCACCTGCTTTCACGCGCGGGCATGCGCGGCGCACCTGCCGCTCCTGCTGGACGTGCTGATGGACATGCTCCTGGGCTCGCGATTCGACCCGGCCGATGTCGCCAAGGAGCGGGAGGTGATCAAAGAGGAGATTTCGATGTACTGGGACGAACCGCAGCACCTGGTTCAGGAGGCGTTCAACGCCTTGATGTGGCCGGAGCAACCGCTTGGGCGCCCCATCACCGGCACGGCCGAGTCGCTGGACGCCATCGGGCGCGGCGAACTGGTGAACTACCTGCGGGGCAATTACGTGGCCGCCGGCGCCGTCGTGGTGGCCGCGGGCCGGGTCACCCACCGCCAGGTTCTGCGCGCGGCAAGCCGGTTTGTTCCGCGTTTCCCCCGCGGCCCGCGGCCGCGTTTCGAGCTTTCACGCAACCATCAGACTGCGCCCCGGGTGCGGCTCATCACCCGGCAAAACGAGCAAACGCAGATGGCACTCGGGTTTCGCACCTGCTCGCGGTATGACGAGCGTCGCTACGCCTTGCGGGTGCTGAACACGATTTTGGGGGAGAACATGAGCTCCCGCCTCTTTCAGGTTGTCCGGGAGGAACGGGGCTTGACCTATTCCATTTACAGCAATCCGAGTTTTTTCGCCGACACGGGCGACCTGGTGATTGCCGCGGGCTTGGACACCGACAAGCTGCCGCGCGCGCTGCGCCTGATTCTTTCCGAGGTGCGGCGGCTGAAGAACCAGCCGGTTTCGGCCGCCGAGCTGCGCCGGGCGCGGGATTACCTCCTGGGCCAGCTCGAGCTGGCGCAGGAAAGCACCGAAAGCCAGATGAACTGGACCGGCGACCACCTCCTGAGCTACAACCGCGTGCCGCGCCCCGCGGAAATGAAGCGCCACATCACCCGGGTGACGTCGGCTCAGATCATGGCCGCCGCCCGGGATTTCTTCCGCCCGGAACGGCTGAACCTGGCCCTGGTCAGCCCGTTGAAGACGGCGGCTTCGATCACCGCGTGCCTGCGGGTTTGACAGCATGCCGGGCATTGGGGCAGGTTGAGGCGCAATCAGAGCATCTTTGTCGTTCATGAAGCCCTGCGCCGCCTCGCCATTCCGCCGCGAGCCTTTCGGACAACGTCTCCCGGGGGCGGGGCTGCTCTTGAGTTTTCTCGCGGCAGGGATGTTATGTCCCGTGCAACCGGTCTGGAGCGCCGCGCCGACGGTTCCGGAATTGGTGAACCAGTTTGACCCCGTTCACTACCAGGATTTGCTGGCCAACAAGCTTTACACCCGCCAGGGCATGAACCGGGCGGCAGGCGTCGGTCCCGAACTGGACCGCTGCCGCGAAGCGATTTACGCGGAACTTGAGAGCCTGGGACTGGCGCCGGTGAAGGACTACTTCGCTTACACGGACAGCAACGGCGTGCCCCGCACGGCCTGCAACATCATTGCCATAAAGCCGGGCGTGCAGAATCCCAGCAACGAAATCTACGTGGTGGGCGGGCATTACGACTCCAAAAGCAACCCGGGCGCGGACGACAACGGCAGCGGCATCGCCTGCCTCCTGGAGCTGGCTCGCATTCTCCAGCCTTACCACTTTGCCAAAACCCTGGTTTTTTGCGCGTTTGACGCGGAGGAGATTTACGATTACTACGGCGCGCACCGCCTGGGCAGCCTGCGCTACGTGGACCAGCACCGAACGGACAACATCCAGGGGATGATTGCGGTGGACATGATTGCGTGGCAGGCCTCGGGCAGTTCCTCCAACAGCGCCTACATCGAAGGCCGCCCCACCGTGGCGGCCATCCGCAACGACCTCCGGAATGCCATGCTGAGCTATGGGGAAGGACTGCAACCCATTCTGCGCACTTCCTCGGGCGATCTCAGTGATCATGTGGCGTTCGCCGATGCGGGCTTCCAGGCCTGCCTGCTGATCGAAGCCTATTTTTCGTCCAATCCCAATTATCACAAGCTCACGGATTACGTCGAACGGCCGAACTACATTGACTGGACCTACGCCGGGAAGATGTGCAAGACGGTGATCGGGTATTACGCGACCAAACTCGAACCGGTGGACGTGAGCCCGCGCGCTTTGGCGTGCCGTCCCGGCGCCGGGGGGGCGATGGTCCTGGAGTTCGCCGGCCTGCCGGGCTGCACCTACGTGGTGGAAGTTGCGCCTGATCTCGCGTCGCGTTCGTGGGTCAGCCTGCAAACCAACATCGCCTCCCTGGCCGATGGACTGTTCCAGGCGACCGATGCTCAGGCGGCAGTGCGGCCCGCCGGCTTCTATCGCGCCCGGTTCGCGGCCGGCTACGTGGGGGCGACGCCGCCGCAGACGGACATCATCGTGGACAATCCGTCCGCCTCCCTGGTGGGCGTCTGGAGCGCCGGCACCTCGTCCACCGACAAATACGGTTCCGACTACCGGTTCAAGGCGGCCGGCACGGGGAATGCCTGCGTGGAGTTTCGGCCCAACCTGCAACGGACCGGCAACTACCATGTTTATGAGTGGCATCCGCAGGGCGCCAACCGCACCACCGACGCGCCGGTTGACATTGGATACTTGGGCGGCACCAACGCCTTTCGAGTCAACCAGCAGATCAATGGCGGCCTGTGGTTGTATCTGGGCACCTTCCCCTTCGCCGCCGGCACGACCGGTTTTGTGCGCATCAAGGACAACTTCACCACCGGCAGCGTGGTCCTGGCCGACGCCGTCCGGTTCGTTTACGCGCCTTGAAACGCAACCGCGCCTGCCGCCACCGTCTGCACCTCCCGACTCCTTCTGGAACTGCTTGGAAACAGCAAGAAACGAGGGAAAAGTGCAGCCCGCAACGTGGCTTGCTCGTTGTAAACACTTGTCGTACGCTGCTTCGTACCCCCATGAGGGGATGCGATGAGCACCAGCACCTCGGGCAAAGTGACCGAACGCGAAGCCAGATCGGTTTGCGAACCACAGCATCCGGTTGCGATCTTCTCCCAGCGCCGCTTCAGCAAGCGGGAACACGTCAGCCACTATCAAGCCCTGCGCCACAACGATTCTCTCGCGGCGCCGGCCGAAGGCCCCCGGGCCATTATTTGAAGCGCGCCGACCAAATGAGATTCCCGCCGTGAGTGACCTCAAGCCAGAGAACGGGTTCATTTTCCGCATCACTCACATCGCGAATGTTCCGTGGATTCTGGACCACGGGTTGCACTGTCAGAGCTCGCCGGAACAAGCTCCCGATTACGTTGAAATCGGCAATCCGGAATTGATTCAGCGACGAGCCCGACGCGTCGTGCCCATCCCTCCGGGCGGGGTTTTGAGTGATTACGTCCCGTTTTACTTCACGCCCCATTCACCCATGCTCTTAAACATCAAGACCGGGCACCACGGCATCCGGCGGCGGCCCATGAGCGAAATCGTGATCATGGTCTCCGCGCTGCCCAAGCTGGCGCGGCAAGGAATTCCGTTCGTGTTCACGGACCGGCACGCCTGCCTGCAAACAGCCAGTTTCTTCAGCGACCTGGCCCAGCTTGACCGGATCGCGTGGAACCTGCTGCAAACCCGTGATTTCAAGAAGGATGTTTACGATCCCGGCAAGTTCGAGCGGTATCAGGCTGAGGCGCTGGTGTATCGGCACTTGCCGGTTACGGCCTTGTTGGGCGTCGTCTGCCATGGGGAAGCCCAAGCCGCCCGCCTGCGAGCCGAGGTTGAAAACCGGCGGCAGAACCTGCAAATTGAAGTAAAACCGAATTGGTATTTCCGATGATCCGTTACACCACAGGCAACCTGCTGGACGCCCCGGCCGAGGCGCTGGTGAACACCGTGAACGAGATGGGGGTGATGGGCAAGGGCATCGCCTTGATGTTTCGCGAGGCGTTCCCGGCCAACACCGCCGCTTACGAGGCGGCCTGCAAGAAGGGCGAAGTGCGCGTCGGCCGGATGTTCGTGACGGAGAACCCCGCGCTCACCGGCCCAAGGTGGATCATCAATTTTCCCACCAAGAAGCACTGGCGGCATCCTTCACAGCTTGAATGGGTGCGGAACGGCTTGGAAGATTTGAAGCGGGTGATTGCCGAGAAGCAAATCAAGTCCATCGCGGTGCCGCCTCTGGGCTGCGGCAACGGTGGATTGCAATGGGATGAGGTGCGCCCGGCGATTGAGTCCGCGCTGGCGGCGCTGGAAGGTGTCAACGTCCTCGTTTTTGAACCGACCACCGCCTACCTGAACACTGCCAAGCGGATGGGTTTGGAGGCATTGACTCCTGCCCGCGCCATGATCGCGGAACTGGTGCGCCGGTATTCCATCCTTGGCATCGAATGCACGAACCTCGAGGTCCATAAGCTGGCGTGGTTCCTCCAGCGGATGATCGAAGCGCTGCACTTGGAGAATCCGCTGAATCTGAAGTTCACCGCCAACAAGTACGGCCCCTACGCCGACAACCTGCGGCATTTGTTGGACAGCCTTGACGGCAGCTACCTGCACTGCGAAAGGCGGCTGTCCGACGCGGGACCCCTGGAACCGATCTGGTTCGAGGACTCCAAGGCTGACCGGGTGCGGGACTTTTTGAATAGCGAAGTCGCCCGCCAATACCTTCCCGCATTGAACATGACGGCGGAGGCGATTGATGGGTTCGAGTCGCCCTTGGGAATGGAACTGCTTGGCACGGTGGACTGGCTGTTGAGCCGCGAGCGGTGCGCCGCGACGGTCCCTGCCATTCGCGAGGCTTTGAACCGCTGGCCGGGGGGTCGCGACGCCGCCCGGCGGAAACAAAAGCTGTTCACCGACGAATGGCTGGGGCTGGCGTTGCAACGGCTCAACGCTTCGATGCTGGCACCGCAGCCGGCGCAACCGTCATTGGGTCCGCACCGCGAGCAAGCAGTAAGATGGAATCGGGCTCCTGATAACGGCGTTTCCCACTGAAGGATCTACCCAGGCAAGCGAATGTGGCCGAAGTGAAGGTCTGTCACGAACCAAACGGCCACACGATGACCTTGTGGTTCGGCCGTCCGGAGGCGGAATACCGCTGCGGGGATACCGGCGAGGAAATGGTCTTGATGAAGGACCGCAAAGGCTGGGTCAGCGGCTTTGAGCGGCTGAACTATCGCGGCAATGGCCGCCTTGGCCGGTGAGACTGGCCTTTGAGACAACACTGCAACCGGTGTGAAGGCCGCTAAAGCACGGTCCGAAGCCGAGGCGGGAGTGCGGTCCGCCGGCTTCATCGCGCCCGGTTCGCGGCCGGCACGGGGAATGCCTGCGTGGAATTCCGGCCCAACCTGCAACGGACCGGCAACTATCATGTTTATGAGTGGCATCCGCAGGGCGCCAACCGCACCACTGACGCGCCGGTTGACATTGGATACTTGGGCGGCACCAACGCCTTTCGAGTCAACCAGCAGATCAATGGCGGCCTGTGGTTGTATCTGGGCACCTTCCCCTTTGCCGCCGGCACGACCGGTTTTGTGCGCATCAAGGACAACTTCACCACCGGCAGCGTGGTCCTGGCCGACGCCGTCCGGTTCGTTTACGCGCCTTGAAAGCAGACCACGCCATTGGCCTGGGTGGGGCTGGGCCCGGGCTCAAATCCACGGCGTTGTCCCCTATAAAACATCCCCTGCCTTGTAATTGAACCGGTTTGAGGGGCGGCCTAGAGTCACGCGAAACATGAACACCCACACTGAGACACACAGCAAAGTGATTGGATACGTGCTTTGGATTTTCGGGTTTACCGGTTCGCACCGCTTTTACTTCGGCAAGCCCGTTTCCGGCACGATCTGGTTTTTCACGGCCGGCTTGTTCCTCATCGGCTGGCTCATAGACCTGTTCCTGATTCCGGGCATGGCCCGGCAGGCGGACCGCCGTTATGTTTCCGGCCCGGTGGATTATTCGGTTGCGTGGATTCTGCTGACCTTCCTCGGGCCATTCGGGGTTCACCGGTTTTATATGCGGAAATGGGGCACCGGCCTGCTTTACCTTTTGACCTTTGGCCTGTTGGGCATTGGGGTCATTTACGACTTTTGGACGCTCAACTCGCAAATCAGCGAGTTGAACGTGAGCCGGCAGCAATCGTAAGACCCTCCGCACCATAACCTCATGCAAACCTCGGACCTCCTTTTCATAGGCATCAAAGGATCCGTCATCGCCCTGGACCGTGCCACCGGCCGGCAAGTGTGGGTTACCCACCTTAAAGGCTGGGGTTTTGTGAACCTCCTGGTCCATGACGACACAGTCTATGCTTTGTGCAACGGCGAGATTTTTTGCCTCGACCCGCTGACCGGGAACGGCTTGTGGCATAATCCCCTGCGCGGTTTTGGGACCGGGCTTGCCACCATGGCTCTTGCCGGCGCAGTCCCGGGCAGCAGTGCGCCCGCCGTGGCAGAACAACGCCATCGCGCGGCCCGCGCGGCTGCCGCAGCGGCCTGAAGCCGGGAACCGGCCTTGGACACCCCCGCGACCGGCGCAGGCCGGGAACCAGGGCGGTGAGCTGTGGAGGGGACGCGGCATGGCACGCCGAGGTGTTGAAGCGGGATTGGCACCGCGGCACGAACGGCGCCCGGCGCGGTGTCAGTCCAGGGCCAACGGTCTCAGGTCAGCGGGAAGCGATGGCGCCGGCGGAACTCTCCCGCTTACGGGGCCGGAGCCGCCCCGCCCAGCAGTTGTCGAATCTGGGCGACCAGGGTTTCCGGGTCCTCGGATTTCTGGTAGAAGCCGGCGGCGCCGGCGGCCAGAGCGCGGGCCTTGAATTTCGCCGGGTCGCCGCCCGTGATGATGATGACCGGGGTGGGTTTGGCAGTCCCGATACGGCGCAACCAGTCCATGATGAGAAAACCATCCCAGGCCACGCCGCCATCAAAGTCAATGTCGGGAGGAAAAGTGATGTCCAGGAGCATCAGGTCGGGTTGTTGTTCCCGCACCATATTCACGGCCCCGGCGCCATCCTTGGCCGTGAGCACGTCGTAACCTTCCGCGTTGAGCCGAAGGGTCAGCGCCCGCAGGACGAACTTGTCGTCGTCCACAATGAGGATTCTGGGCTTGTTCATAAATGCCGCTGAAGCCGAATAGACCAAGATTTGGGTCGCGGAGCAATGCGGAATTTCCCACGCTTTGACCCCGGTTATGGCCAATGCGTTCTACCGTCCCGGCGCTGAGCGGGCAGCCAGCGTGCAGGCGCTGTTCAGCCGCATCGCCCCGCGCTACGACCTGATCAATGACCTGCAGAGCTTCGGTCTGCACCGGGTGTGGAAGCGGCGGCTGGTGCGCCTGGCCCAACCGCGTCCCGGCGAGCGGGCGTTGGACGTCTGCTGCGGGACCGGGGACATCGCTCTTGCGCTTGCCTGTCGCGGCGTGGACACGGTCGGTCTGGATTTCAACCGCCCCATGCTCCACGTTGCCGAACGCCGCAAGGACCGCCTCGCCCGCCGGGGGCGGGTGCCGGCGCCGGGCGGCGTCCGGTTCGTCGAAGGGGATGCCCAGCAGCTTCCTTTTCCGGATGCCACATTCGACATCGTGACGGTCGGATACGGGCTCAGGAATCTGGCAAGCTGGGAAACCGGCTTGGAAGAAATGCGGCGTGTTGCCCGTTCCGGGGGGCGCCTGCTGGTGCTGGACTTCGGCAAACCGGACAATGCAGTTTGGCGGTCGGCTTATTTCGCGTACCTGCGGTTGCTGGTTCCCCTCCTGGGGCTGCTTGTTGCCCGGAGCGCCAGCGCTTATGCCTACATCCTCGAGTCCTTGATCCATTACCCCGCCCAGCGGGGGGTCGCCGCCAAAATGAACGAACTCGGTCTGGCCGAGGTCCGCATTTTGAACTTGCTGGGCGGTGTCATGAGCATCAACTACGGACGGCGGGCGTAATCGCCCTTTTCCGAGCCGTCCGGGTCGCGGATTGGGGCGCGAAGTCTGCCAGAGGGGGTGGAGGCGGCTGCCAACGCGACGCCCCCGCGCATTGCCTCCCCGTGCGGGCTCGCGGATTCGCCATTGCCCCGGGGCGCGGAATCGGGCAGCTTCCCGGCGTGAACCTGCTCGAAAAAATCATTCCTTGGGAGCATCTTGCACAATGGCGGGCGGCGGTGCGCGCCAGCCGCCGGACGCTGGTGGTGACCAATGGCTGCTTCGACTTGCTGCATCGCGGGCACGTCACCTACCTGGAACAGGCGCGAAACCTGGGGGATGCCCTGCTGGTTGGGCTGAACAGCGACGAGTCGGTGCGGCAATTGAAAGGGCCCGGCCGGCCGCTCAACAGCCAGCAGGACCGGGCGGCGGTGCTGGCGGCGCTGGAGAGCGTGTCCGGGGTTTGCATTTTCGAGGAAACCACCGCCACCCGTTTCCTCGCCGCCGCGCAGCCGGATATCTACGTCAAAGGAGGGGATTACACCCTCGCCACCTTGAATCAGGACGAGCGACGCGTGGTCGAGCAGGCCGGCGGCAAGATCTTCATTTTCCCCCTGGTGCCGGGCAAGTCCACCACGGCCCTGCTGCAGAAACTCGCCTCGCTGTAGGCGCTTCGACGGCACCGAGCGCTCCAACACTCTCGGGGGCAGCGCATCCTTTTCGCGCTCGGGCGCGGGATGAACTCGAAGCGGCCCTGGAACTGCAACATCTGTATTGAGGAAAATCAACCATGCCAAAGTGCCCCTACTGCAAGAAGCCCGTCACCTTGAGTGAGAAAACCGCCGGTTCGGAGGCGCAACCGGTTCGCAAGGAGGTGGTGGGGACGGTGAAGAAGGAGGTCCTGTATTCCTGTCCGCACTGCGAATGCGTGCTGGGCTTTAGTTTCTTTCTGGGCGGGGTGTTGACCGGCCGGCCGTAAGGGGATCGCCCGACTCCGCGGTCGAGCGAACGGCAAACCGTTTCGAGCCTTTGCCGGACGGGCAGGGCCCCGGGGTGATGCTGGCCGTGGAGCGGTGGCGGCCCGGGTTCGTGGCCGCGCGACGCTTGCCGGGCGGGGGAGGAGGGGCGGTTGGCGGGGGGCGGTCGGAAGGAGAGGTCTGGCAGCGTGATTTGGGCCCCGGGTCGGGAGGGGCCTGTTTTTCCAGGTTCTGGCCGAGGTCTAGGCTTGCGCCGGCATAGTGTTCTTCACATTCTGATGAAGTTCGTGGGCTGGCGCTAATGCCGCGGCTCCAATTGTGCGTAAACCAGTATGAAAGAATACCAAGCTGCTGAAATTCGAAACTTCGCCATAGTCGGACATGCCTCTTGCGGAAAAACCATGCTCAGCGAAGCCATGCTTGCGTGTGCCGGCGTGATCAATCGCATGGGAAGCATCGCCGCGGGTTCCACCGTGTCGGACTACCATGACAGCGAGCAGCAGCGCCAGATTTCGGTTTCGGCCACCCTGATGCATCTGGAATGGCTGAACAAGAAGTTCAACCTGATTGACTGCCCGGGTTACGCGGATTTCATGGGGGAGAGCCTGGGGGCGCTGCGGGTGAGCGATTTTGCCCTGATCACCGTGCATGCGAACCACGGCGTGGGCGTGGGCACCGATGCGGCGTGGAAGTATGCGACGCAGAACGGGATTCCCAAGATGATTGTCGTCAACGCGTTCGACAAGGAGGAGACCGATTTTGAGAAAACGCTGGCGCAAATCCGCGAGCATTTCGGCGAGCGCGTTTTCCCGCTGACGCTGCCAGTCAACCCGGGTCCCGGCTTCAACCAGGTCCTGGACGTGCCCCGCAGCGAACTCATCACCTTTGCGGGCGACCGCAGCGGCAAATACACCGAGGCGGCGGCGAGCGGGCCGTGGGCCGACCGGGCCAAGGCGTTGCACAGCCAGTTGATCGAGTTCATCGCCGAATCCGACGACGCCCTGATGGAGAAGTTCTTCGCCCAAGGCGGGTTGTCCGAAGAGGAAATGCGCGCCGGCCTCCATGCCGCCATCCAAAAGCAGGTTTTCACCCCCCTGTTCGTGACGTCGGCTGAGAACAACATCGGCGTGGCGCGGTTGATGGATTTCATTGCCAAGTACGGTTCCTCTCCCGCCGACCGGCCGAAGGTCACCGGCCAGGACCCCGACGGCAAGGAGGTCGAAGTCGCCCTGACCGACCCGGACCCGGTGCTCTACATCTTCAAGACCATGAGCGAGGCGCAGTTTGGCGAGCTGTCGTTCTTCCGCGTTTATTCCGGTTCCATCAAGTTTGGCACCGAATTGACCAACACCAGCCGCCGGGGCACTGAAAAGATCGGCCAGATTTACATTCTTAACGGCAAAACCCGCACGAGTGTCCCCTCTCTGAACGCCGGGGATCTTGGCGCGGTGGTGAAATTGAAGGATACACACACCGGCGACACGCTTTGCGGGGGGAAGCGAGCGGTCATCCTCCCCAGGGTCGAGTATCCGAAGCCCAACATTCACGCCGCCCTCAAGAGCAGCGTCAAGGGTGAGGAAGACAAGATTGCGTCGGGCCTGGCCGCCCTGCACCACGAAGACCCCACCTTCCTTTACATGGTGGACGCGGAGCTGCGCCAGACCATCGTGTCCGCCCAGGGCGAACTGCACCTGGAAGTCATCGCCGACCGCCTCCGCAAGCGGTTCAATGTCCACGTCGAGCTGGTTGAGCCGCGCGTGCGCTATCGGGAAACCATCAAGGGCCGGGGCGAATCCAAGTACCGCCACAAGAAACAAACCGGCGGCGCCGGCCAGTTTGCCGAGGTCTGGATGCGGATCGAACCCAAGCCGCGGGACACGGGGGTCGAATTCACCCAGAGCCTGACCGGGCAGAACGTTGACCGGGTTTTCGTGCCTTCGGTCGAAAAAGGGGTGATGAAGGCTTGCGAGGAGGGCATCCTGGCGGGCTACCGGGTGGTGGACGTGAAAATTGATTTCTACGACGGCAAAATGCACCCGGTGGATTCCAAGGACATCGCGTTCCAGATTGCCGGGTATTTCGGGTTCAAGGAATGCTTCAACGCCGCCCGCCCGTGCCTGCTTGAGCCCATCCACCTGGTGGAAATCCGCATTCCCGAGGATTGCATGGGCAAGGTCATGGGCGACCTCTCGAGCCGCCGCGGCAAGATTCAAGGCATGGACATGGACGGCGGGTTCCAGGTCATCCGGGCGCACGTTCCGGCCAAGGAACTGTACCGCTACTCGAGCACCTTGCGCTCGCTGACTGGCGGTCGCGGGGTCCATACCGAGTCCTTCAGCCATTACGAGGAAATGCCCCGCGACGCCGAAGCGAAGGTGATCGAGGAAAGCAAGAAGGCCAAAGCCCAGCAGGAAGCGGAGTAGATCGTGGAAAAAGCCTGCGGAGCGCCCCACCGCCGCGGCTTTTGCGGATCGGTTTGCGAGCCGGCGCTCCAGCGGGCTCCGGCGCAAGCTCCCGGACCGGGCGAAGCGGGGCAAGAGCCCAGGCCAGCCGGTTGAAACCGGCCGGGCTGCAACCAGTCGGTGGCGATGCAAAACGGCAACAACGCCAGCACCCGGGAACGTTCCGATCCGGACCAGCCGGAAGGGCCAGGCCGAATCGTCCTGTCCGCCGTTTCGCTCGCCCTGGTGATCTCCCTGACGCTGGTCATCCTTTACCGCCTTTCCGGCCCTCGAAGTTCTGCCGTGGTGGTGTATTGCGCCCAGGACCAGGTCTATGCCGAGCCGGTGCTCGGCGAGTTCGAACGCGCCACGGGCTGCAAAGTGGGGGTTGTGTATGACAGCGAGGCCGTCAAGACCGTCGGCCTGGCCAACCGCTTGCTGGCGGAGCGGGCGCATCCCCAGGCCGACGTGTTCTGGGGCAACGAGGAAATGCGCACCCGTCAGCTCGCCGCCCAGGGGGTGTTCCGCCAAACCAACGGCTGGGCCGCCTTTGGCTACCGCAGCCGCCGGATGGTCATCAACACCAACCTGGTCGCCGGCACGAACGCGCCGCGCTCCTTATTTGACCTGACCAATCGTCAGTGGCAGGGCCGGGTCGTGCTCGCCTACCCCTTGTTTGGCACCACCGCCACCCATTTCCACGCGCTGCGCCGCCACTGGCCGGCGGAAACCTGGCTCGCCTGGTGCCGCGGCCTGGTCGAAAACCAATGCCGGCTTGTGGATGGCAACTCGGTGGTGGTCAAATGGGTGGGCAAAGGGGAGGCGTGGGTGGGGTTGACGGATTCGGACGATATCGCCGCCGGACAACGGGAGGGGTTGCCGGTCGCGGCGCTGCCGCTTGCGCCGGAGGACCTCCTGATCCCCAACACGGTGGGAATCATCCGCGGCGCTCCCCACCCGGAAGCGGCGCAGCGGCTCTTTGACTACCTGCTGAGCCCCGCTGTGGCCGAGCGGCTGGTTCGGGAAAAGGCCCTCGAGGGCGCCTCGCCCGGCAAACTGCAGGATGCCACGCTGCCGGTGGATTGGGAGGGTTTGCTCGCGGACCTGGAGGAGACCACGGAAATCCTCCGGCGGACCTTTTTGAGGTAAAGGGAGGCGCTGCCTCAACCGCGATAGACGATCAGCACCCCAAAGTCCGTCAGCAGCTTCTGGCTGCCGATGTCCAGGTGCGTGTAGGTCAGGGGGGTGATGCTGATAATGTTCGACTCGCCCACCTTGCCCAGGAAGTTGCTGACCACCTCGTCGAACTTGTCGTGGCCCACCTCGATGCAATCGGTGTGCTTGATGGTCTTGGTCCGGATTTTCTTGTCCGTCTCCTTGGCCGCGACCTCGAGGGGGGGCAACGGCTTCGAGATGAGGCTTTCGGTGGGTGTCGTACGCACCGGCACCTTCAGGTGCATTTCAACCTTCGCTGCGGCGGAAGAGGCGATGGGGTTGACGGGGTGCACCTCCACCCGCGGCGCCGGCGCGGCCGCGGCGGAGGGAGCCGCCGGGCGGGGGCCGGTCACCGGAGGCTCGGGGATGACAATCAGTTCCCCGCACGAGGGGCAATTGATTTCCGTGCCGGCGCCCGAACTGTCAACCGCCAGCTCCTGTTCGCATTTGGGACAATTAAAAATGACATCCATAAGGCGGCTTGGTGTTGCTTGATTCTAATGCCACCATAGAGGGGGACGCCCGGCAACGCCAGCAAAAAAACATCACTCGTAGGTTTTTTCGAGCTGCTTGATCCGCGGATAGACCGGCGAGGTGGCCGGCGTGCGCTCCTTGACGGCGGCAAAGAGGCGCTTGGCTTCGGCCGGGTTGCTGCGGGAGATGAGCAGGATGTAATCCAGTTCAATCCAGGCCTTTCGCGGGTCCTGCACCAGGTGGCCATAAGCCTTCATCCACGCTTCGAGGCCCGCCGCGCCCTGCGCCTGCGCCGCGGCGAGGCTCTGCTCGAGCGTGTAGGGCAGGCCGGGCAACTGCTCCGGCACCACTTGGGACGCCGCCGCCTGCCGCGCCTGGGTTTCCTCCTCTTGTTTCACCTTTTCCCAATACAGGAACAAGTGCCACCCGCCAAACAACACCAAGGCAATGATCAGGATGGTAATGAATTTGGTCATGCGTCTTCGATGCGTTCAATCCGGGCGCCCAACTGGCGCAACTTGCCGTCCAGGTTTTCATAGCCGCGGTCAATGTGATACACGCGGTTGACCTGGGTCGTGCCCCGCGCCGCCAGCCCGGCGATGACCAACGCCGCCGACGCCCGCAGGTCGCTGGCCATGACCGGGGCGCCCGACAGCGGCCGGCCACCCTTTACGATCGCACTGGGGCCCTCGATTTCAATATCGGCGCCCAGGCGGTTGAGTTCGCTGACATGCATGAACCGCGATTCAAAAATCCGCTCGGTGATGATGCTGATTCCCGGCGCCAGGCACATCAGGGCCATCATTTGGGCCTGCACATCCGTCGGAAAGCCCGCGTACGGCAGGGTCGTGACGTCCACCGGCTTGAGCCGTCCCCCCCGTCGAACCCGCAAGTCCGGTCCGCTGCGTTCAATGCGCACCCCGCAGTCCTGCAACTTGTCCAGCACCGCGTGCATGTGGTCCGCCCGCGCGCCGCGCAGGGTGACCTCCCCGTTGGTCGCCGCGGCCGCGATGGCGTAAGTCGCCGCTTCAATGCGGTCCGGGATGACCTCGTGCTCCGCCCCGTGCAGCTCCTTGACCCCCGTAATCGTGACCGTCGGGCTGCCCGCGCCGGTAATGCGAGCTCCCATCGCGTTGAGAAAGTTCGCCAGGTCCACGACTTCCGGCTCGCACGCGGCGCTTTCGATCACGGTAACGCCCTCGGCCAGGGTGGCGGCCATCATCACGTTGGCGGTGCCCAGCACCGTCGAGCCGGCCCGGCCCCCGAGGAAAACCGCCGACCCGACCAGCCGCCTGGCGGCGGCGTGGACATACCCCGCTTCGATCGTCACCCGGGCGCCCAGCGCCTCGAACCCTTTAAGGTGGAGGTTGATGGGGCGCGCGCCGATCACGCAGCCGCCCGGCAGCGACACCGCCGCTTTCCGCAACCGGCCCAACAGGGGGCCCATGATGCAAATCGAACCCCGCATCTTCCGCACCAGGTCGTAATCGCCGCACCCCTTGATGCGCCGCGCTTGAATCCGCACCGCGTCCTTTTCATGGCGCACTTCGGCGCCGAGCCACGACAGAATCTGGCCCATGAAACGGACGTCGCTCAGGTTGGGCACCCGGCGAATGATGCAGGGCTCGCTGGTCAGCAGCGACGCGGCCATGATGGGCAGCACCGAGTTTTTCGAGCCGCTGATCATGACTTCTCCCCGCAACGGCACTCCGCCTTTGATAAGCAGGCTATCCATTCGTTAGAGTCTGGCTTGCGATTAGTATTCTAGGCCGGTGAGTGTAGTCCTCCCGGACCGCCTCCACAATCCACTTTTGCTCCTCAAGCAAACGCCGCACGGCCTCCGCCTGCCCGTCCCCAAACTCGAGCGCCACCTGGCCGCCAGGCCGAAGGTGGCCGCAGGCTTCGCGGGCAATCCGCCGGTAGCAATCCAGGCCATCCGCTCCCCCATCCAGGGCGCACCGCGGGTCGAAGTCCCGCACTTCCGGCTGAAGCGCCGCAATCTCGGCCGTGGGAATGTACGGCGGATTGCTGAGGATCAAATCAAACTTCTCCGCCGGCCCCAGGCTGCTGAACCCGTCGCTTTGGATCAATCGAACGCGAGGGGTCAACCCGTGCCGGGCCACATTGGCAGCGGCCACCTCGAGGGCGGCGGACGAGGCGTCAAGGGCGGTGATCTCCGCCTGGGGACAATGAACCGCGACCGCGATGGCCAGGCACCCGCTCCCCGTTCCCCAGTCCAGCACGCGCAGCGAGCCAGCCCCCGCCGCCGCCCGGCGATTCAGCAACTCCCACCCCGCTTCGGCCAGCAGTTCCGTCTCCGGCCGCGGAATCAGCACCTGGCGATTGACGGCCAGCTCCAGCCCGCAGAAGCAGACCGAGCCGACCAGGTGCTGCAACGGCTCGCGCTGGCCCCGGCGCCGCACCAGCTCGCGGTAAGCGTCCTGCTCGGCGGGGGTCAGCTCCCGGTCAAAACTGAGGTAAAGCCGCATCCGCTGCAACCGCAGCACATGGGCCAGCAGCAGCTCGGCCTGCAGCCGCGGCGAGTCCACGCCTTTGCGGCTCAGGAACTCGGTGCTGCGCTGAATCACTTCCAGGACCGTCACAAGCGGGAATCAAGGGGGGCGGAAGACCGGGAGCTAGCTGCGGGTGAGCTGCAGCCCGGTTTCCGACAGGGTGAATTCCACAAAACGCGCCCGGGGATTGGGAGGCCGCTCGGTGAGGCTTTGTTTGATCCGGCCCGCGGCGGTTTCGTCCTTCGCCAGCATCAAGAGATAACCACCGCCGCCGGCCCCGGGGATGATGGCGGCGCCAAGATAGTCGCGCACCTGCTCGAGGATGGCCTGGACCGCCGGCGGGTTGGTCCCTGAATCAAGCTGTTGTTTGAGGCGCCAGCTTCGCCGGATGGCTTCCTGCAACATGCCGTAGTCGCACTTCTGAATCGCGGCGGCGGCAAAATCAGCGTTGGCGCCGATGTCGGCGATGATTTCCAAATGCGCGGGCGAGTTGAGGAAGATGCCGCGCACGATTTCCGCCAGGATGTTTTTGGCGAGCCGGGTGATGCCGGTGTAATAAAGCAGGATGCAGCGATTGGCATAGTCCCGGTCAAACAAGTGGTGCGGCAGCCAGCGCAACGTGGGTTTCTGCGCCAGGCCGGCGCTGGTTTCAATCAGCTTGATGCCGCGGAAAATCGCCCCCGCCTGATCCTGCCAGCCCCCGCCGGTCGTCAGCATCTGCTCGAGCGCCAGGGTGCGCGCAAACAACACGTTGCGGTCCCAATCCAGCCCGCACAGGTCCCCGAGGGCCGCCAGGACGGTGGCCGCCAGAATGCTGCTGGTGCCCAGGCCGGAGCCCTTCGGCACGGCGGACAGCAACGAGATTTCGATGCCGCCTCCAAAGTCGCGCAACTGCTCCTCCAGCGACGCAAACCCGTTCTCGGCATGGAACCGCGGCAGAAATCCCGCCAGGGCAAACGCCGCTTTCGCCAGCGCAAAGGCGGTGTCCGGGCGCCCATACGTGTCCAGTTCCTCATACGTTCGCACCCGTTCCTCGACTCCCAGGTCAATGGACCGCATGACCAGCTCGGGGCGGTCCGAAAGCCGCGCGAAAACCTGGATGGGGGGCTGCCCGTTCAAATCGGCCGCCACGTTCAGCACTTTGCCGCCATGCTCGATGCAGTACGGCGGCGTGTCCGTCCACCCCCCCGCCAGATCGAACCGCACCGGGCTGCGCGCCCAGACGATCTGGTCTTCGATCACATTGGGCCGGGGCCGGGCGGGCGCCAGTTGCGCTTCGCGCGCGATCAGATCGCGCAATCGCGCAAAGGCCGCCTGCTCGAAGGCCTGCCAGCCCGGTTCCCGCCGGTGGCGGCAGACCGCCGACCGGAACATCTGGTCGTGCACCGCCTGCATCGGATCGTCATGTTCGTTAAACACCAAGTCCGGCACCGGGGCGGCGCCGCGCGCAAAGGCCCGCGCGGTGGACTCCAAATCCAGCCGGAAAAACACGCTCCAGCGGAAGTTCCGCATCATGGGGGCCAGGCACTCCTGCCGCAGCCGGTCCCGCTGAGCAAAGAGACGCTCGAGGTTGACCTGCCGGCTGATCTGGCTGGCGGAAAGCCGCCGCTGCCGCTGCCAGCGCCGCGCAAATTCCGCGTTCGGCGCGGGCGCTGCCGCGAACAGCCATTCGATGTAGGCCGGTTCGAGATCCCCCACGGGCACGACGGGAAACAAAGCGGCGTCCTGCAAATCCGTTTCCGCGTCGAGGCCGCCATCCGAAAAACTCAAACCCCGCGCCTTGAACCACTCCGCCACCGGCCGGCCCAGCCAGCGGCTGGTTTCACCCCCGAGCCGGCCGCTGAAGGTGTCCCGGAATCCATAAACGCGAATGCAGCAGTCGTCCGGGCCGAGCGGCACGAAGTCCAGGCAAACGCCCGGCTCGAGGCGCAGCGGCCACTGATTGTCCGGCACCCCGGTCAGCACGTGTTCGCACGCCAGTTGCCAGCTCGCCGGCACGACGCTGTTCTCGACCCACAAGGTGTGATTCTCCTGCCGCCGCAGCGCGACGGCGAACCGCGAATTCTGCGTCACCTGGTCCGGTTGCTGCCGGGCCCCCGTCAGCCCGATCTTGGCTTCATCCAGCACCAGGTTCTGCAGCGCCGCCACCGAACCGATCATTTGTTCGTTGGTGCCAAAATGGTAAAACTCCGCTTCCGGCAGCAGCACGACCGCGCACGACAAGGCGTTTACCGCCGGGTCAACCGCGCCGGCCGTCCGGCCCAGCGCCAGGCCGAACTGGGCGTACAGCTCATACGGCGCCGGCGCGCCGCCGGCAAAATCCTGCCGCGCTGAATCCCAGCCGCAGCGCTCCATCAACACCCGGACCGCCCGCTCGCTCAGCAGCCACATTCCCGTGTCCACCAGGCAGAGGTAATTCTCCGCCAGCTCCCGAATTCGCGCCGGCGCCGGTTTCTGCAAAAAAAACGCCAGCTCGCCGGGCCGGTTGCGCGGGGTGAAAAACACCCCGAAATCCTTCGCCTGCTCCGGCGGCAGGCGCATCCCCAATCCCAGCACGTCCACCTCTGGAAACGGCGGCAGGTCCCGCGCAAACCGCAGCAGCACATCGCCGCTGGTGATCATGGCCACCGTTTGCGGCCCGGCATGCCTCAGCACGCGCTGGTAGTCCGGCAATTGCAGGTCCAGCAGGGTCTGATCCAGCCGCTGCCCCCGCGCCCAACGGAACACCGGAATGGGCATCAGCAGCTTTCCGCTGGGCGCATACGCCGGCAGACGCCGGCTCTGGCCCCCCGCATGCAGAATGAGTTTCCGTCCCTGGCGCAGCCACTCGCCAAACGCCAGCCCGGGGCCCGTCGCCCGCCACGCCGCCGCCAAAAGATGCGCCGTGCCGCCCCCCGACCCCAGCGGCTTGCCCGCGGGATCCGCGGTGGCGAACCATTCCGGAGTCCGCCGGTCCTCGAGCCGCTCGAACACCTCCGCCATCCGCGGCGGCAGCGTCAAAAGCTGCTGCATGCATACCGTGTCCCGTGTCATATCGCGCGCGATGATGGGCCTTTAGCCGTTGACCTGTCCAGCCTTGTGTCAGTCAAACTCCCCCCCCCCGGCCTGGCCTCCAGCAACGGGTTCCCAACGCGACCGGTTGACGATGGCCCGGCGTGCCCGCCCCGGCTCGAGGGTCGCTGCCGCGGCTCGACGAAACGCGGCACTGCATCTATGCTGCCTGCCATGAGTTCGATGGTGAGTGAGAGTCTGCCGGATGTTCGCGGTCATTTCGGCCCTTACGGCGGCCGGTTTGTGCCGGAAACGCTGATGCATCCGCTGCAGGAGCTGGAAGCCGAATACCTGCGCGCGCGGCAGGACCCCGAATTCCAGCGCGAGCTGGCGTATTACCTCAAGGAATTCTGCGGCCGGCCGACGCCCTTGTATTATGCGGAGCGGCTGAGTCGCGAGCTGGGGGGGGCGCGGGTGTATCTTAAGCGCGAGGACCTCCTTCACACCGGAGCCCACAAGATCAACAACTGCATCGGGCAGGTGCTCCTGGCGCGGCGGATGGGCAAAACGCGCGTGATTGCCGAAACCGGCGCGGGCCAGCACGGGGTTGCCACGGCGACCGTCGCCGCGATGTTCGGGCTCAAGTGCGTCGTTTACATGGGGGCGGTGGATTGCGAACGGCAGGCCCTGAATGTGTATCGGATGAAGATGCTGGGCGCCGAGGTCGTTGCCGTCAAAGCCGGGCAGCAGACGCTCAAGGAGGCGATCAATGAGGCGATGCGCGATTGGGTGACCAACGTGCGCAACACGCATTACATCCTCGGCACCGCCTACGGGGCGCATCCGTACCCCATGATGGTGCGGAATTTCCAGCGGGTGATCGGCGACGAGGCGCGCCGCCAGGTGCTCGAGAAGGAAGGCCGGCTGCCGGACTTGCTGGTGGCCTGTGTCGGCGGCGGCTCCAATGCCATCGGCCTGTTCCATCCCTTCCTCGACGATGCCGGCGTGAAAATGGTGGGGGTGGAGGCCGGCGGGGAGGGAATCGAACCGGGGAAACATGCCGCGCGGTTTCAAGGCGGGTCGCTCGGGGTGCTGCAGGGAACCCGGTCCTATCTGCTGCAGGACGAGTGGGGCCAGATTCAACTCACCCACAGCGTTTCGGCGGGATTGGATTACGCGGCGGTGGGCCCCGAGCATGCCTGGCTGCGGGACCAGGGACGCGTCGAATACACTTTCGCCACCGACGCCCAAGCCCTCGACGCGTTCCAAAAACTGGCCCGCCTCGAAGGTATCATTCCGGCGTTGGAAAGCGCCCACGCCGTGGCCGAAGTGATCCGCCGCGCCCCGACCATGGCCGCCGACCAGCTCATTGTCGTCAACCTCTCCGGCCGCGGCGACAAGGATGTTGCCCAGGTCGCCGCGAAAATCGGACTTCATTCCCAATAAGCCCGCCAGGGGGCTCGGAGGGCGGCGCGGGCGCCGGGGGGGGCAACCCCGGCGCGAGCTGGGGGCACGCCTTGGATTGTATTGGAACCACAACTCCATCCGCAAGCGTTTGGCCGACGGGGAGCGAACGCCGGGCGGGTCGGAAGGGCCGGCGCCCAGGGTGTCAAATCCAGATTCGACAAGCCGCCGGCTTTTGTCCATAGTGTTACAGATGAAATCAATGACCGGATACGGTCGCGGAGATTGCGCTCGCAACGGGTTCAAGGTCACGGTGGAAATCAGCTCGGTGAACCGGAAGCAAAGCGAGATTTCGGTGGCCCTGCCCCGCGAGATGGAGATGCTGGAGGCGCAGATTCGCGACCTGATCAATCGTCACGTGGCCCGCGGGCGGCTCACCGCCCGGGTGTCGCTGCACGCCGGGGCGAGCCAGACCGCGGCCCGGATGCACTTGAACCTCCCGCTTGCCAAGGCTTATGCGCATGAGCTGGCCCGCCTCGCCCGCCAACTGCGCCTGCCCGGACCGGTCACCCTGGACCACCTGACCCGCGCCCCGGGGGTGTTCCAGACCGACGAGCAGCTCGTCGAGGAGGAGGATTTTTGGCCCGCGGTCGAAAAGGCGCTCAAACAGGCGCTGGCCGCGCTGGTGCAGATGCGCGAGCGGGAAGGGGCGCATTTGGCGAAGGACCTTTCACGCCGCATTGCCATCATGCGGCGCGCGGCGGCGCGAATTCAAAAACAGGCGCCCAAGGTGGCCGCCCGATACCGCCAGCAGTTGATCGAGCGCATCAAGGCCGCCGGTCTCGAGGCGCCGGCCGCGGACGATGACCGCCTGCTCAAGGAAGTGGTTTATTTCGCCGATCGTTCCGACATTTCCGAGGAACTGACCCGGCTGCAGAGCCATTTCCAGCAGTTTGACGACTGTCTGAAAGCCCGGGAACCGGTCGGGCGCATGCTGGATTTCCTGGCGCAGGAAATGAACCGCGAGATCAACACCATCGGGTCGAAGGCCAACGACAGCCGGATTTCCCGCGAAGTGGTCACGCTCAAGGCCGAGCTGGAGAAATTTCGCGAGCAGGCGCAGAACGTCGAGTAAATGAATGCCGAGACGCCAGTCATGGCAGGCCAGGCCGCGGCGCGGCCCGCCGCCCCGGTGTGCCCGTTGCTGGTGGTGATCTCCGCCCCTTCCGGCGCGGGCAAAACCACGTTGTGTCAGCAGGTGCTGGCCGCCCGCCCGGAAATGACCCGCGCGGTGACCTGCACCACCCGCCCCCCCCGGCCCGGCGAACAGGAGGGCGTGGACTATTATTTTCTCGACCCCGCCTCATTTCTCCGGCGCGTCCAGGCGGGCCATTTTCTCGAACACGCCACCGTTTATGGGCATAGTTACGGCACCCTCAAGGCGGAGGTGCTGGGGAAGCTGCGCCAGGGCAGGGACGTGCTGTTGAACGTGGATGTCCAGGGGGCGGCCACGATTCGTCAACAGGCGCAGGCCGAGCCGGAGCTGCGCCGGGCGCTGGTGTCGGTCTTCCTCACGACGCCGTCCTTGAGCGTCCTGGAGGAGCGTCTGCGGCGGCGGGGCAGCGACGCCCCGGCGGTGATTCAGAAACGCCTGAGTGTGGCGCGGCAGGAAATCGCGCAATGGCGCAATTTTGACTACCTGTTGATCAGCGACAGCGTGGCGGAGGACCTCCGCCGCATGCTCGCGATCCTCGAGGCGGAAAAACTGAAATCCGCCCGGGCCCAGGCGCCCGAGTTTTGACACGGCATGAGGAACCGCACATGAGCAAGAAAGTTGTCCTGGGCGTCACGGGGTCCATCGCCGCCCACAAGGCGGCCGATCTGGCCAGCCAGTTGACCCGCCGCGGCTGCGACGTGCATGTGATCATGACCGCCGACGCCTTGCGGTTTATCACCCCGGTGCCTTTCCAGACCCTGTCCCGCAACCCGGTGGTGACGGACCTTTACGAATCCGAGAGCGGCTGGAAGCCGGTTCACATCACGCTGGCGGACGAGGCGGACCTGCTGTTGATCGCCCCGGCGACGGCCCACACGATTGCCAGGCTGGCGCTCGGGCTGGCCAACGACGCGCTGAGCTGTGTGGCGCTGGCTCTCAACCCCCAGGCCAAAATCCTCATCGCCCCCGCCATGAACGGGAAAATGTGGCAGCACCCCGCCACCCGGCAAAACGTTCAAACGCTCCAGGCCCGGGGCGCCGAATTCATTGGGCCCGAGGAGGGCATGCTCTCCTGCGGATACGAAGGCGTGGGCCGGCTCTGGCCCGTCGAACAGATTGTGGAACGTGCGCTGGCCCTTCTGGAATAGGGCGGCCCTGGCTGCGGAGCCAACCGCTGCGAACCCGGCGCCGGGCGGCGCTGCCGCCGCCCCGCAACCCGTCCCCGCGCGGGCGGCGGCCAGGCCAACAGTTCCGCCCGCTGCGGGCCGCCCGCGATGGGTGGGGTCGGAACGGCCGGTCGGCTCCTGGCGGCAGCAGATCAAGGAGTTGCTGGCCATCAGCGAGCCGGAAACTCCCGAGCTGTTGCGGCGCATCGAGTTGATGGAGCGCGACCTGGTGCTGCCGCTGAAAGCGGCGGGCATCGCCATGCTCCTGCACTCGTTCTACTTCACCCCCTGGTTCGGGCGGGTGATTGGCGCCCTGGAAATCGCCGTCGAGTCCACCCAGTATTTTCTCTGGATTTACATTGCGGTCAACGGGGTGATCGCCGCCCTGCTGCTGGCCATGCGGCACTTGCGCCTGTCGGTCCTCACCTACGTGGTCTTCGCGAGCATTCTCATGGACGGCATCTTCCTGGCGGCGCTGGCGCTGGTCACCGGCGGGTATGACAGCATTGTTTACTGGCTGTTCCTGGGGCTGATCATGCGCAGCGCGGTCAGCGTGCCGCGGGGCACGTCCCAGTTGCTGCTGAACCTGACCATCATCGCCTGTTACGTGCTGTCCGGCATCGTGGACCTGGCCATCGCCGAATTGGCCGAGGACCTGGATGAGGAGGCGAAAATCGCGTTGGGCCTGACGGGCCCGTTGCCGACCGAACCGCTGGTGGTGCGGCTGCTGCTGCTGTTTCTCATCACGATCTGCTCCTACGGCGTGCAGGTCCTGCTCGAACGCCAGCGCCGGGCTCAGGAGGAAGCCCGCGAGTTTGCCCTGCGGGAGGGCCAGTTGCAGTCGGCGGGACGCCTGGCGGCCGAATTCGCCCACCAGATGAAGAACCCCCTCGCCATCATCAACAATGCGGCCTTCTCGCTGCAACGCGCCCTCCAACGCGGCCAGACCGATGTGTCGGAGCAGGTGCAGATCATCCAGGAGGAGGTGGTGCGCTCCGACCGGATCATCACCGACATCATGGGGTATGCGCAACTGAGCGAGGGACGGGTCGAAAAACTCCATATCGAGGAGGAACTGGCCGCCGCCATCGCCCGGGTGTTTCCCCCCGGCGCAGGGTATCCCATCCAGGTCCATACGGACTGGTCCGGGGTTTTCCCCCCCTTGATGATGTTAAGGCGCCATCTGGCCGAGGCGCTGGTCAACGTGCTGCAAAACGCCCGCGAAGCGCTCGAGGGCCGCGAAGGCCACGTTTACGTCAGCGCGCGCTGTCTCGAGGATCGTTCCATCGAAGTGCGAATCCGGGACAACGGACCCGGCATCCCCGCCGACCGGCTGGAGAAGATTTTCGAGCCCTATTACTCTTCCAAACCCAAAGGCACAGGCCTGGGCCTGGCCACGGTAAAGCACAACGTGGAACTTTACGGGGGCTCGGTTCGGGTGGAATCCGAGCTTGGAAAAGGCGCCTGCTTCATATTACTGTTCCCAGCCAAAACGGAGCTCCGGCTCAAGATTGAGTGAAAACTGAAACCCAGACCGCGGAAAACCGGAGAATCCGGCCCGGCCGCCCGCGCGGGCGCGGCGGGGCCGGCCCGGCCAAACCGCCGGGCCCCGCCGCCGGGGCTGGAAAGTGAGGATGCCCATGAGCCTGCCGCTGCCGCCCGTGCTCGTTGTGGACGACGAGAAGAACATGCGGTTGTCCCTCAAGACGGTGCTGACCGCCGAGCGGTACGCCGTCAAGGCGGTCGAGTCCGCCGAGGAGGCGATGCTGCTGCTGGGGCAGGAGGATTTCTTCATGGTGATTACCGACGCGCGGCTTGGCGGCATGAGCGGGTACGAGTTCCTGGCCAAGGCGCGCGCTCAGTGGCCGGAGCTGCAGGTGTTGATGATCACGGCCTATGCCACGCCGAAGCTGGCCGTGGAGGCCATCCAGGCCGGCGCGGTGGATTACCTGCCCAAACCGTTCGCTCCCGAGGAGCTGCTCCATGCGGTGGCGCGCTGCGCCGAGCGTTACCGGTTGCTGCAGGAAAACGCCCGGTTGCGCGCCCGGAGCGATGAAACCTACCGGCTGGATCAGATCATCGGGGAGTGCCCCAAAATGCGGGAGTTGCGCCAGCTCATCCAGACCGTGGCCCCCACGGATGCGCGCGTGCTGGTGCTGGGCGAAAGCGGGACCGGCAAGGAATTGGTGGCGGGGGCGCTGCACAGCCTGAGCCAGCGCGCCGAGGCCAGCTATGTCCGCATCAATTGCGCCGCCATCCCCGAGACCTTGCTGGAAAGCGAGTTGTTCGGCCATGAAAAGGGGGCCTTCACCGGCGCACTCCGGCAAAAGCCCGGCCGGGTCGAGGAAGCCGACGGCGGGACGATTTTTCTGGATGAGATTGCCGACATGAGCCGGCCGCTGCAGGCCAAGCTCTTGCGATTCCTGGAGGACGGCACCTTCACGCGGGTGGGGGGCACCCAGGAACTGCGGGTGAACGTCCGGTTGATCGCCGCCACCAACCGCGACATCGTCAAGGCGATCCAGGAAGACCAGTTCCGCGAAGACCTCTTCCATCGCCTCAACGTCGTCCAGTTCCGCCTGCCGCCCCTCCGCGAACGCGGCGACGATGTCCTGCTGCTCGCCGACCACTTTCTCCGGCTCTTTGGCGCCTCCATGCACAAGTCCCTGCGCGGCATCTCCCGCGTCGCGCGGCAAAAGCTGCAGTCCCACCGCTGGCCGGGCAACGTGCGCGAATTGCGCAACGTGATCGAACGGGCGCTGATTCTCGAGACGTCGCCCGAAATCCAGGCCTCCAGCCTCCCGGATTTTCAACTCGAGGCCCGGCTGCAGAAGCCGGGCGCGCCGGCCGCCCCCGCCGGGGAATCCCTCGACGAAATCATGGCTCAATACGAGCGGGACCTGATTACCGGCTTGCTGGAACAGCATCATTACAGCCTCAGCAAGACCGCCGAACATCTAAAAATCAGCCGGCATGCCCTCCGTTACCGCATGCAGCGTCTGAACATTCAACCCGGTCCGGAGACGGAGGAGGAGCCTTCCGCCCCGGCAGCAAGGGATCGTTGAGATGAGAAGCAGACCTGGTTTTGACAGTTGGGCGTCGGTGTGGGCGTCCCTCAAGGAGAACCTGTCGGATTTGGCGTTGCCGGCGGCGGTCCTGCTCCTGGTGGCGGCGCTGGCGTGTTACTTCATCATCCGTGTCCGTCGCCGCCGCCGGCACAGTCACCACCATCACGGGCATCGGCCCCGGTCCAGTTCGCCCGCCGGCGCGAAAACCGACCGGGCCGAATTCTCGAGCCGCTCGGGACGCCGCCGCCGTCGCCACCACCGTCCCCGCAATCCCACCCTGGCGGAAACCGGGGGCCTGCCGCCGGTGCGCACCGACCCCCCCTCCACGGGTTGACCCATGGAGGAGAGCCTTGCGATCACCCGCCGCAGCGCGTCCAATCTGGCGCTGGCGTTCGTTCTCCTGCCGCGCCCGAAGCGCGGCGCCATGTCGGCGCTGTATGCCTTTTGCCGGGAAGTGGACGACGTGGCGGACGAGGAATCCGTGGCGGTCGCGGAGCGCCGCCGCCTGTTGAACGACTGGCGCGAGGACCTGGCGCGCGCGTATGCGGGCCTTACCCCCCGGCGGCCGGTGCTTCGCGAGTTGCAGCCCGTCATTCAGCAATACCATCTGCCGGCCGCCCATTTCGACGCCTTGCTGCAAGGCGTTGAAATGGACCTCGAGATTCGCCGGTATCCGGACTACGACGCCCTCGAGCTCTACTGCCATCGGGTCGCGTCCGTCGTCGGGCTCCTGAGCATCGAGATTTTTGGCTACACCGATCCCGCGTGCCGCGATTACGCTGTCTGCCTGGGCAAGGCCCTGCAATTGACCAACATCCTGCGCGACGTCCGCGGCGATGCCCAACGGGGTCGCATCTACCTGCCGCTCTCGGAGCTGGCCCGCCATGGGGTTGACCCGCAGGAAATCCTCCGTCTCGAGTACTCCTCCCGCTTTTGCCAGGCGGCCCGCGCCGTCAGCCTCAGAGCCCGGCAGTTCTACCGGGCGGCGCGCGAAACCCTCCCCGCCGCCGATTCCCGGGCCATGATTGCCGCTGAACTCATGGCGTCCGTTTATTGGCGGCTGTTGGAAAAACTGGAGTCGCGACAGTTCGACGTCTTCGGCTCCGACACCGCCCGGCTGAGCCGGGCGCAAAAACTGGCCCTGATTGGGACCACCTGGCTTCGGCTGGCGCTGGGGCGGGGCCGGGGCCATTACGGGGTGTAACCGGCCGCCGCCGGAAAAATCGCCGCATGGCTCCGCGGTTCCACGATTCGCCGGGCGACTCATGCAGCCCCTGCCCCCGCCCCCCGCCGGGCCGCCGCCGCCTCGTGGTCAACGCCGACGATTTCGGCCGGTCGGATTCCATCAACGAGGCCGTGATTCGCGCCCATCACGAGGGGATTCTGACCTCTGCCAGCCTCATGGTTGACGAACCCGCCTGCGCGGAGGCGGTGCGCCTCGCCAAAGGCAGCCCCCGGCTGGGCGTTGGCCTTCACTTGACGTTGGCCTGCGGCCGTTCCGCCCTGGGACCGGACGCCATCCCGGGCCTGGTCAACCAGCAGGGGCGCTTCCCCGACTCGCCGGCCCGCGCCGGCCTCCGCTATTTCTTCCGGCGCGAACTCAAGGCGCAATTGCGGGCGGAGATTCTCGCCCAGTTTGAAAAATTCCGGGCGACGGGTTTGCCGTTGGACCATGTGAACGGGCATTTGCACCTCCATCTCCACCCGACCGTCCTCGGCATCCTGATGGAGGAAGCCGAAGCGCTGGGCCTCAAGCGTCTGCGCCTGACCCGCGACCCGCTTGGGCTGAACCTGCGATTGGCCTCCGGCCGGCTCGGGTATCGGCTTGCGCACGCCCTGCTGTTCGGCGGCCTGGCCGCATGGGCGCGGCCCGCCCTGGCGAAACGGGGCATCCGGCATACTCAATCCGTGTTCGGCCTGCTGCAGAACGGGCGGGTGGACGAGGACTACCTTTGCCGGTTGTTGCCGCGCCTGCCGGCCGGCGATTCCGAGCTTTACTCCCACCCCGCGCTGCCCGAGTGTAAACCCGAGTTTGACGCGCTGGTGAGTCCCCGGGTTCGAGAGCGGGTGAGCCGGCTGGGCATTCAGTTGGTGCGGTATCAGGATTTGTGAAATGGTCAAGTTGCTGCTCATTTTGATGGTCGGGCTGGTATTCGAGAGCACCGGCGTTGTGTTGCTGAAAAAGGGCATGGCGCAAATCGGCGGCCTTCAGGCGGTGACGGCCGCCGGGGTTGTCCGCGTGCTGCGCGAAGCCCTCGTCAATTCCAACATCCTCCTCGGCGTGTTTTTTGAGGCCCTCTTTTTCGGCTGCCTCCTGTTCCTTCTGGCGCGGAGCGAGGTGAGTTTTCTCTGGCCGTTGTCGGGTTTGAGTTTTGTTTTCGCGACCCTGGCCGCCATCTGGTTTTTGGGAGAGCAGGTTTCCGTCGTGCGGTGGCTCGGCGTGGTGTTGATTGTTTTCGGCGCCGGATTGATCAGTTACAGCGAGCAGGCGCGTCCGCAGCCTGCGACTCCTTCCCCGACCGCCACCTCCGCCGCCCCGGGCGCCGCCGTGGCCCCGCCCGGCCCCGCCGCGGCCCCGCCTCGCCCTCCGGCTTCCTCCTCCCGGCCCTGAAGCGGGAGTTCCTTTGGGCAACGGCGGCGGCCGGCGCTCGCCAGAGGCGCAACCAGGTCCCGAGCGTCGGGGAGGGCCGGTTCTTCCGTGGTCAGGATTTTCCTCTGCCGGAGACCCCGCTGTAAATCGTTGGCGCGATCTGCTGGTAAATTGGCGCGCTTTGCTAATGACATCCCCCTCGCGCTCCCTCTACAGTCAGTCCATGACAATGCAACGGTACTCGACGCATCTGGCCCTGGCGCTCCTGGGCGCGGCAGTCTTGGGAGTCTCGGCAGCGGACCTGGACTGGCCCCAGTATCTGGGACCCCGCAGGAACAGCACGTCGGACCAAAAGGGCATTCTGCGCACTTGGCCCACGAATGGTCCGACGGTTCTCTGGACTGTTCCGGTAGGCAGAGGGTTCGGCGGTCCGGTTGTCAAAGACGGCAAGGTTTACCTCCTCGACCGGGACGACAAGGTGGGGGACACCCTCCGTTGTCTGGACCTCTCCACCGGCAAGGAACTCTGGCAGTTTGCTTACGATGCTCCCGGCACGGTCATGTTTCCCGGCTCGCGCAGCGTCCCCGCCGTGGACGGCAATCATGTCTATTCTTGCGGTCACAACGGCGACCTGTATTGCATTGACATTCACACCCACAAACCCGTCTGGAACAAGAACGTCTGGAAGGATTTCGGCGGCGACCGGCTTCCGATGTGGGCCATCACGCAGTGCCCGTTGGTGTATGGCGACCTGGTGATTGTGGCTTCACAAGCGCCCCAGGCCGGGGTGGTGGCCTATGAAAAGGCCACCGGCCAGGTCAAATGGCAGACGCCCCCGCTTGGCCTGATCAGCTATGCCAGCCCGGCCCTCGTAAAGGTGGACGGAAAGGACCATGTGGTCATGGTCACTTCATCCACCAACCCCTTCCAACGGACCAGCCCGGACAATGAATTGGGCAACGTCGTCGGAATGGACCCGCTGACAGGGGAAATCCTGTGGAAATATGACAAGTGGGAATGTCACATCTCGGTGGCGAGCGCCGTGGATGCCGGCGAGAACAGGGTGCTGATTGTCGGCGGCTATGAGCTGGGCGCAACCATGATCAAGGTGGAGAAAAAGGCGGACGGCAGCTACGGCACAACGGAACTGTTCACCACCGCTGAATTTGGCGATCAAACCAAACCGCCGGTCCTGCACAAAGGCCACTTCTATGCTCAGTACGGAACCAACAGCCGGCGCGACGGCATGGTGTGCATGACCCTGGATGGCAAAATCCTGTGGAAAACCAAACGGGCGCCGGATTTCAACAAGGGCAGCATGATTCTGGCCGACGGCCTCCTCCTGGCGACCGACGGCGCGGAGACCTTGTATCTGATTGAGCCGGATCCATCCGGCTTCAAGCTGCTGGCCTCAGCCAAAGTGCTGCGCGAGGGAGGAAGCGGCTCGGAGAATGATCCGATGGCTTCACGCGTGGGCGGCAGAAACCAGAACTGGGCGCCCATGGCGCTGGCCGACGGCAAGCTCCTGCTGCGAGACCAATCTCAGTTAAAGTGCCTCCTTGTCGCTCAATGACACCGCAGGGCTGCGGGCTGAAGTGGCCACCCTCGACGGCAACTTCTGATGCCCGACAACGAACCACTTGCCGGCCCCGGCCTCAAGGGTGGAGTCGCTCCGGTCATTGCCCTCCATGAGTGACCGATTCCACCTCCCCAGGGCCTGGCCGCAGCGGTTGGCCGAATTCCAGATTCCTCTTCCCGCACTGCTCCGTCGGGCCGGCTTGCCGGAAACCTTCTTCCGGCAGGAGAAGATTGTCGCCACCACGGCTCAAGTCTTCGCCCTCTGGCGCGCGGTCCGCGACCTGACTCCCGACCCCGCCATTGGCCTGAAGATGGGGGAGGAGCCACGGTTTGAGCTTTACCACCCCACCACCGTTGCGGCGGTCTGCAGCCAGTCCTTTCGCGACGCTCTGCAGCGCATTGCGCGCTTCAAGCAGTTGACCTGTCCGCAACACCTCCGGGTGCTCACGACCGGGGACGAAGCTTCCGTGGAGTTCATCTACCCGGAAGCCCAAGAGCCGCAACCGGACATCCTGGCCGACCTCGTCCTTTCCTGGGTGCTCGGCATCGCTCGCCGGGGCACCGACGGACGCATCACGCCCCTGCGCCTGGAACTGACCCGCCCGGTCAACCACCGCCCGTTGCTCGAGTCGCACTTCGGCTGCCGCGTCCGTTTCAAAGCCGGTCGCGACGCGCTGGTCTTTCGCAACCGTGACTTGGACCTGCCCTTTGTAACCCACAACGAGGAGCTGCTTGCGGCGATTGGGGCCCACCTGGAAGCCGAGTTTCAAGAACGCAACGCCGCCGCCGATATCGGCGATCAGGTCAAGCGTTCCCTCAAACGCTCCCTGGCCGGCAGGCGCCCAACCCTTCAGCAAACCGCCAGGGAAATGGGCACCAGCGTGCGCACCCTCCAGCGGCGGCTGACGGAGGCGGGGATTACATTCCAACAGGTGCTCGAAGACACCCGCCGCGAACTGGCACGTCACTACCTCACGCACAGCACCGTTGATCTCAACACAGTCGCCTACTTTCTCGGCTACGAGCACGCCAACTCTTTCTTTCGCGCCTTTCAAGGCTGGGAGGGCATTCCGCCCGGGGAATGGCGCGCTCAGCACCGCACCAAGCTTTCCCGAACCGCTTGACGGCTTTGCCTGTGGCGAGGGTTCCGGTTTCCCGATGGCGGTCAGCCGGACTTCCTCTTCGTTGGCACCGCCTTCCGGGAGCACTTCGCCATGCCGGAAGATATCCGGCATCAAATCCCGGCTCCGCCCGACGCTCTGCCCTGCCCGCACGCTCGCAACGGTCTGCCTGGCGGTGAGAGTCCCCGCCTTCGGTAATCCGTCGTGATACCGACAGCCGACTACCGCGTTGGCACTTCCTGAGGCGTCAAGGGAGAGGATTCCGGTCTGACTTGTCAGGAGTTTGTCACGAGAAAAGCCGAGCTTGCGGAGTTTTTATGCCGCCAAAGCCCTTGCTTGAAAATGGCGCGTCCGGCAGGACTCGAACCTGCAACCTTCTGATCCGAAGTCAGAAGCTCTATCCAATTGAGCTACGGACGCGTTGGCGGGTGCTTCGAGGCAGGCCCGCGCGCCAGGCGTTTCTGCCCGTGCGGCACGAGCGCCCGGCCATTTCCAAGGCTCGGACGCCATCCGGGCGCGGGAGCGTTCAATGCGCCTGCACGCCAGCCCCGCGCCCTCCCGCGCCTGGGCGGCACGACACCCTGCCGAATCTCAGGTTGGGGACTTTAACCGGAGCGGTTCTCAAAAGCAATCACGGCCGCCACATCACGGCCGGCGAAAGCCGGTGGGACGGGAGGGGGAGACCCCCGGGGAGGCGGCAGCCTCAGGCGGCTGGATCAGATGGACATCCGCGATGTTGTCCCGGTCGCGGACGTACATGACCCAGCGGTGGTAAAGGAAGTGGTCCCGAAATCCATCGAGTTCGATCAAGGAGGGGGGAAGGCCGAGTTCCTTGAATCGGCGCAGCACCGCTTTGTTTAGACGATCCTGAACCATACCGGCTGAGTCAGTTGATTCGCTCGAACGCTGTTTTGTCTTATGATGTACTTAGCGGCAAAGCTGCGGCGTCCGCAATACGCTCGATTACGGAAGCGGTTTACGGAATAATGCGGAAGCGGACTTTCCGAGACGAAGCCGCCGTTGGACCACACTGATGAATGCAAAAGACTTTCTGCGATTGGGCGTTCCCTTGGGCGAAGCGACGCGCCGGGCGGGGGATTTCGTCTCGCGGTTTCTCCTCAGCGGGGGGGACAAGGCGCGGTTGGAGGAGGAATTAAAGGCGATTCTGGCGGATCCGGCCCGCTACCTGGAGGACCCGCTTCGCGGGGAGCTGGCCAGGGCCATTGCCGGCGCTCCGCCGCCTCCGCGGGCCGAGCCGGTCAAGTATCGTCAGTGGGGCGAGGGGCTGGAGCCCGAGGCGGTGATGCAGATGGAGAAGGCGTGTCTGTTGCCGGTGGCGGTGGCCGGGGCGTTGATGCCGGATGCGCACGTGGGGTATGGGCTGCCGATCGGCGGGGTCCTGGCCACGGAAAACGCCGTGATTCCCTATGCCGTGGGGGTGGATATTGCCTGCCGCATGAAGATGACGGTGCTGGACATTCCATTGCGGGAGCTGGAGCGGCATCCCGAGCGTCTCACCCGGGCCATCGAAGCCGAAACGCGTTTCGGGGTGGGTGCGACCTTCAAAAACCGGCGCCAGCATGAGGTCATGGACGCCGACTGGAACGTGAGCCCGGTCACCCAACAGAACAAGGACCGCGCTTGGGCACAGTTGGGCACCAGCGGCAGCGGCAATCATTTCGTCGAATTCGGCATCTTTACCGCCCATGACAGAATCGGGGGGTTGGAACCGGGCGCCTACCTCGCCCTGCTTTCGCACAGCGGCAGCCGCGGGACCGGCGCCGCAGTTTGTGATTATTACAGCAAGCTGGCGTTCAGCCGGTTCCGCGGGCTGCCCAGCGAGTTGAAGCGGCTGGCCTGGCTGCCGCTGGATTCGCAGGAAGGACAGGAGTACTGGGCCGCGATGGAACTCATGGGCCGTTACGCCGCCGCCAATCACGCCCTCATCCACCGCCACATCGCGGCCCACCTCGGCGCCGAGGTGCTGCTGGACGTCGAAAACCATCACAATTTTGCCTGGAAGGAACGCCATGTGATTGGCGGGCAGGAGCGGGAAGTGATTGTTCATCGCAAAGGCGCCACGCCGGCGGGCAAGGGAGTGCTGGGCATCATCCCCGGCTCGATGGCTTCCCCGGGCTTCCTGGTCAGCGGCAAGGGGCATCCGGAATCGCTCAACTCGGCCTCTCACGGCGCGGGACGGGTGATGAGCCGGACGCAGGCGACGAAGACCTTCGACTGGAAGCGAGTGAACGCGTACTTGCGCGAGAAGGGCGTGACGCTGATCTCGGCCGGGCTGGATGAGGTGCCGATGGTTTACAAAAACATTCACGAGGTCATGGCCGCGCAGCACGACCTGGTCACCATCCTCGGCCAGTTCGACCCCAAGCTCGTGAAGATGGCCCCCCACGGCGAACGGCCGGAGGATTGAGTTGATGCCGGCCGGGCCGCTCCCGGCGGACGTGGCGCGTTGACGGGGAACGGTCGTCGGCGCCCGAGCCGACTTTCACCGGCCTGCCGCTTCGCGAATCCGCTGCAGGTGCTCCTCGAGCCGCTTGGGTGACACGGGGAAAGCGGTGCCCAGTTCCTGGGCGAAAAGCGACACTTTGTATTCCTCGACCATCCACCGGAATTCCTCCACCAACTGCCGCGCCGCGGAGGGCAGCTCCGCTGCGGACTCCCACTGCCGCAAAGCCGCCACATAAGGCGCAAGCTGCCGCGCGCGCTCCTGGTCTTTCAGCGGGTTCAGCGCCGCCCGTTCACCGCGCAATCGGAGGGCCTTGAGATAACGCGGCAGGTGTTCGAGCCGCGGGAAGGGAATTCGCTCGAGGAAATCCGGAGGGAGCAACGCCGCCAATTCGCGGGGCACGGGACTGGTCGTGCGCGGCGGAGCGGGAGGCGCGCCCAATTGCTTGAGGTCTGACAGGGTTCGGGAACGCGCGGCGGCAGGGGCGGCGGCAGGGGCGGCCGGGGCCACGGGCGAGCCGAACCGGCGAACCAATTCGTGCCTGAGCTTGAGGATTTCCTCCACCCGGTCACCGAACCGGACCGCCAGGCCGGGCAGCTTTGCTTTGGCCGCCGCCACGGCCGCGTCGAACGCGGCGCGAGTCAGGCTTGGAAACAGCTCGGCTGGCAGGAGGAAATTCTTGAGATGAACCAGCGCGGAGCGTTCGAACCGCTCGGCGGCACAGAAATCATGCAGCAGCGGCCCAAGCCGGCTGAGCGCGCGAAGGTCCTTCTCCAACCAGGCCAGGTCTTTTTCCAGCGCCAGCTCAACCAGCCGCCGGATGCCGGGCAAGGTGGCCCGGCGCGCGTCGGTTTGGCTGCGGAACAGGCGGAGGTTCACCTGCCCGTCCTCGACCTCGAGTCCAGGCCAGGCCTCAAGCCGCAGACCCGCCCCTTCGGCCACGGCGATTCGTTCGGGCAGGTCGCCAAAGGTCCAGCCGGTGAGACCGAACTTCTCCCACTGCTGGGCAGCGCGAGTCCAGGCCGGGAGTTCGTCCGTCGCCGCGCCTGGCTCGGGCTGCCGGGCCAACTGCCGGCGCAATTCAGCCAGGTCGCGCCCGGCCACGAGACTCGTCCGATCGAGGCCCACCACTTCAATGCGGGGGCGGAGATGCGCCGGCATGGCCCTGACCGCCCACGCGGAGACCGGCACTTCCACGCCATACCGGCGCCGGATGAACGCCGAGAGGTCGTGGGCCAGCGACTGGCCGCCCGGCTGCAGGTCGCGGACGATTTCCGCAACCTTCGGCGCCAGCGGCATCAGCTCGCGGCGCAGGGCCTTGGGCAGCAAGCGCAGCAGCTCCGCCACCTGCGGCTCGCGCAGGCCGGGCACCGACCATTCAATGGCCGCGGCCGGCAAATCCTGCGCCAGCGCCGGGTTGAGCCGGACGGTGACTCCGTCCTTTTCTTCGCCGGGTTGATACGCATAGGCCACCGGCACCGGCTGGCCGCCCAAGTCCACCGTGTCGGGAAATGCCCCGGCGTCGAATTGCAGCTCCCGGCCGCCCGTGAGGTCCGCCTCCGTCACCCGGAGCAGGCCGGGCTCGGGGTGCGCCCCCAGCCAGCGGTCCAATTCGGGCAGCGACGACACGTTTTCGATTCGCCGGCTGTAAAACTCGAGCAGGGC